>JACRIO010000133.1 GCA_016220035.1 Planctomycetota bacterium | reverse complement strand
GGTTTCGCCTCGACGAGCCCGCACTTCCTCCCGTCGGGTCCCTGCAGCGCGCGCGTGAAGTCGAGCCCGCGCGCGAGCTGCGGCGCGAAGAGCGCGCTCGTCGGATCGCGTCCGAGGTCGGCGAGCGCACGGAACAGGAACGCCGTGACGCGCGACTGGTAGAACGCGGACACGTCGGACGCGCCCGCGTGCTCGGCGCCCCACTCGACCGGATGGTAGGGATAGCTCCCGTCCCCGTGCTGGATCCCCTCGAGCACGCCGACGGCTTCGAGCGCGGCGCGTTCGAGCTCGGGGTCGTGCTCGAGCGCCCACGCGCCCGCGAGCCCCGTCAACCCCCACGCGCGCTGCGCCGGGATGCCCTTGTCGAGCACCGCGTAGCGCAGGTACGTCCGCGCGTGCAGCAGCGCCGCCGCGCGGCTGGCGTCGCGCTCGTCCGCGCCGAGCTCGGGCCCGAGCGCGCGCACGTACGTCGAGAGCGCATCGGTCGCCGCGCCGCCGTCGATGATGCCGTTCGAGCCGTTGAACGGATCGTGGCGCCCCGGACGGAAGGTGTGGCACGGACTGTCGCCCTCGCGCACGAGGTTCGCGCGAAGGCGTGCCGCCTCGAGGCGGGCTTCACGACGCAGGAGCTCGCGGTCCGCGCCCGCGTCGTGCGCGAGGAGCTCGCACGCGAGCACGATCAGGCCCGCGTTGCTGCCCGTGTGCTCGACGCCGTGCCACGGACACACGATGCGCCCGTCCGCGGCGCGCAGGCCCGCGAGCCAGCGGAAGGCGCGCCGCACGGGCTCGACGAGCTCCTCGGCGATCGGTCCACCGTGCGCGGTCGGCATGCGCGGATCTTGGCGGTCGCCCGCGTGCGCTGCAACGGGGCGCGCTGCAACGGCGTCAGCGCCGCAGGAAGAGCGCGAAGTCCTGCCACAGCGGCGCCAAGGGCTCTTCGATCGCTCCGTGCGCGCGCGCCCAGAACTCGGTCACGCAGTGGTCCGCGAAGGTCCACGCGACGCAGAGCTTGACCCACCACGCCGACCAGCGGCCGTAGTGCTTCCGGTAGTACGCGAGGCGGTTCCTGTGCCACTCCTGCTGGAGCGCGTCGTACTGCGCGGTGCTCCTCCCCGCGTCGTGCCAGGCGCACACCTCGGCGAGGTAGGCGATGCGCCACCCGCGCTTCACGAGGCGCCGGCACGCGTCGGTGTCGGTGAAGTAGAGCCACATCGACTCGTCGAAAGGCCGCGTGCTCTTGAGCGCCTTGCGCCGCATGAGCAGGCACGCCGACGACGGCGCCGAGAGATCGCCGTCGCGCGCGTAGTCGAAGTCGCGCGCGAGGAGGCGCTCGAGCTCGAAGTTGTCCGGCAGCCAGCGCTCGAGCGGCGTGCCCTGGAAGAGCGGCGTGAGGAGGTTCGGCAGCCGGCCGTGCGCCGCCTGCGTCGTACCGTCGGGATTCAGGAGCCGCGGCGCCGCCGCGCCGTACCGCGGGTTCTCCTCGAGGAACGCGACCATCCGCCGCACGGCGTCGCCGACGACCTGCGCATCGGGCGAAAGGAAGAGCACGTACGCGCCGCGGGCGCGCTCGACGCCTTGGTTGAGCGCGTGCGCGAGGCCGGTGTTGCGCGCGTTGCGCACGAGGCGCACCCACGGGAAGCGCTCGTGCACCGTGCGCGCCGAAGCATCCCGGCTGCCGTTGTCGACGACGATCACTTCCGAGGACGGCGGCAGCGAACCCTTGAGCGCCTCCAGGCACGCGCAAAGGTGCTCGCGGGTGTTCCAGGAAGGCACGATCACGCTGACGAGCGTCATGCGTCACCGCCCATCTCGCGCACGAGGCGCGCCATGAGCGCGTCGACCTCGTGGTCGCGGGCGACGATGCCGCGCAGCCGCTCGCCGAGCGCGCTCTTGCGTTCCGGCGCGAAGTCGAGCGTCCGCTCGATGCCCGCCGCGAGCGCCGCGGCGTCGCCGTGCGGGAAACTCGTCCATCGCGCGTCGTCGCCGAGCTCGCGGCAGAGCGGCGGCACCGCCTCGTTGCACGAGAGCACGATGCGCCGCGAGGCCCAGGCCTCCAGCACGACCTTGTCGATGCTCCCCGTGGAGCTCGCGTTCACCACGACGCTCGCGCGCTGGTACCACGCGGGAATGTCGCGGTAGGGCACTTCGCCCGCCCGCGTCACGAACGGCTGCAAACCAAGCGCGTGGATGCGTTCGTCCACCGCACGCGCGTACGTCTCGTCCTTCACCGTGAGTCCTCCTCCCACGAGGTCGAGGCGAAGCTCCCGGCCGCGACGAACGAGCTCCGCCACCGCCTCCAGGATCGTCAGCGGATCCTTGGACGGTGTCAGACGCCCGACGCTCAAGATGCGCGGCGGCCCGTCGAACTCTCCTCCTCGATGCTCGAAGTGGTCGAGGTCGATGCCGTGACCCGTGACCACACGCCGAGGAGTATCGACGCGCAGGGACTCGGAACTGGCGGTGAAGACCTTTTCCACGCGTTCCACCGCCGCGAGCAGGCGCTGGTCGACGCCGGCGTGCGTGTACCACAGGAACGTGCGCGCGCCCGCGCGCCGCGCCGGACCGCTGGCGAGCAGCGCGTAGCGCGGCACCATGTGCGCGAGCACCGCGTCGAACCCGTCCTTCGTCAGGGCTTCGCGCAGGAACGACTGGTAGCGCAGCCAGCGTAGGAGCCTCCCGTGCCGACCGACGACGCGCACGTCGACGTTCGCGGGCAAGTGCGCGAGCTCGCCCGCCGCGAGCGCCACGACGCGCACGCGTTCGCAACGGCGCGCGAGCCCAGCGACCCAGCGCGGCACGAAGCCGAGCACGGCGTCGCCCTCGTCGAGCACCTGCGTGAGGAACAGGAGCTTCATCGCGGCCGCTCCGGGAGCGGCGCGGGCAGCGGGAGCCCGACGAGGCGGTGGAGCCCCTCCGCGTAGCCGCGCAGCGTGGCCGCGTACTCGAACCCGCGCGCGCGCTCCGCCGCGGCCGCCCCCATCGCTCGTCGTCGCGCATCGTCGCCGAGCACGCGCGCCAGCGCCGCGGCGAGCGACGCACCGTCGAAGCCCGCGAGCGCACCGCACGCGCCGGACTCGAGCAGCTCCTTCATCACGCCGACCGGCGTGCTCACGACGGGCGTGCCGCACGCCATCGCCTCGACCGTGAAACGCGGGCCGCCCTCGCACGTCGATGCGCAGACGCAGACGCGGCTCGCGCGGTAGAGCTCCACCAGGCGCGCCGGGGCATCGACCCACTCGACGAAACGCACCCGCGGCGCGAGGCCCGCGCGTTCGACGCGCGCGCGCAGTTCGCCCGCGAGCGGCCCCTTGCCGACGAAGAGCGCCTTCGCCGGCGTGCCCGCGCGGTCGAGGCGCGCGAGTGCGTCGACGATCGGGAAGAGGCCTTTGTTGCCGACGAGGCGGCCCACGAAGATCACGTCCTGCTCGACCGCGACGGGTGCCTCCGGCGGGCGGAACAGCTCGAGGTCGATGTAGAGCGACGGCAGCACGACGATCTTCGCGCGCGGAACACCCCAGCGTTCGAGGAGCGGCGGCATCTCGCCGTGGTTCACGACGCGGAACGCGAGCGCCCTCTCCTTCGCCCAGCCGACGTACGCCCGCGCGAGCAGCTTCTCGACGCGCTCCTTCCAGTCCGCGCACACCGGGTGGCCGGGGACGTGGTGCAGCTCCGAGAGGTACGGCACGCCGGTCGAGCGCGCGATGCGCCAGCTCCCGCGGCCGTTGTAGAAGCGGCCGTAGTCGTGGCTGACGATCAGCGCGGGCGCGTGCTCCTTCACGAGCTCGATCCCGCGCCGCTCGATCCAGCGCACCATGCCCGAGCGGTCGCAGTCGGCGGGATGGAAGTGGACGTTCCCGTGGATCGTCGCGATCGCGGCCGGGCGGTCGGGGCGTGGACAAAGCACGTCGATGCGCTCGAACCAACGCGAGAACTCGCGCTGCATCGCGTGGAACGGGCCCTTCTCGCCGACGACGACCTGCCGGTCGCCCGAGACCATCAGGAGGCGCACGCGCGTTCCTCCACGACGATCCGGTAGAGCTCCGAAAGCCGCCGCGCGAGCTCGTCCGCGCCGTGCCGCGCCGCGACGCGCAGGCGCGCGCGCTGTCCGAACGCGGGGAGCGCCGCCGGGAGATCGAGCAGTTGCGCGAGGCCGAACGCGAGCTCGTCCACGTCCGCGCCGAGATAACCCGTGCGCTCGTGAGCGACGATCTCGGAGACGCCGCCCACGTTCGCGGCGACGACGGGTTTTCCGGCCGCCGCGGCCTCGATCAACGCGACGGGCAGGCCCTCCGCGCGCGAAGTCAGCAGCACGACGTCGAGGTCCGCGAGCACGGCCGGCATGTCCGCGCGCGCGCCGACGAGGTGCGCGCGTGCGCGCATCGCCTCGGGAAGGGCCTCGATGCGCCCCTCCAACATCCCGAAGAGCTCGCCGTCGCCCACGAAGACGAGGTGCAGGGGCGGGTAGCGCTCGGCGAGCATCGTGAACACGTCGAGCGCGCGCTCAGGCTGCTTGACCTCGGCCAGGCGCCCGATCACGCCGACGAGGACGTCCGCGTCGCGCGCGCCGACGAGCGTCCGCAAGGCGCCGTGGCGGCCGCGCAGCGCGAGCAGCTCCTCGAGTTCCACTCCCGGCGGCACGACGACGAGCCTCGTCTCGTCCTCCACGACGCCGAGCCGCAGCAGGTCGTCCGCCGTCGCGTGCGACACCGCGACGATGCGGTCCGTCGTCCGCGCGAGCCGGCGCTCGAGCGCGACGAGGCCTCTCGACACGGGCTCGGGGAAGTAACCCTCGAGAACGTGCCCGTGGAACGTGTGCACGCGCGCGGCGCTCGGGACGGCCTTCGCCGCGCGCCTTCCGAGCGCCCCCGCCTTCGACGCGTGCGTGTGCCCGACGTCGGGCGCGAACTCGGCGAGCGCGCGGCGCGGCGCGAGGAGCGCGCGCCCGTCGCCGATCGGGGCGAGCCCGCGCGCGAGCCCCGGGACGCGCACGACGTCGAGCCCGCGCGCGACGAAGGTGTCGAAGAGGTCGCCCTCGCCCGCCTCCGGTTTGCCCGTGAAGAGGCGCACCGCGTGGCCCGCGGCGACGAGGCGCGTGTCGCTCGCGAGCGCCTGCCGCGCGGGCCCGCCCAGGTTCAGGCGCGTCAGGATGCGGGCGATGCGCATGCGCACGAGAGCGATCGGGCCGTCGGCATGAGGGGCGGCGCGCGACGCGCCGATCGGCCGAGGATACGCGCGCCGAGCACGGGCCTCCAGCGCGCGCGGACGGAGCGTCAGACCCCGAAGAGCGACAGGTGGTACGCGAACAGGAGCGTGTACGCGATCGCCGCGACCCACAGGCCCAGGCGGGCGAGGTGGAAGTTCTTGTGCACGCAGAGCACGAGCAGCGCGAGGCCGATCAGCGCCGACTTGAGCACCACGAACGACGTGAGCCCCGTCTGGAGCATCATCCCGGCGACCGGGTTCACCTCCGTGCCGCCGTGTTGCAGGTGGACGAGCGTGAAGAAGCTGTCCGCCACGTTCATGAGCGCGATCCAGAGCAGGATCAGGAGCAGCTTCACCGAGTAGAGGTCGACGAAGGCGTGCTCCCCCTCGCCCTCCCGTCGCGCGCGTCGGCGCCGGCCGCCGAGGAAGGAGCGCCGGGAGAGGCGCGGCGTCGGCCGGTGCCGGCGGTCGGCGCCCGCGCGCGAGCGATCGTGAGCTCCATCGGGCGCGCGGTCGGAAGCGGTCGTGTCCGTCATGCGGTCGTGAATCGGGCGGCCGAAAGGACCCCGTCCTCGGGTATCGGATCCCCGCCGCGGGCGGCGGGAGCGTGGCTCGGAATGCACCGGCGCGGACCGGCACGCATCGAGCCTACCGCGCTCCGGGCGGGCGGGACGACTCCGCCGCACGTCAGCGCACCGGGGCTCCGGAGTCGGAAAGAACTGCGCGGTAGACGTCCAGCGTCGCGTCGATCATGCGGTCGAGCCCGAAACGATCGCGCACGACGCGCGCGCCGTTCCGCCCGAGCTCGGCGCGCCGCGCCGGGTCGCGCGCGAGCAGGAGCATCGCCTTCGCGACCGCTTCGGGGTCGGAAGGCGGCACGAGCACGCCGGTGCGGCCGTCCTCGACCACTTCGGGCACCGCGGAGACGCGCGTCGCGAGCACCGGGAGGCGGCACGCCATGGCCTCGAGGAAGACGAGGCCGAGGCCTTCCCACAAGGAGGTCATCGTGAACACGTCGCACGCCGCGAGCACGCGCGGCACGTCGCGACGGATGCCG
The DNA here is from genome assembly GCA_016220035.1 of Planctomycetota bacterium. GTDB lineage: Bacteria > Planctomycetota > UBA1135 > UBA1135 > JADJNY01. Next base: position 17,748 of record JACRIO010000133.1, on the reverse strand, counting down.
GCGAAGAGCACGCTCTCCCCGAGCTGGAGCTCGGCCGCGCGCGCTTCGGCGCGCTTCCGACCGTCGCCGAAGGGATCGTCGCCGACGAGCACGAGCCGGAGCTCGCGGCCCGGACGCGCGGCGCGTGCGCGTGAAAACCCCGCGAGCAGGTCGCCGAGCGCTTTCTGCGGGGCGAAACGCGCGACGCAGACGAAGACCACGGCGTCGGCGGGGAGGCCGAGCTCGGCGCGCGTGGCGGCGCGCACCTCCGGCGCGGCGTCCGCCGCGGCCTCGAACGGCGCGGGATCGAGGCCGTAGTAGATGCGCACGAGCTTCGAGGGCGCGATGCGGCCGTGCTCCGCGACGAAGCGGCCGACGTGGTCGGAGAGCACGATCGTGCGGCGCGGAACGCGGCCGAGGAGCCCGTGCACGCGCGCCACCCACGCGCGGCGGAGGACCTGCTCGTCGTTGTGCTTGCTCGACACGAGGCGCGCGCCTCGGCCCCAGAGAAAGGCACTCGCCGCCGCCAGCATGTCCGCCTTCAGGAGGTGCGAGTGCACGACGTCGGCCCAGCGCGCGTGCGCGCGCGCGCGCAGCGGGAAGCGGGCCGCGGGCACGTGCTCCACGTGCTCGGCACCCGCGGCGCGGAAATCGGACGCGAGCGCGCCGGCGCCCTTCAGCCAGAGCACGCGCACGGAATGGCCACGCGCGCTTTGGCCGCGCACCTGCGCGAGGAGGTGCATCTCGGCGCCGCCGACGTCGAGCGTCGTGATCACGTGGAGGATCTTCACACGAGCTCCCGGTAGAGCGCCGCGAGCCGCGCCGCCATCCGCTCGGCCGTGTAGCCCGCGAGCACGCGCTCCCGTCCGTTGCGGCCGAGCTCCGCGCGGCGCGGCGCGGTGAGCGCCAGGAAGCGGCCGAGCGCTTCGTCGAGCGCGTCCGCGGTGATCGCGCGCGCGAGGACGCCGGTCGTGCCGTCCAGGACGAGCTCGCGCGCGCCGTCGACGGGCGTCGCGACGACCGGGACGCCGGCGGCCAGGGCCTCGAGCACGACGTAGGGCAGGCCCTCCCAGCGGCTCGGCAGGAGCACGAGGTCGCACGCGGCCATCAAGCTCGGCACGTCGTCGCGCCAGCCGAGGAAGCGCACGCGCTCCGCGACGCCGAGCGCCCGAGCGCGCGCCTCGAGCCGCGCGCGGTCCGCGCCGTCGCCGGCGAGGAGGAGCACGAGCTCGCGCCCGGCGGGGAGCGCGAGCAGCTCGAGCGCGAGGTCCTGGCCCTTCGCGGCGTTCAGGAGGCCCGCGACGAGCGCCAGCGGCGCCTTTTCCGGCACGCCGAGCGTCGCGCGACCGATGGGCCGCGCCGCGAGCCACGGTGCGGGATCGATGCCGTTCTCGACGACGCGGAGGCGCTCCGCGGGGACGACGCGCGACGCCGCGATCGTCTCCGCGTCGCCGCGGCTCACGGCCACGACCGCGTGCGTGCGCTCGGCGAGCGCCGCTTCGATCCGGCGGAAGAACGCGCGCTTGGGCGCGGAAAACAAGGCCTCGAACAGGAACGCGAACGTGTGCGGCGTGTGCACGCGGACGCCGATGCCGGTCGACAGCGACGCGAGCCGCGCGAGCACGCCGGCCTTGCTCGAGTGCGAGTGCACGACGTCGGGCCGGCGCGCCGCGAGGATCCGTTCGAGCGCGCGCTCGTGCCCGAGGTCCGCGAACGGTGCGATCGCGCGGCGCATGGGGAGGCGCTCGACGACGACGCCGAGCCGTTCGAGCTCGACGAAGTCCGCCTCGACGCGCGGCTCGCGCAGGTTGGACGCGATCACGGTCACGTCGAGCCCGAGCGCGCGCTGCAACCGCGCGACGTCGCGCAGGTGGCGGCGCGTGCCGCCGATCGTGGCCTCCATGACGTGCGCGACGTGCAGCGCGGCCATGGCGCCCCGGTCAATAGGCCCCGGTGCCCTTGACGACGGCGAAGCCGGTCAGGGCGATGATCACGAGATCGAGCAGGAGCGACTGGTGCTCGATGTAGTAGAGGTCGTAATCGAGGTTCTCGTGGATCGCGAGCTGGCGCGCGTACGAGATCTGCCACAGGCCGGTGACGCCCGGCTTGACGCGCAGTCGCTCGCGTTCGAGCGGACCGTACTGCGCGACGATGAAGCGCATCTCGGGCCGCGGACCGACGACGCTCATGGTGCCCTCGAGGACGTTCAGGAACTGGGGCAGCTCGTCCAGCGAGAACCGGCGCAGCCATTTCCCGATGCGCGTGATGCGCGGATCGTCGCTCGTGCGCGGCGTCGGCGCGTCGCCGGACAGGTGCACGTGCATCGTCCGGAACTTGTACATGCGGAAAGCCCGGCCGTCGCGCCCCACGCGCTCCTGCACGAAGAACACGGGGCCCGGCGATTCGCGTTTGATGAGCATCGCGACGAGCAGGAGCACGGGCAGGACGAGCAGCAGCACCGCCGACGCCACGCACAGGTCGAGCGCGCGCTTCGCCGCCCGCGTGAAGAGGCTCGGCCGACGCACCGCGCGCGTGAACAGCGGGATCGAGTCCACGTTCACCATGCGCAGGTTGAAGGACATGAGGTGGTATAGCCGCGGCACGATGTGGCAGGTGACGCCGAGGCGTTCGAGCTCCGCCAGCACGGCCATCACGCGCTCCTCCTGCGCCTCGGGGATCGCGACGAAGACCTCGCTCACCTTGTATTCGCCGACGACGCGCGCGAGGTCGTCGAACCCGCCGAGCACGCGCAGGCGATCGACCATCTGCCCGATGCGCGCGCGGTCGTCGTCGCAGTACCCCACGATATTGAGCCCGAGCGTCGGCACGAGCGCGAACTTCCGCTGGAGGTGCCGCCCGGTCCCGCCCGCGCCGTAAATGAGCACGTTGCGGTTGCCGATGCCCGCCTGGTGCAGGCGCTGGATCACCTTGAACGACGCGAAGCGCGCCGCCGTCATGAGGACGAGCACGAGGCCGAACGTGAAGAGCAGCGTGACGCGCGAGACGGTCGTGACGTTGATCCTGAGATCGATGAGATCGTGGATCGGCCGCAGCCAGTCGTACACGAGGCCGCGCGCGTCCTCCTTCGCGCTGCGCAGGTACACGAGCAGGAGCAGGAGCACGAGGAACGCGATGATCGTGCTCTTCAGGACGCCCTTGAACTCCTCCATATTGAGGAGGCTCTTCACCGGCGAATACAGGCCGCAGGCGTGGAACGTGACGAGGCACACCGCGGCGATGAGCGCGGAGAGCTCGACGTAGAGCTCGCGCTGGCTCCCGAGGAAGTCGCCGCCGCCGATGAGGCCGCCGAAGCGCCCGCCGAGCAGGTACCCGAGCCAGCACGCGAGCAGCACGACGCACAGGTCGACGAGGACCTGGATCGAGAGCACGAGCGGCTCGAAGTTGCGCCGCACGAACGTGCCGACCGCGCTCATGCTTCCGCCCTCGCGCGCCGCGCGAACGGATCCGGAGCTCCGCGGGGGGGACGGGCCGGGACGAGTCGGGGGCGGCTCAAGGGGGCGGACATCCTAGCGGCGGCCATCTGGACCCTCCATCCGCGGCCACCGTGCGACGAGGTCCAGGACCGTGTCCGCCGCGCGGCCCGCCTGCGCGGGGAAGTGCAGGCGGAAGCTCGCGGCGCCGCCGAGCGTCGCGCGGTCGGTCACGGCGCGGAGCGCGGCCCAGGGCACGCCCGCCTCGCGCGCGACGAGCGCCGCGGCGGCGGTCTCCATCTCCGCGACGCAGGGGCCGGCGAACGCGCGCGCGAGGCGGAGCCGACGCCACAACGAGAGCACCGGCCGGTCCGCCGTGAGGAACCAGCCTTCCTCGCCCGGCGCGACGGCGCGCCAGGCCACGCGCAGCTCGCGATCGCTCTCGACCTCGCGGCCTTCGCGCACGGCGAGGTCGATCTGCGCCGCGGTCGTGCAGTGCACGAGCGTCCCCGGCGCGAGGCGCTGGCGCAGCCCGCCGCAGGTCCCGACGACGAGCAGCCCGCGGCGCGCCCCCGCGCCGATCAGGACGGCGGCCGCGCGCGCGGCGCGCACCTTGCCGACGCCGGAGACGCACGCGAGGCACGCGGTCCCGCCAAGGTCGAGTTCGAGGAGCTCGAGCCCGAGGGCCCGCCGCCGCCCGGTCGCGCGCTCCGCGAGGCGGCCGAGCTCGGCGGGGAGGGCGCAGAGGATCCCGATGCGCTCGTCCCTCGCGTGCACGCGGGCATTGTGCCGGGATCCGCGGAGGAAAGCGCTCACGGAACGCCCGCGCCGCTTCCTTGGGTCGAGCGCGCCGCTATCCTCTCCGCCCCAACATGAAGATCGCGCTCACCGGCGGCACCGGCTTCATCGGTCGCTACATGATTCGCGGGCTCAGCGCCGCGGGTCACGACCTGCGCGTGCTCGTGCGGCCGGAAAGCGCCGCGCGGCTCGAGCACCCGCCCGGGAAGACGCTCGAGGTCCACCACGGCAACCTCGTCGAGCCCGCGTCGCTCACGGGCTTCCTGAAAGGCTGCGACCTCCTGCTGCACGTCGCGAGCGCGCACGACCACCTCGGCGAGGAGGAAATGCGCGCGGTCAACATCACGGCGACGGAGACGCTGCTCGCGGAAGGGCGCAAGGACGCCGCGCCGGGCTTTCGGATCTGGGTGATCAGCTCCGCGGTGATCGGCGCGCCCGTCTACAGCTACTACCGCGACAGCAAGCGCGTGCAGGAGAAGCTCATCCGCGGGTCGGGCATCCCGTGGGCGTCGTTCCGGCCCACGCTCGTCTACGGCATCGGCGACCACCGCCACACGGCGCCGCTCCTCCGCAAGTGCGCGCGGAAGTCCGGGACGATTTGGATCCCCCACGACGGGCTCTCGAAGATCAACCCGGTGCACGTCGAGGACGTCGTCGACGCCGTGCTGCGCTTCTTCCACTTCGATCGCGCCGTCGACTGCGTCTACGAGCTCGCCGGCCCCGCGGGCATCCCCTACAACGAGTTCATCGACCTCACGATCGCGGCGACGGGCGGCGGCGTGCGGCGCAGGAACATCGCGAAGAAGTGGGCCGACCGCTTCATCTTCGTGAAGGGCCTCTTCAAGGACGTGACCGAGGACCGCCGCGCGTCGGCGTACTTCAACCTGCACCACGAGCACGACATCACGAACGCGACGTACGAGCTCGGCTGGAAGCCGCGCTCCTACGCCGAGGGCCTCCGCGAGGTCGCGGCGGGCGACTGGTGGAAAGCGGCGCCGTGAGCGGGCGCCGGGCCCTCGTCGCGACGCTCGTGCTCGCCCTCGCCGCGGCCTGCGGTGGCCCCGCGCCGAAACCGCTCTCGATCGAGGCGCCGTTCGACGGCGTGCTCGACCTCGCGAAGCGCGGGGAGGCGCGCTTCGTGCTCGACGTCCCGAAGGACCTCGTGCGCCTCGAACTGGAGCTCACGTCGGAGGACGCGGATCTCGACCTCGCGCTCGCGCCGCCGGGTGATCCCGAGGACGAGCACGTGCTCGGCTGCGACGCGGGCTCGGCGCGCTACACGCTCGACCGAACGTCCGAACCGCCGCTCGAGGAGGGCGCGTGGAGCGTGCGCGTCACGTGGCCTCTGCGCTCCGCGCCGCGCGGCGTGCGGCACGCGCTGGAGCGCATCCGCTACGCGATCACGCCCCGCGCCTTCCGCGCCCGCGTCGACGGCGTGCTCGCGCCGGGGATCGCCGTCGAAGGCGCGGTCGAGCGCGACTCCGGCGGGTTCCGGCTCTACACGATCGACGTGCCCGACGCGGCGACGGCGCTGCGCGTGGATGTGTTGGACACGCCGGGCGACCTCGACCTCGCGGTCGGACGCGGGCCGGTCTCGGCCGGGCTCGGCGCGGACGAAGCGCTCGCGCAGAACATGTACGGCAAGGAATCCATCGTGCTCCGCCGCGAGGGCGAGAGCGCGCTCACGAGCGGGACCTGGTTCGTGCAGGTGTTCGACGCGCACGACGCGGAGAGCCCGATCCCCTTCCGGCTGCGCGCGCGCTTCGACGCGGAGCCCGCGACGGACCAGCTCGAGCTCCCGCGCTCGTTCGCGACGAGCGAGGACGCGGCCCTCGGCTTCCCGCTCGCCGCGGTGGTCGAAATCGAGACGGAAGAGGGCGGCGGGAGCGGGACGCTGCTCACGGAGGACGGCTGGATCCTCACGAACCACCACGTCGTGCTCCTGCGCGACCAGTCGACCGCACGCGAGGCGATCGTGTCGATGACGCTCGACGCCGCGCGCCCGCCGGTCGAACTCTTCCGCGCGAAGGTCGAGGACAGCGACGCGGACCTCGACCTGGCGCTCCTGCGCGTGACCGCGGGCTTGCACGGCCAGGCGCTGCCCTCGGGCTACCGGTTCCCGCGCATCGAGCTCGGCTCCGCGAGCACGGTCCGCGCCGGGGCTTCGCTCCGCATCGCTGGCTTTCCCGACACGGGCGGGCTCGGCACGCGCGTCACGATCACGCTGACGCAGGGGATCGTCGCGGGCTTCGACGCGCTCCCCGCGGGCCGCGTGGTCAAGACCGACGCCGAGATCACGAGCGGCAACTCCGGCGGCGCCGCGCTCGACGGCGCGGGCAAGCTCGTCGGCGTGCCGACGTCGCGCGTCGAGCACGGCAGCGGACAGCTCGGCTACGTCCACCCGATCGAGTGGGTCCCGCTGGAGTGGCTCCAGCGCATGGGGCTCGCGCGGCGTTGAGGCCGTTCACGCGCCCGCGGGCGGCGCCGAGGGCTCGTCCTCCGGTGCTCGACCGGTCGCGATCCACCAGCGCGAGTATTCGTCGCCCCGCGTGAGTGCGAGGTACGCCTCGGCGGGCATCAGGTGCGCGAGGGCCAGGGTCACGATGTACCCGATGCACAAGGCGAGCAGCCCCGCCATCGCGCAGAGCATCGTGACGAGGAGGAAGAGGAAGAGCTTCCAGCGCAGCCCGCGAGCGAGCGACCACGAGTGGCCGATCGCTCCGAGGGGCCCCTTCCCGTCGAACGCCACCGCGTGCGGAACGAACACGATCCCGAGCGAGGCCCAGATCACCCCGACGATCCACGCGCAGCCGAGCGGGATCGCGACGAGGAGGCCCATCGCCGGTTCGTCGAGCGCCGCTCCGATCCCGCCGCTCGCGAGCATCGCGAGGACCACCGGCACGTACGCGACGAGCGTCAGTAGTCCGAGGAGGAGTTGTGCTCCGACCATCGCCGGCACGCGCCTCCAAGTCGCGAGGCCGGTCGCGATGTCGCCGCGTCCCGTGCGCAGGATCTCCGCGAGGATCGTCGCCAGGCCGAGCTGCCACCAGAAGGCCGCGAGCATGAGGACGGTGAGCACCACCAACCCGCCGACCACGAGCAGGGCGATCACCGCCGGCTCGGGCGGTTCGCCGCCGCGCATCGCGGTGAGCGCGACCGCGACCCCAGACAGGTATGCGACGAAGTAGACGACGAAGATCGCGGCCAGCCCACCGAACCACCACAGGAGGAGCGCGGCGGGCGCTGCGGCCACGGCGCGCCCAACGGCCTTGAGGGAGCGGATCGGATCGAGTGCGTCCTGTGCGTTCATGCGGTGCCTTTCCTTCGCGGCCGCGCGGGAGCGCGCACCGCCTGTCCCTCGGGTTCCGTGCCGGCGCGTCGCAGCGCGGCCACCTCGCGTTCCGTGAGCTCGCGCCACTTCCCGCGCGCGAGCGCGCCGAGCACGAGCGACCCGATCGCGACGCGTTCGAGGCGCTCCACCTTGGCGCCCACGGCCTTCACCATGCGGCGCACCTGGCGATTGCGGCCCTCGGTGAGCGTGAGCTGGAAGCGCGTGCACGGCCCCTTGTGACCGAGGAGCTCGACCGCGGCCGTCCGCGTGGGACCGTCCGCGAGGAGGACGCCCTCCGCGAGCCGCGCGAGCGCCGCGTCGTCGAGGCGCGGCCGCGCGTCGACCTGGTAGGTCTTCGGCACGTGCGACTCCGGGCTCGTCACGCGGTCGGCGAAGGCGGTGTCGTTGGTCATGAGCAGGAGCCCGCTCGTCTCGAGATCGAGCCGGCCCACGGGCACGACCCAGAGGCCCGCGTCCTGCACGAGGTCGTACACGGTCGGCCGTCCGTCGGGGTCGCTGCGCGTCGTCACGTACCCGGTCGGCTTGTTCAGCGCGAGGTAGCGCCGGCCTTCCTTCGACGCGGGCGCGAGCGGCGCGCCGTCGAGCGCGATCCGGTCGCGCCGTCCGTCGAACCACGCGAGCGGATCGACGATCACGACGCCGTTGACGCGCACCCGCCCGGCCTCGATCGCGGCGCGCGCGACCTTGCGCGAGCACGCGCCCGCCTTCGAGAGCAGCCGCTCGAGCTCGTGCCGCCCACCGGCGCGACCCGCGAAGCGCGGCGCGTCCGCGGTCCGCTTCCGCCGCTCTCCGCGCGTGCTCACCGGCGCACTTCCGTCCCGTCGCGCTGGACGGCGGCCTCCGTGCTCGTCGGCGCGCGCGCGGCGCCGGCGCCGATCCACCCGCGGCGTTTGAAGAACCAGAGCAGTCCCGCCGCCACGAGGAGCATCGACGCGAGCGCCGCGGGATAACCCCACTCCTCCTTCAGCTCCGGCATGTGGACGAAGTTCATGCCCCAGATCGACGAGAGGAACGTGAGCGGGATGAAGATGGTCGCGATCACCGTGAGCACCATCATCACCTCGTTCAGGCGGTGGCTCATGCTCGACAGGTAGATGTCGAGCAGACCGCTCGCGAGCTCGCGGTACGTCTCGACGATGTCCATCAACTGCACGGTGTGGTCGTAGAGGTCGTTCAGGTACGGACGGGTGTCCTTCTTCACGAAGCCGCCGTCGTCGCGCTGGAGCTGCCCGAGCGCCTCGCGCAGGGGCCACACCGCGCGGCGCAGCGTGAGCAACTCGCGCTTCAGTCGGTGCAGTTCCTGGAGCGAGCTCGGGTGCGGCTTGCGACAGAACTCGTCCTCGAGCTGCTCGAGGCGCTCGCCGATGGCCTCGAGCGGCGCGTAGTACTGGTCGACGGTCGCGTCGAGCAGCGCATAGGCGAGGTAGTCGGGCCCCGACGCCCGCATGGCGCCCTGGCCGCTCTTCGCACGCTCGCGCACGGGCCCGAAACCGTCGCCGGGCCGTTCCTGGAACGTCAGGACGAAGTTCTTGCCGAAGAAGAGCGCGAGCTGCTCGGTCTCGAGCACCAGCCCCGCGTTCACCATCTGCGCGACGACGAACTCGTGCTCGGCGTGGCGCTCGACCTTCGGCCGCTGGTGCACGTTGATCACGTCCTCGAGCTCGAGGCGGTGCAGCCCGAACACCTCGCCCGCCTCGCGCAGCACCGCGACGTCGCCGAGGCCGCTCACGTCGAGCCAGACGACGGTGTGCGTCGCGAGCAGCGCGCGCACGTCCGCGGGCCGCGCGACGGCGCGCTCGATGCACTCCTCGGGCGTCCACGCGAGCACGCTGAGCACGGGCTTCGGCGCGTGCGGGTCGGCCACGAGCGTGCCGGGCGACGCGCCGGGCGGGGCGCGCCGTCGCGACTTCCGCTTGCGGCGCGACGCCGCGCGATCGGGCGCGCGCCCGCCGCCGTTCGAGGCGTGCGGATGCGGGCCGGGCGCGACGGATGGGTCGCGCGTCTCGGACGACGCTCCTCCGGGATCCTGGGCGGCGCTCATGCGAAGCGCGCGGAGTCTACCGATCGCGCGCGTCCTCCGTCGCGGCCTTCCACGCGCGCGCGACGACCGCCTGCATGCCGGGGCGGTTCACGAGGAAGTTGTCGCGCTCGCGCCCGCCGCCGGGGAGCCACTTCCACAGGAACGCCCCGCGCAACCACGCGCGCTCGGGCGCGATCGTCTCCAGCGCGACGCGCAGGCAGCGCTCCTGCACGGCCTCGGCGCGCTCGCGCTCCGCGCCGCGCGCTTCGCGGTAGGTCCACGGTTCGCACGCGGCGTCGAGCGCCGCGCGGTAACCGAGCTCGGTGAACACGATCGGCTTGCCGGTGGCGCGGTGGAAGCTCGCGAGCTCGGCGAGGATCGGCTTCCACGCGGCGCGCAGCTCGTCCTCGCCCGGATCGGCGTGCGCGACGAGCGGGAAGTAGGCCTCGATCCCGACCGCGTCGAGCGCGTCCCAGAAACGCACGGCGCGGTAGCCCGACCAATTCGCGGCCCAGGTGAGCCGCGCGTCCGAGGCACTCCGCACCGCTCCGATCAGGGCGCGCCATTCCGCTTCGTGCACGGCGAGGCGCTCGAGCTCGTTCGCGACGCAGAAACCGTCCGCCCCGCGCGCGGCGCGCGCGACGCCCGTGATCCACGTCTGGTAGGTCGCGAAGAAGCGCGCGCGCTCCTCGGCGCCCGGGAAATCGATCGCGCCGCGCCAGCTCCACGGGCTGCCCCAGTACGCGAGGTGCGGGATCACGAGAAGCGCGAGCCCGCGCGCGTGGGCCTCGCGGATCGGGCGCGTGATCCACTCGGGCGGGTGCTCGGGATCGAAGCGGGAAGCGCTCACGGTCCCGTCCGCCGCGATGCGCGCGTAGGGGTGGATCGCGACCCAGTTCACGCCGAGCCCCACGAGCCGGTCCAGGTCCTCCGCGAAGGCGTCGGTGCCCCACTCGACGCCCCACGTGGGGCACGAGACGGTGACGCCGCGCACGTGCTCGGCCCCGGCTCCGACGGCCGTACTCGACGACCGCGACGAGGCCAGGAGGAGCAGGGTGACGAGTGCGGGTCCGAGCATGGATTCCAGGCCCTCGTGGGGCGCGTTCGATACTCTACGCGCCCGCGCGGCCCGGAAGGAGCTGCGCGCGCGCTCCGTTCACCATGGGCGACTTGAACAAGGACATCCTGCGCTGGGTGCTGCTCATCGGGACGGCCCCCGTGTGGTGGCCCTTCCTGCGCACGCTCTGGCGCGACTTCAACGACGCCCTGCGGGAGGAAGGCGGCCTGTTCGGGAGGCGGCCGAGCGCGCGCGAACTCGAGCGCATCCAGCGCGAACGGGCCGCGTCCACGCCGACGCTCACCCACGAGCCGTGGGCCCACCGCGAAGCCGCGCGCGCCGGACGGTCGGCCCGCGCGCGAACGGGAACCGCCCCCAAGCCGGCGGCCCACGCGCGGCCCGGCGCCGAGAGAAGGTCGACTCCGCCCTCGCCCGGCCGCCAGCGCTTCCGCTAGGCTCACCGCGCGCCCGGGTACGGCGCGGAGGAGCGGCGAGCATGCGCGGGACGAGGATGGTGTGGGTGTGCGCCCTGATCGCGGTCGCCTGCCAGAGCGGGCGCGGGACCAAGGCGTCCGTGGATCCGCGCATGGCGCAGCCGAAGGTCGAGCTCCAGCTCAACTTCGACCGCACGCAGCCGGAGTCGATGCCGAGCGGCTTCACGGCGCTCGCGGGCGCGTGGTCCGTCGTCGAGGACCCGACCGCGCCGAGCAAGTCGCGCGCGTTCGCGTCGACCGCGCCCGACGCGAAGCTGCCCTGCAACCTCGCGCTGCTCGACGACGTGCGCGTCGCCGAGGTCGAGCTCACGGTCAAGCTGCGCGCCGTCTCCGGCGAGGAAGAACAGGGCGGCGGGCTCGTGTGGCGCGCGAAGGACGCGAAGAACTTCTACCTCGCGCGGTGGAACCCGCGGGAGAAGAACCTGCGCCTCTTCGAGGTCATCGACGGCGAGAAGCGCCAGCTCGCCACGGATTCCGTGCGCGTCGAGCCGGGCTGGCACGAGCTGCGCATCACGGCGAAGGGCGAGCAGATGCGCGTCTACCTCGACGGGCGTGCCTACCTGCAGGCGAAGGACGCGAGCTTCCTCGAGCCCGGCAAGGTGGGGCTGTGGACGCGCGCGGACGCGCGCACCTACTTCGACGACCTCGAGATCAAGAGCCGCGCGAAGTAGCGGAGGAGCGCGCATGCACCGCCGCGAGTTCCTGGGTTCGATCGCCCTCCCCGCGGCCGCCGCCGTGCCGCTCGCCTGCGTCCCGGTGCTGCGCCACGACGCGCACGAGCGCGTGCGCGGGCTCGCCCTCGACCCGCGCGACCCCGAGGACGTCGCGCGCGACGAGAGCTTCTGGTTCCAGGTGCAGCAGGCGTTCACGCCCGACCGCGCCATGGTCAACCTGAACAACGGCGGCGTGTGTCCCGCGCCGCGCGTCGTGCAGGACGCGATGAAGCGCTACCTCGACCACGCGAACACGGCGCCGGCGTACGTGCTGTGGCGCGTGCAGGACCCTGAAAAAGAGACGGTGCGCGCGGGCCTCGCGCGGCTCTTCGGCGCGGACCCCGAGGAGATCGCGATCACGCGCAACGCGTCCGAGAGCCTCGAGAACGTGCAGCAGGGCTTCGACCTCGAGCGCGGCGACGAGATCGTGACGACGACGCAGGACTACCCGCGCATGCTCACGACGTGGGAGCAGCGCGAGCGGCGCGAAGGGATCGTGCTCAGGAAGATCGTGCTCCCCGTGCCGTGCGAGGACCCCGCCGAGGTCGTGCGCCGCTTCGCGGCGGCCATCACCGATCGCACGCGGCTCCTGCACATGAGCCACGTGATCAACCTGACCGGCCAGGTGCTGCCGGTGCGCGACGTCGTGCGCATGGCGCGCGCGAAGGGGATCCCCGTGATCGTCGACGGCGCGCACTCGTTCGCGCACCTCGACTTCGCGCACGCGGACCTCGACTGCGACTTCTACGGGACGAGCCTGCACAAGTTCCTCTTCGCGCCGCACGGCACGGGCATGCTGTTCGTGCGCCGCGAGAAGATCGAGACGCTCTGGCCCTTGATGGCCGCGCCGAAAGCCCTCGACGCCGACATCCGCAAGTTCGAGGAGATCGGCACGCACCCGATGGCGAACTTCCTCGCGATCGCGGACGCGCTGACCTTCCACTTCGGGATCGGCCCGGCGAACAAGCTGGCGCGCATGCTCTACCTGCGCGACCACTGGGCGAAGCGCCTCGTTCAGCACCCGCGCGTGAAGCTCAACACGAGCCTGAAGCCGGGCTTCGCGACCGGCGTCTGCAACGTGCAGATCGAAGGCGTCGACTCGATCAAGCTCGCCGATCACCTCTGGAACAAGCACAAGCTCTTCACCGTCGCGATCGTGCACGACGAATTCCAGGGCGTGCGCGTCTCCCCCGCGGTGTACACGACGCTCGGCGAACTCGACCGCTTCTGCGACGCGATGGAGCGCGTGCTGCGCGACGGATTCCCGGCCTGAAACCGCCCGTTCCTACGCCGACGGCGCCCGGAACCGTCACGATGATTTTCACTGGCATGTGAAATTCTTCGCGAGTAAATTCACATGCCATGGAAAACGATCGCGAGCGCTACCTGACGCCCTGGGTGCGCGCCGACCTCGAGAAGAAGATGGTCTTCCTCTCGGGGCCACGGCAAGTCGGCAAGACCACGCTGGCCAACGTCTTGCTCGCCGGGGACGAGTCGCGCTACCTGAACTGGGACTTCGACGCGGACCGCGAGCGCATTCTCGCCCGCGATTGGCCGGCGAAACCCGGGCTCCTCGTCCTGGACGAGATCCACAAGTACCCGCGCTGGCGCAACCTCGTGAAGGGACTGCACGACAAGCGCAAGAAGGACCTCTCCATCCTCGTCACGGGTAGCGCTCGGCTCGACCTCTACCGCCGCGGAGGCGACTCGCTCCAAGGACGCTATCACCCCTATCAACTCCACCCGCTCAGCGTGGCCGAGCTCGGTCTGCGGACGCGGGAGGAACTCGACCTCCTGCTCGCGATGAGCGGGTTCCCCGAACCTTGGTTCGCGGGCAACGTACGCGAGCGGAAGCGCTGGGCGCTCGAGTACCGATCGCGCTTGATCCGCGAGGACCTGCGCGATCTCGAGCGCGTCACGGAGATCGCCTTGATCGAACGGCTCGCTCTGCGCCTGCCCGAGCTCGTCGGCTCGCCGCTCTCCTACAACGCGCTGCGCGAGGACTTGAACGTCGCACACGCGACGGTCGTCCGGTGGTGCGACGCGCTCGAACGCCTGTACTACCTGTTCCGCATCCCGCCGTTCGGCGCGCCGCGGCTGCGGGCGCTCAAGAAGCCGCCGAAGCACTACCACTGGGACTGGGCACTCGTGCCCGAGCCCGGACCCCGCCTCGAGAACCTCGTCGCGAGCCACCTGCTCAAGTGGTGCCATTACGAGCGCGACGTGAACGGACGCGACCTCGAACTCGCGTACTTCCGCGACGTCGACGGGCGCGAGGTCGATTTCGTGGTGCTCGAGGATCGCAAGCCCATCCGCTTCATCGAGTGCAAGACGAGGGATCGCGGGACGGCCAAGGGGCTCCGCTACCTCAAGCAGCGCTTCCCGAAGGTGGAGGCGCGCCAACTCACGCTCGAAGCCGGCATCGACCGCCAAACCGAGGACGGCCTGCGCACGACGTCGCTCCTCGACTTCCTTCGCGAACTCGTCTGACCCGAGCATGCGCATCGCGATCGACTACCTCCCCGCCGTCACGCACCCGCCCGGGGTCGGGCGCTACGCGCGCGAGCTCGTGCGCGCGCTCGTGCGGCTCGAGGACCGGCCCGAGCTCGCGCTCTGCGAGTTCGGGCGCGGGGAGCGCGTCTACGCGGAGCACGAGCTCGGCCTCGTCCCCGGTGATCCCCGCACGACCCGCAGCGTCTCGACGCGGCCCCGTTCCGTGCTCGCGTTCCTCGCGCGCTTCGGGCGCGAGATCGATCGCCCGCTCTCGGGCGCGGACCTCGTGCACCAGGTGCGCCTGCCCGCGCTCTCCACGCGCGACACGCCGCAGTCGATCGGTCTCGCCGAGGCGCCCCCGCAGGGGAGCGCGCAGGAGGCCGAGCTCCGCACCCTCGCCGGCCGCGGCGCGCGGATCCTCGTCTTCGCGCGCGACACCGAGGAGCGGCTGCGGCGGCGCCACGCGCTCGCGGCCGCACTGGTGGAGGTCGTCCCGGTCGGCTGCGAGCACTGGCGACGCGAGCTCGCGGCGCTGCCCGAGCCAGCGCGGCCCGCGCGCGTGCTCGTGCTCGGCGCGATCCATGCGGGTCGCGGGTTCGAGACGACGCTCGACGCGCTCGCGCTCCTACGCCGGCGCGGGCTCGAGGTCGAGCTCGTCGCCGAGGGGGCGCTCGTCGGTTCCGGTCACGCCGGCGCCGAAGCGCTCCGAGCCCACGCGCGGGCGGGAGCGCCGGCATGGGTCCATCTGACTCCGCCCGCGGGCCGGCCGGCGGATCCGCGTGCACGCGAGGCAGCCCTTCCGGCGCTCGTCGCCGGCTCCAGCGTGCTCCTCCATCTCGTCTGGGACGCGGGCACGCCCGTGACGCCGCTCGAAGCCATGGCGCTGGGCGTCCCGGTGGTCGCGAGCCGGCGGCCCGCGTTCGTGGAGGCCTTCGGAACGCACGTCGAGGAGCTCGGAGGCGCGCTCGCGCTGATCGACCACGAGCGAGCGATGCGCGAGCCCGAGGTCCTCGCCGACGCGCTCGCCGTCGCCCTCGCGCGGCGTGACGATGGGACTCTGCGCTCGCGCCTCGAAGGCGTCGCCCGGCCGTTCACGTGGGCGGCCTGTGCCCGGGCCCACGTCGCGGCGTGGAGGCGGATGCTCAGCCGCGTTTCTTGCCCGTGAAGTAGACCCCGAGCGCCAGCGTGTGCGCGCCGCGCTTCCGGATGAGGAGCGCGTCGAGGAACTTGAACGGCCAGAAGAGCGCGCAGAGGAGCGTGAAGAGCCCGAACGAGAGCGTTTTCGCGACGCGGCTCTCGCCCTCCAGCCAGAGCGCCCACCAGCGCGCGACCGTGTTGAGCATGGTCACCGTGGGACCGATGTGCGCCCCCGACGCGAGGGTCTCGAAGCCCGCGTCGCGCATCAGCCGCTCGAGCCCGGGGGCCGTGAGCCGGCGGCAGTCGATCGGGTCCTCGTGGTACTGCTCCAGGAACGGCACTTCGAGGTGCGCGAGCCCGCCCGGCTTCAGGATGCGCCGGATCTCGGCCACGACCGCCCGCTCGTCCGCGACGTGCTCGAGGAGCCCGGTCGCGTACACGAGGTCGACCGACGCGTCCGCGAACGGGAGCCGCTGCACGTCCCCGACGACGTTCGTATTCGGGTCGGGGACGAAATCCACCGCGATCGTCCCGGGGGTGATGCGCCGGCCGCCGGCCCCGAGGTCGACGATGCGCGCCTCCGCGGGGACGAGCTTCCGAACGCGCGCCACCTGCTCCCGGGCCTGCCAGGTGAGGTGCGGAACGAGGCGATAGAGGCCGCGCGGACCGAAGGGCATGTCAGGTGGGCTCGTGGAGGCCGGAGGACCGAGCGCGGTGCCTCCGCGGAGGTCGTTCCCTATCGGCGGGATTGCGCGGGCGCCTGCAACTGCGCACACGATCGAGCGAGGAAGCTCCTTCCTGGGGCTTGCAGCGCGGCATGCGAAGAGCGATCGTGAGGCGCTCGTTTCCCGGCACGAGACCGCGCGCATGCGCGCCGCGGCGCGACGAAGCGGGATCGCGAGCGACCTCCAGGGACGGATTTTCGATGGCCACCCAGACCATGGGCGACAAGCAGTCGAGCACGCTCGACATCCACTATCAAGACAAGCAGGTGACCCTGCCCCTCGTCCGCGGAAGCGAAGACGAGGTCGGCGTGGACATCCAGAAGCTGCGCCAGGCGACCGGGCTGATCACGCTCGATCCCGGGTACGGCAACACGGGATCCTGCAAGAGCTCGATCACCTACATCGACGGCGACCAGGGCATCCTGCGCTACCGCGGCTACGACATCGCGGAGCTCGCCGAGCGCTCGAACTTCCTCGAGATCTCGTGGCTGCTCGTGTTCGGCGAGCTGCCGACGAAGAAGCAGCTCGACGAGTTCAGCCACGAGGTCACGCGACACACGCTCCTGCACGAGGACTTCAAGCGCTTCTTCGACGCCCTGCCCAAGGACGCGCATCCGATGCCGGTCTGCGCGGCGACGGTCGGCGCGCTCGCGACGTACTACCAGGAGCCGGACAGCGAGAAGCAGATCCACTCCTCGATCGTGCGCCTGCTCGCGAAGATGCCGACGATCGCTGCCTGCTCGTACAAGCACTCGATCGGGCAGCCGTTCATGTACCCGCGCAACTCGCTCGGCTACTCGGCCAACTTCGTGCACATGATGTTCGCGACGCCGTGCGAGGAGTACCACGTCGACCCGCTCGTCGAGCGCGCGATCGACCTGTTGCTCATCCTGCACGCCGACCACGAGCAGAACTGCTCGACGTCGACCGTGCGCCTCGTCGGTTCGTCGCAGGCGAACCTCTTCGCGTGCATCTCGGCCGGGATCTCGGCGCTCTGGGGCCCGCTGCACGGCGGCGCGAACCAGAAGGTGATCGAGATGCTCGAGCAGATCGCGCGCGAGGAGGGCAACGCGGATCGGTTCATCGCCAAGGCCAAGGACAAGAACGACACGACGCGCCTGATGGGCTTCGGCCACCGCGTCTACAAGAACTACGATCCGCGCGCGATGGTGCTGAAGCGCATGTGCGGCGAGGTCATCCAGAAGATGGGCGGCTCGAACAAGCTGCTCGACATCGCGATGCGCCTCGAGGAAGTCGCGCTCAACGACGAGTATTTCATCTCGCGCAAGCTCTACCCGAACGTCGACTTCTACTCGGGCATCATCTACAAGGCGCTCGGCATCCCGACCAACATGTTCACCGTGCTCTTCGCGATGGGCCGCATGCCGGGCTGGATCGCGCACTGGCTGGAGATGCGCCGCGACCCCGACTTCAGGATCGGCCGCCCGCGCCAGATCTACACGGGCTCGACGCGCCGCGCGTACCTGCCGATCGAGAAGCGCTGACGGGATCGGTGCGGGAAATACGGTGCCAGAGCAATTTGTCACCC
>JACRIO010000134.1 GCA_016220035.1 Planctomycetota bacterium | reverse complement strand
TGGCGCGCGCGCCGCCGCGGCGCCGAGGCGGACGAGCGCGCGCTGACCGCGGTGGTCGCTTGGTTCGGCGTGTTGTTCCTCGTGTTCAGCGCGATGCCGCCGAAGCGCGACCTCTATCTCCTCCCGATCTACCCCGCGGCCGCGCTCGTCTGCGCCCGCGTCGTCGCGCGCGCGGAGCGCGGCGAGCTCCGGCTCGCGCGGGGGTGGGGCGTCGCGAGCGGCGCCGTCTGGGGGCTCCTCGGTTTCGTCGGCCTCGCGACCTTCGTCGCGCTGCTTTGGCTCGGCGCGCCGCGGCTCTCCGGGGAAACGACGGAGTTCGAAAAGGCCGCCGCGTTCGCGACCGCGCACCCCACCGGGATCGTCCTCTCGTTCCTGGCCCTGCTCGCGGGCGGCGTGACGGCGCTGCTCGCGTTCGCGCGGTCGCAGCACGCGCGCGGGTTCGACGCACTCGGCCTTGCGACCTGCGCCGCGCTCGCGCTGGCGACCGTGCTCGTCGTGCCCGCGATCGATCCACTGAAGTCGGCGCGCCTGCTCGCGGAGGAACTCGCCGCACGCCCGGAGCAACCGAGCGCCATCCCCTGCGTGGGCGTCCAGCCCGAGGGCTACCGCTTCTACGGGCGCGTCCCGGCGGTGACGGAGGAGCTCGAGCCCGCGCTCGTCCGCGAGGGCCCGCAGTTCCTCGCGCTCGTCACCGCGAAGCACTGGAACACGCTCTCCGAAACACAGCGAGCACGCTTTCGCGTGCTCGGCGGGCGAAGCGTGGGCTCGCGCGACGTGTTGGTGCTCGGCGCGGCGGCCGCGACGGACGATCGACGCTGAGCGTCAGTCGCCCTTGTACTTCCCGTGCCCGTCCTTCTTGATCGACTTGAGGCGCTCGTCGAACACCTTCTTCGCTTCGTCGACGTTCTCCCCGACGGCCGCGGCCTCGAGGTCGAGCAGCGCCTTCTGGAGCTCGATCATCTGCTTCCGGAAGCCGGCGACGAACTCCTTCTTCTTGTCAGGCTCCTTCACGGCGCCGGCGGTCGGGGGCGTGTCGAGCTTGGCCTCCTGCACCGCCTTCTCCATCTCGAGCGTCTGCGCGAGCACCGTCGCGAAGTCCTTCTTGTCGAGTGCCTTGCCGATCTTCTGCTGACCGGCCTGCAGGGTCTGCATCGCCGTGCCGAGCTTCCCCCCGCCGGCCCAGGTCGGGTCGTTCGCGGTCGCGCGCGGGGCGAGGGCGAACGCGCCCAGGGGCAGAAGGACGAGACCGGCGACGAGGAGGGATTGGTGCGTACGCATTGCGATGGGAGAGGGGCGTTGCAGGGACGGACGCAGCAGCAAACCAGGGGCTGCTCGCGGAACGAACGGCCGAGTCTAGCGGCCGGGAACGCACCGTTGGGCCGGGCGCGGCGTGAATCCTGCGTCAACCCGTGTGGTTGGCGCGCCGCGGGAAGTCGAGCTCGAAGCGCGCGCCCCCCAGGGGCGACGTGCCGACCGTGATCGTTCCGCCTTGCTCCTCGACGGCGGTGCGCGCGAGCGCGAGTCCGAGTCCGTAACCGATGCGCCGGCCCCGCGCCGACGGGCCGCGGAAAAAGGGCTCGTAGATGCGCTGACGGAGATCCTCGGGCACGCCCGGGCCCGCGTCGTCCACCGTGATCCGGACGCGATCACCCGCGCCGGCGAGACGGACCTCGACGCGCCCGCCGCGCTCGCTCCACTGGATCGCGTTCGCGGTGAGGTTGCGAACGGCGCGCAGGAGCGCCTCGCGGTCGCCCGTGACCTGGCAGTCCCCCTCCGTCCCGATCGCGAGGAGGATCCCGTGGCGGTCCGCGATCTGGCCCTCGCGCTTGAGACGCAGCGTGGCCTCCGCGGCGAGGTCGAAGTGCTCGCGCGCGAGCGTCCGACGCCGGTCGCCCGCCGAGCAGATCGTGACGAGGTTGTCGATCGCGTCGCCGAGCGAGCGCAACTCGTCGAGGTTGGAGCGCAACACCTCGCGGTACGTCGCCCCGTCGCGGTCCTTGATCAGCGCGACCTCCGTCTCGCCCACGAGGTTCTGCACGGGCGAGCGCAGTTCGTGCGCGAGGCCGGCCGTGAACAGCCGCGCCTGGGAGAGCTCGCCCCGGATGTTCGTGAGCATCTCGCCCAGCGCATCCGAGACCTCCTGGATCTCGACCGGCGCGTCGGGGACGCGCATGTCGAACTGCGCGTCGGGATTGCGCACGGCGCGGGCGCGCGCAGCGACCTCCGCCAGCACCTTCGACACGCGGCGGAACACGAGCGTCGCGACACCGAACGCGAGCAGGATCGCGATCACGATCACCAGCACCGCGTAGCCCTCGTAGCGGTGGAGGAGCTCCAGGCGGCGCGCGCCGTCGATCACGACGCCCACCGTCACGTTGGCGCCGATGTTCTCGGTCTTCCAGCGCAGCGTGCCCGCGGTGGAAGCGCGCGCGGCCTCGGCCTCTCCGTCGCGCAACTTGCCCGGGCGGTCCGGGGCGAGGAGCGCCGTCTCGCCGTACTCGGCCGCGGGCGCGTCGCGGATCCAGATGCGCCAGGCGAAGGCGCACGGGGTGTGCTCCAGCGCGAGGTCCTCGAGCAGGTTCTCGAGCGCCGCGTTGGGTGCCGTGAAGAGGTCGAGGTGTTCGCGCAGCTCGACCAGCTCCTCGTGGGGCAGTCCATCGAGGTCCTTCTCGATGCTCGCGCGGACGAGCCAACCCGTGAGACCCGCGATGGCGACGACGAAGACCGTGATGCTCGTGAGGAACAGGCCCGAGAGCCTGCGCGCGAGCGACCACGGGCGCGCGCTCACGCCGGTGTCCCGCCCGCTTGGGCGACCATGTAGCCCTCTCCGCGCACGGTCTGGATCAGCGGGCGGCCGTGCTTGTCGAGCTTCTTCCGCAGGCGCGCGACGTGGACGTCGACGATGTTCGTCTCGGGATCGAAGTCGATGCCCCAGACCTCGTGCAGGAGCTCCGTGCGCGACACGACGCGGTCGTGGTGCATCACGAGCCAGCGCAGGACGTCGAACTCGCGCGGCGAGAGCTCGATCACCTTGCCCGAACGGCGCACGGCGCGTCGGCCGAGGTCGAGCTGCAGGTCGGCGTACTCGAGCGGCGGCATGCTCTGACGCCGACGGATGACGGCATCGATGCGCGCGACGAGCTCCTCGAACGCGAACGGCTTGATGATGTAGTCGTCGGCGCCGAGCTTGAGGCCCTTCACGCGCTCCTCGACGGTGTCGCGCGCCGTGACGAAGATCACCGGCGTCTCGCGGCCGTGCTCGCGCAGTTCGTGCAGGAGCTCCCAGCCCGTCTTCACCGGCATCATCACGTCGAGCAGGATGAGGTCGAAGGCGCCCTCCCCGGCTTGGTCGAGCACCTGGAGCGCGGCCGCGCCGTCCTCGGCCGTCTGGCACGCGATGCCGGATTGCTCGAGGCCGCTCGAAACGTAGCTCCGGAACTTGGGATCGTCGTCGACCAGGAGGCAGCGCATGACGAAAGCGTAGTCACGCCACCCCGTCACGGCCAATGCACGAAGCGTTCATGCCGCTCCGAACCTGGGCGTAGGCGCTCAGAGGGTGAGCAAGCATCCCCCGGCGCCTGCAAGCCGGCCGGACACGCCGTGGCTGCGTTGCGGCTCCTTCGAGTGTTTCTCCGTCAACACGCGTCGTCGCCGCGCCTTGCCACGCCGCGTCCGGCCGGCTCGCAGGCGCCGGGGGCTTCTTGCTCACCCTCTCACTCCGCAGCGGAATGCTCCTCGAGGCCCGCCCCGGGCGGCGGTTCGAGGGCGAACACGTAACCCTCGCCGCGCACGGTGTGGATGAGCGGGGCTCCGAGCACCTCCAGGCGCTTGCGGAGGCGTGCGATGTGCACGTTGACGACGTTCGTCTCGGGATCGAAGCGGATGTTCCACACCACGTCGAGCAGATCGACGCGCGTCCACGTCCGGCCCGGCTCCTGCGCCATGACGCGCAGGAGGTCGAACTCGCGCGGCGAGAGCTCGAGCGTGCGCTTCCCGCGGTGCACGAGGCGACGCACGACGTCGATCTCGAGGTCGCCGTGGACGATCAGCGCGCTCTCGCGGTGCCGCCGCATCACGGCCTCGATGCGCGCGACGAGCTCCGCGAAGTCGGTGTTCTTCGCGACGTAGTCGTCGGCGCCGAGGTTGAGTCCGCGCACGCGCTCCGCGCTCGCGTTCATCCCGGTGAGAAAGATCACGGGCGTGCGGCGGCCGCTCTCGCGCCAGCGCGAGAGGAACTCCCAGCCCGACTCGCGCGGCATCTGCACGTCGAGCAGGATCAGGTCGACGCTCAACCCTCCCGGCCCCTCGAGGAACGCATGCGCGCTCGCGGCGTCGCGGGCCTCGGAGGCCTGCATCCCGGCCTTCGTCAGCGCGCGAACGACGAGCAGACGGAAGTCCTCGTCGTCGTCGACGACCAGGATCGAGAGCGGTGCGGTGGATGCGGCGCTCAAGCGAAACCTCGGTGCGGTGGAACGAGTCGCGCGCTGCGGACGATTCGTTCCCGCGAACCTCCCGCCGACGCTTCGACGCGCCGAATCCATCGGCGCCGCCGGATTCTAGCCGAGAGCGCGGCTGCGCCGACACGTTGGGAGGGGTTCCTTTCGCCCGAGCCGAGGGCTTCGCGTTCGACGCAGGCTCGCGCCGTCGGTCGCGATCGCTAGAATCCGCGCTTCGAGTCCCGCCGCGCGCCGCGCAACGTACGCGCCGCCGCCGGACCCCCGACCCGAAGCTCGACCGCCACGATCATGGAAGCCTTCCGCCAGCTCGACTACCTGCAGCTCGACGACCAGTACTCCGAGGACGAACGCATGGTGCGCGACACCGTGCGGAGCTGGGTCACCGAGCGCTATTTGCCGCTGTGCATGCAGCACTTCGAGAACGGGACCTTTCCCTCGGAAACGATCCCGGAGCTCGCGGAGATGGGCGTGTTCGGTCCGACGCTGCCGGCCGAGTACGGAGGCGCGGGTCTGAACAACGTCGCGGCCGGCCTCATCTACCAGGAGCTCGAGCGCGGCGACTCCGGCCTGCGCTCCTTCTGCTCGGTGCAGGGTGCCTTGGTCATGTACCCGATCTTCAGCATGGGGAGCGAAGAACAGAAGCGTCACTGGCTTCCGAGGCTCGCGAGCGGCAAGGCGGTCGGCTGCTTCGGCCTCACGGAGCCCGACTTCGGCTCGAATCCGGGCGGCATGCTCACCGTCGCGAAGAAGGACGGGAAGCACTTCGTGCTCAACGGCCGCAAGATGTGGATCACGAACGGGACCGTGTCCGACGTCGCGGTCGTGTGGGCGCGGCTCGACGGCAAGATCCGCGGGTTCCTGGTCGAGAAAGGCACGCCGGGCTTCAGCGCGCCCGAGCAGAAGCACAAGTTCTCGCTGCGCGCGTCGATCACGAGCGAGCTCGTGCTCGAGGACGTGCGCATTCCCGAGGCGAACCTGCTGCCCAAGGCGGAAGGCTTGAAGGCGCCGCTCGCGTGCCTGACGCAGGCGCGCTACGGCATCGCGTGGGGCGCGCTCGGCGCGGCGCTGTCGTGTTTCGACGAGGCGTTGCGTTACTCGAAGGCGCGCATCGTCTTCGACAAGCCGCTCGCGGGCTTCCAGATCCCGCAGAAGAAGCTCGCCGACATGGCGACGGCGATCACGCTCGGCCAAATGATGGCGCTGCGCATGGGCCGCTTGAAGGACGAGGGGAAGCTGACGCCGCAGCACGTCTCGATGGGCAAGCGCAACAACTGCCAGATGGCGCTCGACGTCGCGCGCGTCTGCCGCGACATGCTCGGCGCGAACGGGATCAGCCTCGAGTCCCAGACGGGCCGCCACATGGTGAACCTGGAGTCGGTGAACACCTACGAAGGCACGTACGACATCCACACGCTCGCGATCGGCCAGGAGCTGACCGGCATCCCGGCCTTCCGGTGATGGTTCCGCGATCGAGGCTCGTCTCGGGGCCGCGTTCCCTCGCCGGGTGCGCGGCCCTCGCGCTCTTCGCGGCGTGCGCCCCGAAGCTAGAGCTCGCGCCCGTGGTGCTCGCGGACACGCGCTCGATCGATCCCGAAGTGCTGGAGCTCGTGCGCGTGAAGGTCGAGGCCGCGACGCGCTCGCGCGGCGATGCGCGGGCGCACGGCGTGCTCGGGCTCGTCTACTCCGCGAACGGCTTGTGGGAGGCGGCCGAGGGCTCGCTCGCGAACGCGACGCGCCTCGCCCCGGACGATCCGTGGTGGCGCGTCCAGCACGCGATCGCGCTCCGCGAGGCGGGCGACGGCGCGCGCGCGAAGACGGAGCTCGCCGAGGTCGCGCGCGCGCTCCCGTCCGAGGCCGGCGTGCAGCAGCGACTGGCGCAGTGGCTGCTCGAGGAGGGCGACGTCGCGGGCGCGCGCGCGGGCTTCGAGCGCGCGCTCGCGCTCGTGCCGGATCAGCCCGACTTGCTGGTGGGCCTCGCCGGCGCCTTCGTCGCGCGCGAGGACTGGAAGACGGGTTTCGACCTCGCGGCGCGCGCCCTTCGGCGCGACCCATCCGCGAAGTCGGCGCACTACCAGGCCGGGCTCGCGTTGCGCGGCCTCGGGCGCGCGGCCGAGGCGGAGCGCGAGCTCGCGCTCGGGCTCGGCGCGAAGCCGCGCTGGATCGACGATCCGTCCTCGCGCGAGGCGCGCGAGTTCCGCGTGAGCTTCGTGGCGCAGGTCGGGGACGCGACCGACCTGATGCTCCAGGGGAAGCACGCGCTCGCGCTCCCGATCCTCGAGCGCGTGCTCGCGAAGCGCCCCGACGACGTGAACGTGCTCGGCAACGCGGCCGCGTGCCTGCAGGAGACCGGCAACCCGGCGCGCGGCCTCGAGCTCCTGAAGCGCGCGCTCGTGCTCGACGACCAGGCCTTCGCGACGCACCTGAACCTCGTCGACGCGTACGTCCGCCTGAAGCAGCTCGACGACGCCGAGCGCCACGCGGTGCGCTCCTGCCAGCTCGCGCCGGAGCTCGGCCGGGCGCACCTCGCGCGTGCGCGCGTGCTCATGCTGAAGGACCAGTTCGAGCCGGCCTACCTCGCGCTGCGCGAGTCCGCGCGGCTCGATGCGAACAACCCGACGGTCTACGTCGCGCTCGTCGAGGCGTGCGCGAAGTTGATGCGCGCCGACGAGGCCCGCGCGTGGTGCCAGCGCGCGGTCGAGCTCGACCCGCTGCACCTGCCCTCGCGCGTGAACCTCGCGTACATGACGCTCGTCGCCGGCGACCTCGACGCCGCGAAGGCGCAGGTCGACGAGCTCGTGCGGATCGCGCCCGAGAACGAGCGCGTGCAGGCCCTGAAGCGCGAGCTGGAGGCGCGCGGGCGGTGAAACGGAGCGCGCGGCGGCTCCGGACGCGCGGCGCGGCGCTCGCGCTCCTCGCGGCGTGCTCCCCGCCGCCGTCCGCTCCCGGCGCGACGCCGAACGCCGCTTCACCGGCGTCCGCCATCGGACCGGCGTGGTTCGAGGAGGTGTCGCGGCCGAGCGGCGTCCTTTTCGAGCACGTGCGCACGACGAAGCAGCGGTTCTGGTTCCCCGAGACGATCACGGGCGGCCTCGGTTGGCTCGACTACGACCGCGACGGGCGCATGGACCTCTTCGTCGTGCAGGCCGGCGACCTCGCGCCGGAGGGAAAAGCCGTCCCGAGCGATCGGCTCTTCCACAACCTCGGCGGCGGGCGGTTCGAGGACGTGACCGAGAAGGCCGGCCTCGTCGAGAGCGCCTACGGCATGGGGTGCGCCGTCGGCGACTACGACGGCGACGGCGATCCCGATCTCTTCGTGACGAACATCGGACCCGACGTCCTCTGGCGCAACGACGGGAACGGAGGCTTCACCGACGTGACGAAGGCGGCCCGCGTCGGCTGCCCGGGCTGGGGCACGTCGTGCGGATTCTTCGACTACGACGGCGACCTGGACCTCGATCTGTTCGTCGTGAACTACGTGCGGTGGACGCCGGAGATCGAGATCGACTGCACGTCGAGTTACGGCGAGCGCGACTACTGCGCCCCGGTGAACTACAACCGCCCGTCGCAGTCGGTGCTCTACCGGAACGAGGGCGACGGTCGTTTCACCGACGTGAGCGAGAGCGCCGGGCTCTCGACGGCGTTCGGGAACGGGCTCGGGCTGGCGCTCGCCGACTTCGACCGCGACGGCTGGCTCGACGCCTACGTCTCGAACGACGGCATGCCGAACCAGCTCTGGATGAACCAGCGGAACGGCCGCTTCGCGGACAAGGCCGTGCTCGCGGGCGCCGCCGTGAACCGCAACGGCGCCGCGGAGGCGAGCATGGGTACCGTGCCCGCGGACCTGAACGCCGACGGCTTCGTCGACCTGTTCATCACGAACTTGCGCGGCGAGACGAACACGGTCTACCTGAACAGGAACGGTGCGTTCACCGACAAGACCCCGCAGACGGGGCTCGCGATGGCGAGCCTCCAGTACACGGGCTTCGGCGACGGGTTCGCCGACTTCGACCAGGACGGCGAGCTCGACCTCTACGTCGCGAACGGCCGCGTCGGCTACTGGAAGCCCGTCTTCCGCGAGGACGACGTCTATGCGGAGCCCAACCAGCTCTTCCGCGGTCTCGGCGGGCTGAAGTGGGAGGAAGTGACGCCCCAGGGCGGGACGAAGGAGCTCCTCGTCGGCAACAGCCGCGGCGCCGCGTTCTGCGACTACGACGACGACGGCGACGTCGACGTCGCGTACTCGGACAATCAGGGCACGCTGAAGCTCCTGCGCAACGTCGCCGCGAAGCGCGGGAGCTGGATCGAGCTGCGCCTCGTCGACGCCAAGGGGAGCGACGTCCCCGGCGCGTTCGTCGAGCTCGACGCGGGCGGAAAACGCTTCACGCGCCTCCTGGCGCCGTGCTCCAGCATCTGCTCGTCGAACGACCCGCGCGTCCACGTGGGACTGGGCGTCGCGACGAAGGTCGACGTCGCGCGCGTCGCGTGGCCCGGCGGGAAGCGCGAGGAGTTCGGGCCGTTCGAGGCGGGGAAGCTCTTCGTGCTGGTGCGCGGGAGCGGACGTCCAGCGGTGAAATAGTCAGCCGCGACCCGCGAGCAGCGGCGTCGCGCGCGCGCGCAGGCTCTCCGGCAACCCGCGGTCGAGCGCCACGAGGATCTCCTCGCGCGTGTAGCGCGGCGAGAAGTGCGTGAGCAGGATCGCCTCGTTCTCGAAGCGCTCCGCGTGCTGCGCGAGCTCCTTCAAGTGGACGTGGCCGCTCGCGCGCGCTTTCTCGACGGAGACGCGCTCGTCGAGGAACGTGACCTCGAGGATCAGGAGGCGCGCCTTGCGCACGACCTCTTCGCGCTCGACGACGTCGATCAGCGTGTCGCCAGAGAAGGCGACCTCGGGGACCTCGACCACGTCGAATAGCCCCGCGTCGCCCGCGGCGCGCCGCCGCGCGATCTCGTCGGGCGCCAGCGCGCGGAACTCGGGCTTCAACTTGCTCCTGCGCGACCACACCGCGTAGCCCTGGCACGGCGCGCGGTGCGGCGCGAAGAACGGACGCAGGAAGCGGCCGCCCTCGAGCGCGAGCTCCTCGCCGGGAGAAAGCACGACGAGCTCGTGGGGCAGCTCGGAGCGGTCGAGCTTGCGCCACACCTCGAACAGCTCGCGGAAGGCGGCCTCGTTCTCGCGGCCGATGACGTAGCGCGGCGGGCGCATGCCGCGCAGCGCGCGCGTCGCGCAGTGCCACACCACGCCCGACAGGTGGTCGACGTGCGCGTGCGTGAACGCGACCGTTTCGCGGCTCACGGCGAAGTCCGGCGCGCGGCCGAGGTCGAACGCGACCTTGAAGCCCGGGAGGTCGATGCACGTCTCGACGCCGCCGATGGAGACGGCCTCGACGTCGATCCCGGCGAGCTGGAGCATCCGTGGAGTGTGCAGGTTCGCGCGGATCGCCGCCACGAGGCGGCGGTCCGTGCCCTGCGATCGGGTAGAGTCCGCGCATGTCCGAACTGGTCCCGCTCCTCGAAAGCGCCCACGCGCGCCGCCTCCCGCTCGCTGCGCGCCTCTCGGCCGAGGGCACGAACGCCTGGCGCCTGTTCCACGGCGGTGCGGAAGGACGTCCGGGGCTCACGCTCGACCGCTACGGTCCGCTCGTGCTCGCGCAGACCTTCCGCGAGCCGCTCGAGGAGGCCGACGTCGAGGCGCTGCGCGCGTTCGCGGCGGCGCGCTACCCCGACACGACGGCGTTCGCGTGGAACCACCGCGGACCGACGCAACACGCCGGGGTCGCCGACGAGACGGATCACGTCGCCAAGGAGCGGGGCGTCGAGTTCCTCGTGCGCGCGCGCCACCGCGGGCAGGATCCGTGGCTGTTCCTCGACCTGCGCGAGGCGCGGCGGCGCTTCGCGGCGCTCGCGGAGGGGAAGAGCGTGCTCAACCTGTTCGCCTACACGTGCGGCGCGGGCATCGCAGCGGCCGCTGCCGGCGCGCGCGAGGTGTGGTGCGTCGACTTCGCCGGTTCGGCGCTCGACGTCGGGCGGCAGAACGCGGAGAAGAACAGGATCGACCCCGAGCGCGTGCGCTTCCTGCGCGAGGACTGCCTGCCCGTGCTGCGCCAACTCGCGGGCTTCCCGGTGAAGGGCCGCGCGAGCGCGCGCGAGTTCACGCGCTTCGACGCGCGCAGGTTCGACCTCGTCTTCCTCGATCCGCCCGCGTGGGCGAAGAGCCCGTTCGGCGCGGTGGACGTCGTGCGCGACTACGCGTCCTTGTTCAAGCCCGCGCTGCTCCTGCTCGAACCGGGCGGCGTGCTCTGCGCGACGAACCACGCGCCCGAGGTGCCGCTCGCCGAGTGGACCGCGGGCCTCCAGCGCGCGGCGGAGAAAGCGGGGCGCCCGCTCACGAGCCTCGAAACGCACGGCCCCGACGAGGACTTCCCCGCGTTCGACGGCGCGCCGCCGCTGAAGGTCGCGTGGTGCCGCGTCGCATGAACTTGTGGCCGCGGAGCACGCGCCCGTATCTTCGCGCGCCGTGAGGAAGCCCGCGCGACTCGACTTCGGCTCGGCGCTGCGCGCGCTCGCGTGGAGCTACTTCACCAACGTCGCGGCGGGCAGCCTCGTGGGCCTCGGCTGGCTCGGGAGCGCGGCGTGGGGGCGCGGCTTCGCGCCGGCGCTCTTCGCCCTCGGTGCGCTCGTGTCGACGGTCGCGCTGCTCGCCATCGCGCCGTTCCTCGGGCTCGCGCTCCTCGCGGTCCTGGGCTGGAGCGCTCGCGCACTCGGCTGGATCACAGCCTTCGTCTGGACGCTCTTCCTCGCGGCGCTCTACGCCGACACGGTGATCTACGGGCTCTTCCGCTACCACTTCAACGGCATGGTGTGGAACGTGATGACCACGCCGGGCGCGGAAGACGCGGTGATCCTGTCCGCGGGCACGCTGTGGACCGTCGCGATCGGCGGGCTGTTCGTGCTCGCGCTCGAGCGCTGGGCGTGGGCGCGCTTCTTCGTGCAGGACGTGCGCCGCAGCACGTTCTCGCGCCGCCGGCGCTCGCTCAAGTGGGCCGCGGGCGCCTTGCTCGGCGTCGTCGTGCTCGAGAAAGCCACGTTCGCGTGGGCCGACCTGCACCGCGAGCGCGAGGTGACGGCGCTCGCGGGCCTCTTCCCGATGTACCAGCGGTTCACGGTCGAGAAGCTCGCGGGCAAGGTGTTCGGGATGGACCTCGCGGCGCGGCCCGAGGTCGACGTCACGGGCGGTGGGATCCTGCTCGAGTACCCGCTCGAAGCGCCGCGCGTCGACCCGAAGGGGCCGCGGCCCAACGTACTCCTGATCGTCGTCGACTCGCTGCGCGCGGACATGCTCGCGGAAGCGACGATGCCGCGCCTCACGGAGTTCGCTCAGCGCGCGCGCGTGTTCGAGGACCACCTCTCGGGCGGCAACGCGACGCGCTACGGCGTCTTCTCGATCGTGTACGGCCTCCATGGCGCGTACTGGAAACCCGTGCTGGAAGAGCACGCGCCGCCGGTGCTCGTGACGACGCTCGCGGGGCTCGGCTACGACCTGCGCGTCCTCTCGGGGCCGTCGCAGAACTACCCCGAGTTCCGCTCGACGTGCTGGGTGACGATCGAGGACAAGGTCGAGGACAAGCTCGTCCTCGTCCACGGCGCGAAGGACAAGATCGCCGCGAAGCTCGACGGCGACCGCGAGGTCGTTGCGCGCTTCTCGGCCTGGATGGAGGCGCGCAAGGAGGCCGCGACGAAGCCGCCCTTCTTCGCGTTCGCGCTGCTCGACGCGCCGCACGGCTCGTACGCGTGGCCGCGCGACGAGGGGACGTGGTTCGAGCCCGTGGCGGAGAGCGTCGACTACCTGCAACTCGCGCGCTCGCCGACGGAGGCCGAGATCGCGCCCGTCCGCAACATGTTCGCGAACGCCGTGCGCTGGTCGGACGCGAACGTCGCGGCGATGCTCGGGGCGCTCGAGCGCTCGGGCGAGCTCGCGAACACGCTCGTGATCGTGACCGGCGACCACGGCGAGGAGTTCTTCGAGCACGGCTTCTTCGGCCACACGAGCAACTTCGCGGCGGAGCAGACGCGCGTGACCTTCGTGATGTCCGGACCCGGCGTGTCCGTGGGCCGCGAAACGCGCCCCACGTCGCACCTCGACGTCGCGCCGACGATCCTGGAGCTCCTCGGCGCCGACCCCGCGCAGCGCGAGCGCTGGTGCACGGGGGAGAACCTGCTCGCGCCGCTCGAGCACCGCGCGCGGGCGATCGCGTCGTGGGACGAGCTCGCGCTGCGCATCGACGGCGACGGCGCCTCGGGCGGGATCCTGCGTATCCCGATCGAGGGGCACAAGGGCCTGATCGAGGCCTACGACGCGCAGTGGAACCGCCATTCTGACGAGGACTCCTTCGTTCGCGCGCACGCACCCGACGTCGCGCGCTTGGCGCTCGAGTGCCGGCGCTTCCTGCGCTGATCCCGGTCGCGCGCCGCGGTTTCCCGGGCGCGCTCAAGTCCACGCGCGCGGCGCGGTTCGAGGCAGGGCCTTGCAATGCTCCGGCGCGAGGAGCCTCCTCTCGGGCGGGGGATCGCTCGATGATCGGCAAGCTCGTGTTCGGAGGGATCGCGGCGTGTGTCGCGGGTGGCGCGTACTTGGGATGGCGTCTTGCGCGCGCGGACCCGGAACCGGCGCCGGAGTCGCGTGCGCCGGGGGCCGTGTTCGCGGCCGCGGACGGGCCGGGCGAGTCCAAGGACGTCGAGCGGGCGTCCGCGCCCATCGCGGCGCCGCGCGCGCTCGAGCTCCCGTCCGACTCGGGCGTGCGGATCGCGCTCGCCGCGCCGCTCGTTGCGGTCGAAGCCGCGGAAGGCCCCGTGTCCGCGCCGCCGAGCGGTTCACCGGCCTCCGAACCGGCCGAATTCGCCGAGGAAGGCGCGCGCCCGCCGACGGCGGCGGAGATTCCGGCGCTCGTCGACGCGTTGCGCGACGACGACGTGCGCGGGAACGCCCTGCACGCGTTCGATCGACTCACGAGCGCGAAGGCGGACGCCGTCGCCGCGCTGGAGCGCGCGCTCGGTTCGCGCGACGAGCAGCAGCGCGCGCTCGCCGCGTGCGCGCTCGTCTCGATCGGCGGACACTCGCGGAGTGCCGAACTCGCCCACGCGCTGCTCGCGATCCTGACGCCGCGACCCGGGGAGCGCTTCCACGCGATCAGCGCGCGCGATTGGCACTGTTCCGTCGGCCGCGCGAACGTCGACGAGCGATGGGCCGCCTTCCGCGGCCTCGAGAGCGAACCCGAGCTCTTCGCGAGCGTCGAGGACGAGCTCTCGGCGCGCCTGTCGAGCGCGGATGCGGTGCTGCGCTTCGACGCCGCGCGGATCGTGCTCGCGCACGCGGGCGCGCGGGCCCGCCGTCAGGCGATCGACGTGCTCGTCCTCCACCTAGCGGACAACGCGCTCGACGACGATGCCGCGATCGCGATGCGGCGCCTCGGAGAGCTCGGAGGGGAGGCGCTCCCGTCGGTGCTCCTCGCGCTCCCGGGCCGCGACGAGCAGTCGGCGAAGCTGCTCGGGCATTTGCTCGCCTACGTCGAGCCGTCGCACCATGCTGCGCGCAAGCTCGCGCCGAAGGAGCTCGTGCGGATGGGTTTCCACGCCGGCGACATGCTCGCCGCGCGCTGAAACGCCTCAGTGCGGCACGTCCGCCTCGTCCTCGTCGTCCGCGCTCTCGATCCCCGTCTCCTCGAGGCGCTCGAGCGCGTACTCGATGTCGGAGACGATCTTCTCGAGGTGCGCGTCTTCGTCCGGCGTCAGGTTGCCCGCGCACTTGTCGCGCAGCATCTGCAGGTCGTCGAGCAGCATGCGCGCGTTCGGCTGCGAGCGCATATGTCTGTTGGTCGGACCGTCCGACGAGAGGGGACCGGGCGCGCAGATCACAATCCCCATCCCTCCATCCGCGCGGAGTCAGCGCGCGTCGGCCGCTGAACGGCCATCGCTAGAGCAGTCCCTACTTTGTCTTGGAAGCGGCCAGCTGAGCTCTCAGGAACTGGGCGCGAGTTCGCGCCCAGAGGATCTTTCTCTTCAGGAGGTAGTAGTCGGGGAACTCAGCCCCCGAAAGGATTACTCGCCTGATCTCTCCGCCCGGCTCCGGCGGCTGGCGGACTTGCATGACCAGCTTTTCGTCCCAGCCAGCACCATTCCACTTGTTGCCCGTGCCAAGGACGTCGTAGTGCCCACCCTCGAAGCGGATTTCAAATGCGTCTTTCGACGCAACGTAGAGCTCGCGAACAACCTCTTCAGCGAGATCGTCCAGCTGTTCGGCATTGAGGTGGTGGAACTCTCTTTGCCAGCCATCCGCTTCGCTTGTGTCGTTGCCTACGGATTCCCCAGACTCTGGATGGACACCACCGACATCTCCCGCGGCGTCTACCAGCATCGCATCCGACGATGCTGCTGCAGCGCGAGCACGTGACGGTTCCGACACGGCGCCCTGAACTAGATCTGGACTCCTCATCGGAGTATCAACGGCCGGTGCGCTCGAATGCCCGTCGAAGGCCGGTGCGGAATCCGAGAGTCGTCTCGAGATGATCCAAGCTCCTCCAACGGCAAGGACTCCAAACACGACTAAAAGGGTTCTTACCTTCACGTTCGCCCCCCGCATTGTCAATTGGGGTTGGTGGAGCATTCCCCGCAGACAACAGTGACGGTGATGGCACCCCCGTTGTGGCGTCGGGCTTCGGCATCTGCCGTTTCGCAAGGCGTTGACGGCTTGAGCGTGAACGGGCCCGTCGCGCACGGTGATCCCAGTGTGTAGGTCACATCGACATAGCAACTGTCCGTTCCAGTATGGCACGTCGTCGAGCAAATGGCGTCGTGCTTGACGATGCTGATATACACCACCGTGCATCCCGTGGTGTTGCCGTATGAATCGGCAGCAGGGCAGTCGCAGCCGCTACCGCCGACCTGAAGTGCGCTGCCGACCGCGATGCTCGTAGCAGCGACCATGCCGAGCACCATTCGAGCAGCTCGCAGTCCCGTTCGATTACTCTCGATCTTAAAGTTAGAGCGCATTTCGGTCATGTGAGGTCCCCTCGGGGAAAGGAAAGGCTGGAAGGATGACAACGGGACGGTACATGCCTCCCCCTACTGCGTCAACCAGAAACCCGGATCGGCGCTACCGGGTTTCGTGTGGGTAGCCAGCTGCCGAGCGCGCCCATTCCGATCCCGTTCCCGCGAGGGAAGACGTTTCCTCCGTCCCGTAGCACCGAAGCGTCAATGCGGCCCATCCGACTCGGACTCCACGTCCTCGTCGTCCGCGCTCTCGATGCCCGTCTCCTCGAGGCGCTCGAGCGCGTACTCGATGTCGGAGACGATCTTCTCGAGGTGCGCGTCTTCGTCCGGCGTCAGGTTGCCCGCGCACTTGTCGCGCAGCATCTGCAGGTCGTCGAGCAGCATGCGCGCGTTCGGGAGGTTCCTCGTGCGCTCCTTCGTCAGCGGGTTCTCGATCATCCCGAGCGACATCATCGCCTGGAACGAGAGACGCGTGACGAACAGGCGGAAGTTGCCGCCCGGCAGCGGCACGTCCGACGCGCGGCGCGTGCCCGGGCTCATGCGTGCTCCAGCGCGCCGACGCGACCGCGACCGCCGTTTTTCGCGTGCGCCAGCGCCGCCGCGACGAAGCCGCGGAACACCGGGTGCGCGCGCAGGGGGCCGCTCTGGAACTCGGGGTGGAACTGCACGCCGACGAAGAACGGGTGCTCGGGGAGCTCGACGATCTCGACCAGGTCGCGCTCGGGGTTGAGGCCCGAGAGCTTCATGTGCGAGTTCTGGAACAGCGCGCGGTAGGCGTTGTTGAACTCGAAGCGGTGGCGGTGGCGTTCGTGAATCGTCTCCGCGCCGTAGAGCCGGTGCGCGAGCGTCCCGCGGTCGATGCGGCACGGGAACGAGCCGAGGCGCATCGTGCCGCCTTTCTCGTGCAAGTTCTTCTGGTCCGGCATCAGGCAGATCACCGGGTGCGGCGTGTGCGGGGAGTGCTCGTAGGTGTGCGCGCCTTCCAGGCCGAGCACGTTGCGTCCGTACTCGATCACCGCGCACTGCATGCCGAGGCAGATGCCGAAGAAGGGGAGGCCCGTCTCGCGCGCGTGCCGGATCGCGAGGATTTTCCCCTCGAGCCCGCGCTCGCCGAACCCGCCCGGCACGAGGATGCCGTCGACGCCATCGAGCAGCGTGAGCCCCGAAGTGAGCACGTCCTCGGCGCGCACCTTGCGCACGTTCACCTTGCAGCGGTTCGCGATGCCCGCGTGGCTGAGCGACTCGTAGATCGACTTGTAGGCGTCGTGGAGCTCGGTGTACTTGCCGACGACGGCGATCTCGCAGCTGTCCTTCGTCGTGCGGATGTCCTCGAGCATCGCGCGCCAGTCGTCGAGCTCCGTCTTGGGCTCCTTCGACAGGACAAGGCGGTCGACGAGGAGCTCGTCGAGGCCGGCCGCGACGAGGTCCGTCGGCACCTGGTAGATCGAGAACTCGACGTCGCGCTCCTCGATCACGGCCTCGGGCCGGACATTGCAGAAGAGCGAGATCTTCTGCGCCATCTCGCGCGTCATGGCGCGCTCGGTACGGCAGATCAGGATGTCGGGCTGGATGCCGATCTCGCGCAGCTTGCCCACCGACTGCTGCGTGGGCTTCATCTTCATCTCACCCGACGCGCGCAGGTAGGGGAGCAGCGTCAGGTGCACGAAGAGCACGTCGCCGCGCGGCTTTTCGAGCGCGAACTGGCGCACGGCTTCGAGGAACGGGAGGCTCTCGATGTCGCCGACCGTGCCGCCGATCTCGGTCAGCGCGACGTCGACGGTCTTCTTCGATTCCTTCTCGGCGGACGCGACCCCCTCGTAGATCGCTTCCTTGATCGCGTCGGTGATGTGCGGGATCACCTGCACGGTGCGGCCGAGGTAGTCGCCCTTGCGCTCCTTCGCGATCACGTGCGAGTAGATCTTGCCGCTCGTGAAGTTCGAGGCCTTCGTCAGCGTCGCGTGCGTGAAGCGCTCGTAGTGGCCGAGGTCGAGGTCCGTCTCCGCGCCGTCGTTCGTGACGTACACCTCGCCGTGCTGGAACGGGCTCATCGTGCCCGGGTCCACGTTGATGTAGGGGTCGAGCTTCTGCATCGAGATCGTGAGCCCGCGCCGTTCGAGGATCATCCCGATCGCGGCCGACGTGAGGCCCTTCCCGAGGCTCGAAACGACTCCACCCGTGATGAAAATGTGCTTGGTCATCGCGCTCCACCGCTCCTGGAACCCGCCCCTCCCGTGCTTCGGTCGCCGCGCGCCGTCCAGCGCGCGACGAAGCGCTCGTAGTCGTCCGGCGTGTCGATGCCCTCGGGCACGCGCTCCGCGTCGAGGACGCGCATGCGCCGGCCCGCTTCGAGCCAGCGCAACTGCTCGCGGTTCTCCACGACCGCGAGGCGACCCGGGGGCAGCGACCGATACGACTCCTGCGCC
>JACRIO010000131.1 GCA_016220035.1 Planctomycetota bacterium | reverse complement strand
TCGGGCCGGTTCCTCCGGCCCGAGCCTGCACGGAGTCAGGTATGCGGAGCAACCTCTTGTGTTCCGTTGCTCCCCCTCCCCGTTGCGCCCCATCTGCCTCTCGCGCTCCCGCCCGCTCCCACCCGCCACCGCTCGGGTCGCGGGCGCAGTCCCGCGCCCCGAAGCACCTCCCGCCCGCGCTCAGAACGCGCCGAAGAACACCGACGTGAAGGTCGTGATCGGCGCCGCCTCGCGGTACTCCTCGAGCGCGCGCTGCACGATCGAAAGCGCGGTCTTCACCTGCTGGTAGAGCTCGTCGTCCATGATCGCGCGGCCGAGGCTGCCCTGACCGTTGCGCACGGCGGCGCTGACGACGCGCAGGTTGTCCGTCGTCTCCTCGAGGTTGTCGTAGACCGAGCTCTTCGTGAGCAGCGCACCGAGCGTGCCTTCGCCGTTCTTCAGGTGCGCGGAGATCTCGACGAGGTTCTTCGCGAGCGTATCGTCGGTGAGCAGCACTCCGAGCGTGCCCTCTCCGCGTTGGACGCGGTCGACGATGTCGCGCGCGTCGCGGAAAAGCGCGACGACGTCCTGGGCCGCCGCTTCGTCCTCGATGAGCCGTCCGAGCACGCCCTTGCCCGTCTGCACGTCCGTGAGCACCGCGGAGAGCTTCCCGACGGCATCGTCGATGTGCTTCGTCGCGTTCACGAGGTTCTCGAAGACCGCCGTGTTCGTGAGCAGCTGCCCGGCCGTGCCCTTGCCGTTCGCGAGGTCCTGCGTGATGCGCTCGAGGTTCGCGAGCGTCTTCGAGGCGCGGTCCATGGACTCCGCGAAGTCGTCGGCCAGGGCCTCGTCGTTCAAGAGGCGCGAGACCGTGCCCTTGCCCTCCTTCGCGCGGTTCGTGACCTCGGCGAGGTTCGAGACGATGTCCGTGACGCCCTTCTGGCTCTCGCCGACGAGCTTGCCGAGCGCGTCGAGCGGACTCTCGGCGATCGTGCCGAAGAGCGCCCGGTCCTTGGGGATCGGCTTGCTCGCGGGCGGGCCAGGGTCGATGCTCAGGTTGCGGCCGCCGAGCAGCGTCGACTCCTTGATCTCGATCTTCGAGGCTTCACGCAGCAGTAGGGGCTTCTCGAGTGTCGCTATCACAGTCAACTGCTTGTCGGTCGGCTGTTGGAAGTCCTCGTCGATCTTGCTGATCCGCCCGAAGCGTACTCCCGCGACGTAAACGGGATCACCCACCTTCAGGCCGTTGGCGTCGGAGAAGTGGACCTGGATGTCGTAGGTCTTCTTGAACCACCCGATGTCGGTCAGGAACAGCGTGTAGTAGCCGAGCGTGCACAACGCCACGAGGAACAGGAGACCGAGCAGGAACGTGCGCGTGCCGGTGGTCTGGGTCGACATGTTCGAGACTCCTAATCGGGATCGGGGCCGAGGAACTGCACGAGGCGCGGGTTGCGGCTCGCGAAGAACTCCTTCGGCGGGAGCTGGACGAGCGGGCGGCCCTTCTCGAGGAAGAGCACTTCGTCCGCGACGGTCTTGATGCAGTTGACGCGGTGCTCGACGACGATCGCGGTGACGCCGAGGCGCGTCTTGAGCTCGCGGATGAGCTCGTTGATCGACGCGGAGATCTCGGGGTCGAGGCCGGCGTTGGGTTCGTCGTAGAGGATGATCTCGGGGTCGGTGATCAGGGCGCGCGCGAGGCCGACGCGCTTCTTCATGCCGCCCGAGATCTGCGCGGGCATCTTGTCCCATGCGTTCTCGACGCGGACGAGCGCGAGCTTCTCCTCGGCCTTCGCGCGGATCTCCTTGTCCGTGAGGCGCGTGTTTTCGCGCAGCGGCAGGCACACGTTCTCGCCGACGGAGAGCCAGTTGATCAGAGCACCCTCCTGGAAGAGGTAGCCCATGCGCCGGCGCAGCTCGGCGAGCTCCTTGCCCTTCAACTTCGCGACGTCGCGGCCCTCGACCTCGACGACGCCGGCGTCGGGGTGCATGAGCCCGATCGCGTGGCGGAGCACGACGGACTTCCCCGTGCCCGACGGGCCCATGATCGCGAGCGTCCGGCCGCGCTCGACCTCGAACGAGAGCCCGTCGAGCACCTTCTGCGGCCCGAAGCTCTTGTGCACGTCCTTGAAGCGCAGGATGACTTCGTGTTCGTCCGTCATCGCGCTCAACCTTGGTAGAGGAACCACGTCATGAAGTAGTTCGCGATGATGATCGCGACGATCGACGCGAGCACCGCCTGGCGCGTCGCGCGGCCGACGCCGAGCGCTCCGCCGCGCGCGTTCAACCCCGCGCTGCACGCGATGAGGCCCACGATCACGCCGAACACGCCGGCCTTGAAGAGGCCGCCGAAGACGTCCTTCGGCAGCGGGAAGACCGTCCCGAGGTCGCGCAGCGCGTCCGTGGCGGAGTCGAGGTAGAGCTCGAACGAGACGTTGAGCTGCGACTGCGCGACGAACCCGCCGCCGAGGATGCCGATCGTGTCGCACAGGATGGTGAGGATCGGCGCGGCGATCAGCAGCGCGGCGAGGCGCGGCAGCACCAGGAACTTCACGCGGTCGACGGAGAGCACCTCGAGCGCCGCGAGCTCGTCCGCGACGGACATCGTGCCGAGCTCGGCCGCCATCGAGCTCCCCGACGACGCGGCGAGGATGAGCGCCGTGATGAACGGGCCCATCTCGCGCGCCATGCTGACCGCGACGATCGTGCCGATCTGGTCCTGCTGTCCGATGCGCGCGAGCTCGATGCCCGTCTGCAGGGACACGATCATGCCGATGAAGAAGCCGACGAGCAGCACGACGTGCATCGTCTGGATCGTGGCCTGGTAGAGCTGGTCGGCGATCCACCGCGCGCGCCGCGGCACGTCGTGCAGACGCGCGAGCACCTGCCCCAGGAGCTCGAGCTGGAACCCGAGCGCCGAGGCGATGTCGGTCACGAAGCGCAGCGTGGCGATCATGTTCTTCGTTCAGTGCGACTCGCTCGCGCGTTCGAGCGGCCAGCCGGGTCCGGGCACCGCCGGCGGCAACCACTCTAGGGAACCGCCGCGCGTGCTTCTCCAACGCAGGAGACCGAACAGGAGCGCCGTCTCGCTCACCCGCTTGCCGCCCGCGCGGTACCGGCGGTTCGACCAGAGGCCCACGAGGGAGCGGCGGTCCTCGAATTCGTCCTTCTCGCGCCGGTACAGGCCCAACCACGAGCGCTCCTTCACCTGCGCGTGGTTCACCTCGCGAGCGTAGAGCTCCCACATCCACGCGTACATGTCGTCGATCTCCGGCGTGCGCCAGAGCGGGTTGAGCGTGGGGAACGCAAAGCGCGTCGTGTGCTCCTCGGGCCGGTCGAACAGGTAGAGCGGCCAGAGCTTCTCGAACGACGAGTAACCCGCTTCCTCGTCGTAGCGCTTCCAGTTCTGCCAGAACGGCGCGGCGTAGAAGGCGTTCTTGGTGGCCTTCTCGTACGTCTCGCTGCGCACGTTGAAGATCGGCCACAGGTACCACGTCGAGTCGAGGCCGTCGCCGTGGAAGTGCGAGAAGAACGGCCAGAAGCGCGTGCGCTGGATGTCGTTCTCGGGATCGCGCTCCCAACGGATGAAGGGCCAGGGACCGTCCCACGCCCGGAACCCCGTCACGGGATCGCTGGACCAACCGAAGAACGGCCACAGGAGGCTCGTGCCGGAGTAGGTCCCGCGCGTCGTGTGTCCGACGATCGGGAGCAGCATCCAACGGTGCTCCTGCTTCTCGGGCGGCTGATCGAGCAGGTTGTGCTCGCAGGTCCAGATCGGCCAGAAGAGGAACCAGCGGTCGTACCGGCCCTCGAAGCGCGAGTTCCCGTAGATCGGCCAGACGCGCCAGCTCGGCCCGCCCTTGCCGCGCGCGAAGGCGAACACCGGGAAGAGGAAGTGGTGCGTGACGCGCCCGTCGCGCTCCGTCTTCATGAAGAGGGGGAAGAAGACGAACACGATCCGGTCGAACGAGAGGAAGTGCTCCATCACGCCGCCGAACGGGAACCAGGCGCGCACGATGCGGCCGTCGACCGTCTTCGACCAGTAGATCCCCGGGAGCGTGAGCAGCGTCCACTCGGTCTGTCCGCCCGAGTACTCGCGGTGGCTGTAGCGCGTGACGGGGAGGAGCTGCCACACGTATTCCTGCCCGCGCTTGTCCTCCGTCCCGAACGGAACGAGGAAGCGCGTCTGGTAGTCCTCGCCCGGCAGTCGGTCGTGGATCACGATCGGACGGAAGGCCCACTGCGTCAGCGGGCCGCCCTCCGCGCGCAGGTAGCGCAGGCGCACCGCGCCGCCGAGCGCTTCGATCTCGCGGCCGCCGCCGGCCGTCGAGAGCTCGCTGAAGAGCGGTGCCAGGTGGCGCTCGGACTGGAAGCTCGCGCAGCCGGCGAAAGCGAGCGCGAGGACGGCGATCGCCGCGGCGCGCGGCGCGCGAACGACCCGCGT
>JACRIO010000132.1 GCA_016220035.1 Planctomycetota bacterium | reverse complement strand
TAGCCCGCGAGCTCTCCGTCGGCCGGATCCTCGGCGACGGCGCGCTCGAGTAGCGTGGTGTTGCGCCGGTCCTTGCCGCGCGCGGCGCGCAGCTCCTTCACCTCGCCGAGGTGCACGATCGGCGCGTCGACGGCCTCCAGGCTCCGCGGCGGGAGCGCCTCGCCCGGCACGAGGATCGTCTCGTGCACGCGCCGGTGGAACACGCGCCCGGGATCGCGGCGGAAGAAGCGCGGGAGCCACGCGGGCGGCGCGAGGCGGCGCCGGCCGGCGAGGACGTCCTCCTCGCGCGCGTCGAGCGCGTCCGCGTCGTGCAGCGGGAGCATGCCGATCGCGAGCTCCCCGTTCTCCGCCGCGCGGCGCACCGCAGCCCCCGCGCCGCGCGCGAGCCGTTCGTCGGCGTCGAGCACCAATACGTGCGTCCCGCTCGCGCGCGCGAGCCCCGCGTAGCGCGCCGCGGCGAAGTCGTCGATCCAAGCGAAATCGACCACTGTCGCGCCCGCGGCCAGCGCGATCGCGCGCGTGCGATCCGTGCTGCCCGTGTCGACGACCACGAGCTCGTCCGCGACGCCGCGCACGCTCGCGAGGCAGTCTGCGAGGAAGCGCTCTTCGTCGCGCACGATCGCGCAGAGGCTGATCTTCGGCACGCGCGGAAGCTACCGTATCGGCCCGCATGCCGGAAGCCGGACTCGAACGCTGGTCGCCGCTCTTCACGGGCGCGCTCGTCGTGCTCGTGCCCGCCTTGTTGTGGATCTTGCTGCGCAACCACCGCGCGCGCGAAGCGGTGGGGGAGCCGCTCGCCGTCGAGCGTTCGAAGCGCGTGCGCGTGCTGCGTGCCGCGGCGCCCGCGGTCGCGCTCGTCGCGCTGTTCGTGTGGTGCACGCTCGGCGACGAGCCCGACGCGCGCTTCGAAGCGTTCCACGCGGCGTTCGAGGCGCTCGCGCTCGCCGTGCTCGTCGCCTGGCTCGCGCCGTCGAAGGGCGATCGCGCGATCGGACGCGGCGGCGTGCAGTTCGGCGGCCGCGCACGGCGCTGGACGGAGCTCATGGAGCCGGCGGTGGAGGACAGCGCGCTCGTGTCCGGTCCGCCCGAGGCGCGCGAGCGAGTCGAGCTGTCGCCGGCGTTGCTCCTCGCGGCGCGGACGGTGCTCGACGCGCCGTGACCCTGCCGTTCACGGCGCCCGGCGGTCGAGCTCCGCGCGCAGGTTCGGCGGCAGCGCGGCGCCCGAGCGCGCGAGGGTGCGCGCTTCGCCGCAGCTGCGCGCGGCTTCGGCCGACGCGCCGCGGCGCTCGAGCGCGAGGCCGAGCTCGACGCGCGCGGCGGCGTCGGCGGGTTGGAGCTCGGCGAGCCGGCGCCATGCGTGCTCGCTCGTCGCGAGCTCGCCGGTGTCCGTCGCCGCGCGCGCGAGCGTGCGCCAGCCTTGCGCATCGTCGGGCCGCTCGCGGACGTAGCGCTCGAGCTCGGCCAACGCGTCGTCGGCGCGCCCGAGCTTGAACAGGAAACCCGCGCGCTGGATGCGCCAGACGGAGTCGGCGCCGCCGACGCGCACGGCGAGCGCGAAGGCTTCGTCCATGCGCGCGAGCGCCTGCGCGAGGAGCTCGGCGCGGCGCGCGGGGTCGAGCTCCGC
This sequence comes from Planctomycetota bacterium, assembly GCA_016220035.1. Lineage (GTDB taxonomy): Bacteria > Planctomycetota > UBA1135 > UBA1135 > JADJNY01. Next base: position 9,056 of record JACRIO010000132.1, on the reverse strand, counting down.
CTGGAATCCGAGCGCGAGGGCCGTGTTCGCGCGCAGCTCGGCGAGGGAGGACGCGCGCATGCCGTCCTCGAAGAACCGCAGCGCGAGCGCGAGCTCCTCGGCGCGACGCGCGGGGTCGCGCTCGGCGAGCGCCGCGCGGTAGCGCAGCGTGCCGAGGTGCAGGAGCGCGTGCGGGTTCGACGCATCGACGGCGAGCGTGTGCGTCCAGAGGGTCTCGCTCGACCTCCATGCCCGCGCGTAGCGCGCCGTCGCCGCGCCGAGGAGCGCGAGCAGCACGACGCTCGCCAGCGCGACGGGCACGAGCGCCCGGCGCGCCGCGGCGGCGAAGCCCGCGCCCGCGAGGAGCGCGAAGGGGACGCACGCGAGGTAGGTGTAGCGCTCGGCGACGAGCTGCGGCCCCGCCTGCAAGAGGCCCGACACCGGCAGCAGGGCGAGCACATACGCCGCGCACGCGGCGGCGAGCGCGGGCGCGCGCTTCCGGAACGCGAACAGCAGGACGGCGACCGCGATCACGGACGCCGCGGCCGCGACGAACGCCGGCGTCGCCGCGTCGAACGGCTGGGGCAACGGGTAGATCGGCCGCAGGCCGATCGGCGCGAGCGACTTCAACGGGTAGAAGACGAGCGCGTACGCCGCTTGCGCTCCGCGCTCGAGGAAACCGTGCTCGGCGACGCCCTTGAGCGTCGTGCCCGCGCTCGCGGCCGCGCGCAGCGTCACCGGGATCGCGAGGGCACCGAGCACCGCGAAGGGGAGCTTCTCCAGCAGGAGCCGCGCGAGGCGTTCGTTCCGCGCGCGAGCATAGGGACCGAGGTCGAGCACGAGGAAGAGCGCCGGGAGCACGACGGCGGTGCCCTTGCCCGTCCACGCGAACACCGCGAGCACGAGCGCGAGCAGGAAGTCGCGAGCGCGGCGTCCGTGCTCGACGTAGCGGCACCACGCGGAGAGCGCGAGCACGGCGAAGAGCCCCGACACGACGTCGCGGCGTTCCGTGAGCCATGCGACGGACTCGACACGCAGCGGATGCAGTGCGAAGAGGCCCGCGGCGAAGAACGCCGCGAGCTCGAGCCGCGTCGTGCCGGGCGCGAGCTCCGCGCCCGACCGATGCGCGCTCCACGCCGCGAGCACCCGCCGTGCGAGGAAAAACACCGCCACCGCGGTCGCGGCGTGCCACGCGACGCTCGACCCGTGCAGCGCGCGCGGATCCGCGCCGAACCAAGCGTGGTCGAGCGCGAAGGAGAGCCACGTCAGTGGGTGGTAGTGCCCCATGTGCGGCGTCGTGAACATCCACGCGAGGTGCTCGGCCGAGAACCCGCGCCAACGCGGGTTCTGCACGAGGTTCTCCGGGTCGTCCCAGTCGACGAACTCTCCCGTGAGGGTCGGATGGAAGGCCGCGAGCACGAGGCCGGCGAGGAGGAGCGCAGCGAGCCAGGGGATCCAACGGGTGCGGGGGGCGGGCAAGCGCGCTGACTCTACGCGATCGAACCGCGCGGGACAGCCGGTGCTCCGCCACCGGCGTGAGCCTGGATCCAGGCACGAAAAGCCGTGCGTTCGTGGGAGGCTGCAATCCGCCGCGGCCGTGTCGAGCGCTCCGCCTCGAAGCGCCGAGCCGCGGATCCGTTCGACGGGCCGCGCCGATCACGACGAGGTTCGAGGGCGCCCCTGAAACCTCGACTTGCACGGACGAGAGGCCGCGTCTCGACCTCGGGACGCGCGAAACAAGGGCGACGGGAACTTCCGCCGCGCGGGGCTCGTCCCTTTAGAATCAGAGACGTGCGCCGCAGGGACCGCTCTCGGCGCGAGCTTCTGTACGTGCGACCTGCACGAGTCCTCGAGTTCCAATGGATCACCTCCTTCCCCCTGCGATCCAAGCGCGCTTCGCACTTCCCGGTGCGTCGCGCGACTCCGCGCGCGTCGTGCGCGTGGATGCAGGTCGCGGCGCGGTCGGCGTGCGCGTGGTGGACGCGTGCTCCGGTGAGCGGAATCGGACGCGCGTCGTTGGTCTCAGCGACACGCCGGTGGATCCGCTGCAGTTGATCTGGACGATCGATCGGGACCGCGAGGACTTCTCGAACTTCTGATGGAGTGCTGGAGGGGATTCACTTCAAAACTGCCCTGCCTCTCCACGCTCCGCAGAACTCCGGCAGGACCACCGTGCGCCCACGGTGGTCCTGCTCTACGGTGCCAGGCACGTTTTCCACCGGTTCGCCGCGGAGCCGAAGGCGATGCAGCCCGAGGCGCGAATCGGTGAAAAACGAGCCAGGCACCCGGACGGTGCCGGGCACGTGTTCCAGTGGTTCGCCGCGGGGCCGAAGGCGATGCAGTCCGAGGCGCGCACCGGTGAATGACGAGCCAGGCACCCGCACGGTGCCAGGCACGTGTTCCAGTGGCGTGCGGTGAACCGAAAAGCACGCGCAGGCGCTTCTAGTTGCGCTGCACTCGGAGGGCGTTGCAGCGATTCCGCGTGAGACTCAGCCGATGCGCCATTCGGCGATCGGCGCACCCAGGCCGCGCGCCTCGGCTGGTCGTTGGTGGATGCGGCGCACGAGGGTTGCGCGTTCACGCTCGACGCGCTCGGTGAAGCGGCGCGCGTTTGCGACCGGGCGGCCTTGCGCCGCGCGCTCGGCGAAGTAGTGCTCGAGGAATGCGTGCTGCAACTCGGCGCCGAGCCACTCGGGGGCGCGCAGGAGGAAGCAGGCGAGGTCGTACTCGGGACCGCGTAGTTGCAGCCGTTCGCCGCCCTTCCAGCAGTCGAGGAACCACAGCGCGCCGCCGCTCGCCTCGGGCTTCACGAGCACGTTGCGCGGGAAGAGGTCGCGGTGGACGAAGTGCAGCGCGTGCATGCGCGCGCTCTCGGCGGCGAGTTCGAGCACGAGCGGTCGCGTCGCATCGCGCGGCTCCTCGCGCAGGTGCTCCTCGAGCGTCCGCGCGCCCTCGACCGCGCGCGTCGCGAGCATCTGGAAGCACGGCGCGCCCGCACGCGACGCGATCACGGTTACGAGCGGCTCGGGCGCGAGGAAGAGGCGCTCGCGGAGCCAGCGCAGGTTCCCGTACTCGCGCTCGCGCGGCAGCGGCGAGCGCAGCACGCACGCCTTCAACGTCCAACGCAGTCGCGCGGCGCCCGTGAGCGGGCTCGCCTTGACGAACGCGGGGACGCCGGCGAGCTCGACGAAGCGCTGCGCGCGTTCCCCGAGGGACGCGAGCTCGCGTGCGAGGGCGAGTGCGGCCGCGCCGATCTGCTCGTCCTCCGCCCGCACGCGGAACGCGGGCTCAGACCGGCGCTTGTCCAAGCGCTCCGCCCGCGGGGTCGAGGCGGAGGTCGAGGATGCGGATGCGCTCGCGCGCGCGTCCGGTCGCGCGGGCGTCGGCGGGCGCGCGCTTCCGCGCGACGACGAAGGCCTGCTGCGAGACGAAGCGGAACGAGTGGTGGAACTCGATCACCTCCGCGCCGGCGGCGTCGAAGAGCGCGGTGAGCGTGCGCTTGTGGATCGCGCGGCGTCCGCGCGGGCCCTCGCTGCGCTTCAGGCCGACGCGCCGGCGCCATGCGTGGAGCGAGGCCGCGTCCCAGAACGACGCGACGACGAGCCGGCGCGCGACGCGCGTGAGCTCGTTCACCGCGACGGCGAGCTCCTCCGGCTCGTGCAGGTGGTGCAGGAGGCGGCAGCACACGACGACGTCGAAGCTCGCGTCGTGGAACGGAAGGCGCGCGACGGAGGCCTGCACGAAGCTCGGCGAGCCGCCCTCGCGTGCTTCGCCGAGCATCACGGGCGAGATGTCGGCGCCGACGTAGCGCAGGCCGCGCCGTTCGAGGAGCGGACGCAGGCGGCCCGTGCCGCACGGGACGTCGAGCACGGGCTCGAGCGCGGGCCGCGGCGCGTGGCGCGCGAGGATGCGCTCGACGAGCATCGGGTCGCGGAGCGCCGCGCGCGCGGTCCTGAAACGGCCGCCCGCATAGCGGCGGCCCGCGCCAGCGTCCTGCCACTTCGCGTCGGCGCCGGTGAGCGAACTGGGCGCGTCCATGCCGCGCGGAGTCTAGCGACCGGGCCCCAGGGAACGCTATCCGCCGAGCAGGAGCGCCGTGACGACGCGCTCGAACACGCGCCTGCGGTACGTCGCGGTCGAGCGCACGTCGTCGCGCGGCCGGACGTCGCGCGCCGAGCTCGTGCGCGCGGCGGCGCGGACGCGCGCGGGGTCGAGCGGCTGCCCGCGGAGCGCGCGCTCGAGCTCGACGAGGCGCACCGTGCGCTCGGCGAGCGATCCGGCGCCGCCGCGGAGCGCGCGCACGTGTCCGCGTTCGTCGAGCGTCCAGCACAACGCGACGACGAGCTTCGCGATCGACTGCGCGCGGCGCGTGCCGACCTTGCGGACGCGGCGCTCCTCGTTCGGCGGTCGTGCGGGAACGAAGACGGACTCGACGAGCTCGTCCGGCGCGCGCGCGGTCGTACGGTAGCCCGTGAGGAACTCTTCGACGGCGAGCTCGCGCAGCCCGCGCAGCGACGCGAGCCGCACGCGCGCGCCGAGCGCGAGCAGCACCGGGACGAGGTCGGCCGCGGGCGACGCCGTGCCGAGGTTCCCGCCGAGCGTCGCGCGGTTCTGGATCTGCGCCGCGCCGACCTCGCGCGCCGCCGCGGCGAGCACGTCGGGTGTCTCGTTCGTGCGCAGGAGGTCCGCGCAGGTCGTGAGCGCGCCGAAGCGCGCCCCGCCGTCCTCCGCGCGCGCGTAGCGCAGCTCCGCGACGCTCCACAGGTCGACGACGATCTCGGGGGACGTGCGCCCGCTCTCGAGCTCGACCATCAGGTCCGTGCCGCCCGCGAGCAGGCGTGCGTCCTTCCCCCCATCACGCAAGGCGCGAAGCGCGGCTTCGAGCGTGCGCGGCGAGACCACTTTCACGCGCGGCCTCCGTCGCGCGGCGCGTGACCGCGACCCGGCGTCGAAGCGTCCCGCGGCGGCGTCTCCGCGCGCTCCTCCTTCGCCGCACGCACGGCGGCCGCGAGGATCTTGCCGTAGCCCGTGCAGCGGCAGAGGTTGCCCGCGAGCGCCGCGCGCGCGCCCTCGACCGTCGGCTCGGCGCCCTCCTCCGCGCAGCGGTCGATCCACGCGCGCGTCATCGTGATCAGGCCGGGCGTGCAGATGCCGCACTGCGCGCCGCCCTCGGCGAGGAACGCGGCGCGGATCCGCTCGAGGCCGTCGCTCTCGACCGTGCGCACGTCGGCGCCCTGCACTTGACACGCGGGCACGAGGCAGGCGAGCACCGCCGCGCCGTCGACGAGCACCGTGCACGCGCCGCACTCGCCCTCGCCGCAACCCTCCTTCGAGCCGGTGAGGCGCAGGTCCTCGCGCAGCACGTCGAGCAGCCGGCGTAGCGGCGGGACGGCGAGCGCGCGCTCGAGGCCGTTGACGCGGAAACGGAGCTCGATCGTCGGGCCGGCCTCGAACCGCGATCTCATGCGCGCTCCTCCGGATGGGCCGCGAGCCACGCTTCGAGGATGCGCTCGGGCGTCGCGGGCAGGTGCGTCAGGTGCAGGCCGAGCGCGTCCTCGATGGCCGCGATCACCGCGGGCGCGCCGCCGTCCATCGGCATCTCGCCGACGCCCTTCGCGCCGAAGGGGCCGTGCGCGAAGGGGATTTCGACGAGCATCACGTCCACGGGCGGCGCGTCGAGGGTCGTGGGGATGATGCAGGTCGCGAGGCGGTCCTGCTCGAAGCGGCCCGCGCGCGTCGTGATCACTTCGAGCTGCGACCAGCCGATCGCCTGCAGCGTGCCGCCCTCGATCTGGCCCTCGACGAGCTTGGGCTGGAGCGCCTTGCCGACGTCGACGGCGGTAGAAATGCGCGTGACGCGCACGTCGAAGGTGAGCGGATCGACCTCGACCTCGGCGAGGTCCGCGGCCCAGCCGTACACCGGGTACGCGTCGCCGCGATAGCGCGCGTCGTCCCACTGGAGGCCGGCGGGTGAGTGGTAGGTGGTCGTGACGACGCCGTCGCCGCCGCGCGCGAGGAAGGCGCGCGCGCGTTCGCGCAACGACGAGCCGGAGTCCGGGGAGGTGTTCGCTCGTGAGCGCGTCGGCGCGTTCGCATCGGCTTCGGCGCCGTCGACGCGCGCGCGGAGCTCGCGGCAGGCGTTCGCGAGACACCCGCCGACGACCATGCAGGTGCGCGATGCGACCGTCGGCCCCGAGTCGGGCACGCGCGCGGTGTCGGGCGTCGCGACGACGACGTCGTCGAGCGCGCTGCCCAGCGCTTCGCTCGCGATCGCCGCGAAGAGTGCGTTGGTTCCCTGCCCGATCTCCGTCGAGCCCGCGAGCACCTCGACGCGCCCGTCGGGGAGCAAGGAGACGCGCACGCGCCCCTTGAGCATTTCCTCGCCCGAGCCCGTGAACCCCGCGCCGTGGAAGAAGAACGACAACCCGCGGCCGCGCAGCGGTTCGCTCGTCACCGCTCCGCCGCGGGACGGTGCCTGGCTCCTTTTTCCCCGATTCCCTCCGTTGCTCTCAGCTTGCCGTTGCCCTTCTGGAATCGGGGAAAAAGGTGCCTGGCTCCGTATTGCGGCGGAGTCCTTCACCGCAAGGCCACACCACTCCCGCCGATCGAACTCCGTCCGTTCGAACACGCGCTCGAGCACCTCGGTCGCCCCGACACTCTCCTTCAACACCTGCCCGGTCGCCGTCGCATCCCCGAGCCGCAGCCGGTTCTTCCACCGCAATTCCGCCGGATGCATCCCGATCCCGCGCGCGATCCGATCCAGCATCCGCTCGACCGCGAAACACGTCTGCGGCGCGCCGAACCCGCGGAACGCGCCGTACGGCACGTGGTTCGTCGCGACGACGCGCCCGCGGATGCGCACGTTCGCGCACCGGTACGGCCCCGCCGCGTGGATGCACCCGCGCGACAACACCACCGGCGACAACGTCGTGTACGCGCCGCCGTCGAAGAGCACGTCCACGTCCATCGCGAGCAGCGTTCCGTCCTCCCCGACGAGCGTCCGATGCACGACGCGCGACGGATGCCGCTTGGGCGTCACGAGCAGGTCCTCGTGCCGCTCGTAGAGCACCTTCACCGCCTTCCCGCACTTCTTCGCGAGCAAGGCCGCGTGGCAAGCGACGACGCTCGGGTACTCCTCCTTGCCGCCGAACCCGCCGCCCGTCTCGCACTGGACGACGCGCGCCTGCTCCAACGCGACCCCCATGCAGCGCGCGAGTGCCTTGCGCACGTAGTGCGGACACTGCAGCGACCCCTTCACCGTGATCGTGCCGTCGCGCTCCGGCGGCCACGCGATGCACCCTTGCGGCTCGATGTAGAGCTGCTCCTGCGAATCGGTGCGGTACTCGCCCTCGAACACGCGCGCCCCCGCCGGCGGCGCCGCGAACGTGCCGTCGACGTCGCCCTTGTCGATGTCGATCTCCTTGAACACGCGCGTCGAGCGTTCGAAGTCGAGCACGGCCTCCAACGGCTCGATCCGCGGCCGCAACGCGCGGAGCGCCTCGACCAACGTCGCCCGATCCGGCGCCGCGACGAGCAAGAGCGGCTCGCCCCAGTGCCGCACCTCCTTCGCCGCGAGCACCGGCTGATCGTCGACGATGAGCGCCTGCACGTTCTCGCCCGGCACGTCCTCGGGCCCGACGACCACGACCCGCGCGAAGTCGAACGCGGGATCGCGGTCGACGCCGAGCAACCTCCCGCGCGCGACGTCCGCCCGCACCGCGCCGCCGACCCACGCGCCCGGCACGTCGAGATCCGCGACGTAGAGCGCCCGCCCCGCCACCTTGGCGGGCCCTTCGGGCCGGGGGACGTCGGTGCCGACGATGCGAGACATCACGACTCACGATCGCATTTCGCGCAGGACCGTTCCACGGTCGCATCGCTCATCGGAGGGTGATCGCGGGGAGCCGCCACAGCTCCACGTCCGGCCCGAACGCATCGAGCCCGAAGAGCGCGAGGGCGAGGCGGTGCTGGCCCTGGTAGGGGTGCGGGGCGCGGCGCTCCGGGTCGGTGCTCGCATGGACGGCCGCGACGCGCTCGCCGTCGCGCTCGACGATCGCGCGGAAGTCGGCGTAGCGCGCGAGGAAGGCGTTCGAGCGGCGGTTCGTGAGCACCACGACGCACGGACGGTGCTTCGCGAGCTCGGCCTCGAGCTCGGCGCGCGCGGCGGTCGCCGAAGCGGCGAGTTCCCACGGGAAGGTCCACGTCGCTCCGCGGCGCGCGGGGTCGAGCCGCGCCTCGAAGCGCGCGAGCGTGGCGGGCCAGAACGAGCGCTCGGCCTCGCCGTGCGCGAGCGCGTCGGCGAGCTCCGCGGCGCCGGGGACGATCGGCAGCGTGAGGCCGGGCTCGGCGACGACCGTTTCGTCCCCATGCTCGGCGAGCACTGCGCACGCGCGCTCGAGCGTGTCGTCCGTCCGCGACAGGAGCACGAAGCGCAGCGCGCACGCGAGCGGGAACGCGAGCGCCAGCGCCCACACCGCAGCGGCGAGCCGCGCAGGGACACGCGCGAGCAGGGACGCCGCGAGCATCGCGCCGATCGGCACGAGGGGCAGGAGGAAACGCTCCTGCACGTTCGCGTCGAGCGCGCAGACGAGCGCGCACGGGAGCGCGAGCGCCGCGAGCACGGCAGCGGCGGGCGTTCGAGCGCCGGTTGCGTCGCTCCGCGCGCGGCGTGATCCGGCGGCGAGCACGAGTCCCGCGCACGCGAGCGCCCACAGCACCGGAGCGTGGCCGAAGAGGTGCTCGATCGAGCGCGCGACCCCGCGGCCGTCGAGCGCGTCCCACGCGAGCACGTGACCGCCCTCGCGCGCGAGGTGCACGCCGTCTGCGTCGACGAACGGGAGGCTCGACTGGAACGGCAGCGCGACCAGCAAGGCGAGCAGCACGCCCGCGACGCCGCGCGCGAGTCCGCGCGGGACCGAGCGCGCTCCGCGACCGAGCGCGAGGCCGAGCGGCGCGAGCGCGAACACCCCGTTCTGCAGCCCGGCGAGCGCGAGCCCCGTCGCGATCACGGCGAGCGCGTCGCGCGCGACGCCCCGCGCCTCCATCGCGCGGACGCAGCTCCAGGCGGCGAAGAGCAG
>JACRIO010000137.1 GCA_016220035.1 Planctomycetota bacterium | reverse complement strand
GCGCGCGCCGCGGGCGCCCCCGGACGGCGACCCGCCGGGCGAAGGGAGCCCGGAGTCAGTGATGCGGAGCACACTTGTGTGGCGGCATGCCTCTGCTCTTCCGCCCTTGGCTCTGCAACTGCCTTGCGGTTCCCTCCGGCGCTCGGCGAGAGAAGCAGGGACCCGCGCCGCGAGGATCCGAGACACTCGGATCGCGGACTCGAACTCTCGAACACGAAGAACCAGCACCGACGGGAGCGCGCGAGGCAGAAGGGCAGCAACCCGGCGGAAGAGGAGAGCATGCCGCCACACAAGTGTGCTCCGCATCACTGACTCCGGGCTCCCTTCGCCCGGCGGGTCGCCCTGCGCCGGCCGAACGGAGCCCGGAGTTCTACTGGCGGAGGCAAAGCCCGGGTGTGGGGCAACGGCGGGGTGCGGGGGGCGGGCCGAACGGGTCGCGTCGATGCGGCGGGGGGCGGCGGGGGGCGGCGGGGGGCGGCGGGGGGCGGCGGCTTGGATCGGGCTCGGCGTTTCGCCGACCTCCGCCTCCATCGGGCTCAGCGTCTCGCCGACATCCGCTTCAGGAAGTCTTTCTCGCCGCGCGTGAGCGAGTTCATCCCCTCGCGATGGATCTTTTCCAGGAGCTGATCCATCCGCGCTTCGTCCGAGGCCGAGCGTTCGACGGCCTTCACCGCCCGGCGGCGCTCCATGAACTCGACCGGGTCGAGGCGGATCAGGCCGGTGCGCACCGCGAGGAATCCGTAGAGCGCTCCCCCGAGATGGACGAGATAGGCCGTTCCACCACTGGCCCGTTCCGCGATCGTCGTGAGCAATCCGAAGACGTTGTACGCGATCAGGATCCAAGTCAGCGTGCGCAGCGTCAGCGGGAAAAAGAACACGATGACCCGCGTCATCGGACGGAGCACCGACATCGCGATCATGATGCCGAAACACGCTCCCGAAGCGCCCAGGACCGAGGCGGAGAAGACGCCCCCGACCGCGAGTGCGGGCGCCAGGTAGACCAACGCGCCGATCACCATCGACGCGAAGTAGGTCAGCAGGAACCGGCGGGTGCCGACGAGGCTCTCCAGCATCGTGCCGAAGAAGAACAGCATCAGCATGTTGCCGACGATGTGGCCGATGTCCGCGTGGAGGAATCCGTACGTGAAGAGTTGCCACAGCGGCAGGCCCGCGAAGTACTCGGCCCAATCGTTCGGGACGAGCCTCAGGTGCTGGAACACCGACGCCTCGATCTCGGGGCTCTCGGCGACGCGGCTGAAGAAGTAGAGCAGGAAGCTCGCGAGGAAGATCCCGACGTTCAGGATCATCAGCCACTTCACCGCCGGCGTGAGCCGCGGTAGGCCGAACTGCACCGTCGTCCGCGGCGCGCTGTCGTCGTCCTTGTCCTGCCAGGCTTCCTTGGCCATGCTCAGCTCGTGCTCGCCACACTCCTGGTCCGCGCCGGAAGGGAATTCCCGGTCTGCAGGGCCGCGGCCTGGAGCGTGTTCGCGAGCAACATCGCGATCGTCATCGGACCGACGCCGCCCGGAACCGGAGTGATCCAGCCCGCGCGCTCCTTCGCGGTCTCGAAATCGACGTCCCCCACGAGCCGGCCGTCCGCGAGGCGGTTGATGCCGACGTCGAGGACCGCTGCGCCCGGCCGGATCCAGTCGCCCTTCACGAGCGCCGGACGCCCCACCGCGGCCACGACGACGTCCGCGCGCCGCACGTGTTCCGCGAGGTCGCGCGTGCGCGAGTGCGCGATCGTCACCGTCGCGTTGCGCTCGAGCGCGAGCAGCGCGAAGGGCTTGCCCACGAGCATCGACCGGCCGACCACGACGACGTCCTTGCCCTCGAGCGCGATCGCGTGCCGGTCGCAGAGCTCGATGCAGCCCGCCGGCGTGCATGGACGCAGTCCCGGCCGCCCCATCGCGAGCGCCGCGACGTTCTCCGGCGTGAGCCCGTCGACGTCCTTCGCGGGGTCGATCAGGCGCACGACGCGGTCGGCGTCGAGGCCCTTCGGCAGCGGGAGCGGCACGAGGATCCCGTGCACCGCGCGAACGGCGTTCAACGCGCGCACCTCGGCCTCGAGCTCCGCCTGCCGCGCCGTCGCCGCGAGGCGCACCGTGCGCACCTCGAAGCCCGCCTCGCGCGCGGCCTTGTCCTTGTTCCGGACGTACACCTGACTCGCGGGATCCTCGCCGACGAGCACGACCACGAGCCCGGGCCGCACGTCGCGCGCGGCGAGCGCCTCGGCTCCCGCGCGCACCTCCGCGCGCACCATCTGCGCGACCGCCTTGCCGTCGAGGATGCGCGCCGTCATCGGCCTTGCTCCGCGTCGCGCGCTCCCGTGTCGGCCCGCGCTTGTTCGTCGCTCGCCGCCGCGCCGGCCTGCTGGCCCTCCATCGGCTTGACGCCGTCGTCGGTGTAGCGGTGCATGCTCTTCTGCGAATCGGGGAAGTAGCCGAACACCTGGAACGTGACGAAGACCGAGAGCGCGCCCGCGACGAGCACGCCCATCGCCTTCGAGCCGCGCCACCCGCCGAGCATGCGCAGGTGGATGTAGACGATGTACACGAGCCACGTGATCAGCGCCGCGTTCTCCTTGCTGTCCCAGCCCCAGTAGTTGGCCCACGCTTCCTGCGCCCAGAAAGCACCCATCCACAAGCCGGCGGTGAGGAACGGGATGCCGACCGCGAACGCGCGGAAGCTGACGTCGTCGAGCTCCTTCTCGAGCTCTGCGAGCCGCGCCGCCGAGGGCAGCCCGTCCTTCGCGCGCAGGAGCGCGAACACGAGCCCTCCGATCGCGAGCATCGGCAGCGTGACGAGCTGGACGAAGGGCACGAGCGTCAGGCCGACGACGATCGCGAGCTCGCTCCTCGCACTCGGCCCGCCGAGCCGCCCGTCGAGCACGCCGCGCACGAACGCCCACGCGACGAGTCCCGCGGGCAGGCTCGTGAGGAGCAGCGCGGGCGCCCACTCGAACGCGAGGCCGAAGCGCAGGGCCGCGGCCCCCAGCGCGGAGAGCGCCGAGGAGAGCAGCACGAACGCGAGGAGCTTCTTCACGAGCATCGGCCGACCCGCGTGGACGGCGCTCCAGAAGCGCATCACGAACCACACGAGCGCCACGACCGCGGCGACGCCCATCGTCGCGTAGCTGAAGATGAGCGCCGACAGGTGCGGCGGGAACCAGTACGACTGCAGCGCGGGCGGGAGGTCGCGCTGCGCGGTCGACAGGGTCGCGATGTAGCGGTGCGTGAACCACGCGCCGAGGAACACGCAGAGCATCATCGCGTCGTCGACGATCGCCCAACCGCTGCCGCGCCGCTGAAGTCCCAGCGCGAAGTGCAGCACGAACATCGAGAGCAGCACGGCGAGCGAGAACATCTGCAGCACTTCGCTCATCGTCTGGCTCGGGAAGTGGTTGACCTCGAGGCCGCGGTTCCAGACCGAAGCGCCCATGCACGCCACGGCCGCGAGCAGGAGGAGCACGGCGCCGCGCGCGATCCAGCGGGCGAGCGGTGCGAGCTCCGTCTTGCGCAGCGCCGCGCGCGCGTGGAACCAGCCCGCGAGCGCGCACAGCCCCGCGCCGAGGAGACACACGAGGTCGGTGGCGCCGGACCAGCGCTCCGAGGCCGGGATCTGCGCGGTGTCGATCAAGGTGGCGAGGTTCATGGTCGAGGCTCCTGGACGCGCTTCGCGTAGGCCTCCGCGATCGGACGCAGGAGGAACGCGAGGATGGTACCGACGATGATCGTGTACATGCCGTAGAGCACGATCGGGATCCCGGGGTCGAACACGACGCCGATGCCGGAGTACTTCGGGCGCTGCGCGTCGGCGTTCGTCTGGAAGAAACGATACCCGCGGTAGAAGAAGTAGTCGTTGACCCGGATCTCGCGGTCGTATTCCGGCCCGATGTCGACGGGGCGCAACCCGCCCTGGCCGTCGTCCTCGAGGATCGAGAGCACGCTGCGCCACTCGAAGGGCTGCGCGGCCGCGTTCTCGTAGAACGCGATGCTGAACTCGCCGTCGGGCGACTGCCACGTGTCCGCGAGGCTGCGCTCCGTCGAAGCGAAACGCACCGTCTCGGACTTCTCGGCGCTCGTGCCCGGCGCGCGCACGATCTCGAGGTCGAGCCCGATCGGATCGGTCGCGTAGAAGTCGGGATCGAAGTGCGGGCCCTCGACGTGCGGCGCGAGGAACTCGATCGTCTTCTCGACGCGCACCGCGTGGAAGACGTGCTTCAACACGAGGTCGTTCGCGAACGGGAGCGCGCTCCCGAGCGCGAAGTCGCGCGCCTTCCCGTCCTCGGCGACGAGCTTCAGCGGCGTGTTCGGCCCCCACTGCAGGACGTGGCGCGGAGGTCCGTCGACGCCCCACACGTCCCACACGAGCTTGAGCGCGACCGACGCGAACGCGTAGTTCTTCTGCATCGACGCGTGCGTCTCCGCGTCGATCGCCTGCAGCACGAGCCGCCGCTCCGGCGCGGCGGCCCCGCGCTTCTCGATCTTGACCCACCCCGCGGGGTTGCGCGGCGTCTGCTCCTTCAGCGGGCGACCGTCGCGGACCTCCGCCTTGCCCGCCGCGTCGAGCTGGAAGTGCGCGGTCGCTTCGACGGGCGTCAGCGTGTACTCCCCCACCTCGATCGCGCGGCCGAGCACGAGCCGCTCGCGGCGCGGCTCGATCGTGCCCTCGGTGCGGATGCCGATGTCGATCCATCCGAGGTAGCCCGGCTCCTCGGGCCGGAGCGCGCGCTCCACCGCCGCGGGCTCGTCGCCGTACACCGTGCGCAGCCGCCAGCGCCATTCGGGATCGAAGTACTGGTCGCCGCGCGCGCCCGGCACGAGGTACAGCGGCCACGCGTTCGCCGCCGCGTCGCCGCCCGACTCACGCACCTCGAACTCCGCCACGGGACCCTGCGCGAGCGGGTCGTCGCGCTGCTCCGCTTCCCAGAGCCGCGGCGGCTTCAGCTGCGCGCGCTCGGCGAGCGCCTTGACGCGCAGGAGCAGGTTCGGGCGCTCCTTGTCGGTCCCCGCGTCGCGCACCCAGTCCATGCCGATCTCACGCCCCGGCCAGAGCGTGTACTCGGGGAGGCGCGTCTTGAAGTCGTCCGCCTTGAACCCGACCTGGAGCGTCGGCCAGTCCTTGCGGCCGAAGCGGTCGAGCTTCACGTGGAACGGCATCCGCGTCGGTTTGCTGCGGTCGAAGTACGCGTAGTAGGAGTCCTTCGGCGGCCCGTCGACCTCGAGCTCGAGCAGCCCGCGGTCCGTGTTCAACTTGCTCACGAACCCGCCGGTGAGCATGACGAGGATCCCGACGTGCACCGTGAGCCAGCCGGCCTTGCGCAGCGTCAACCACTGGCGCGGAGCGCCGCGGAACGTGTTCAGGCCGACGCCGATCGCGAGCAGGAAGAGCAGCGTCGCGAACCAGTGCGACTTGTACGCGCGGTTCAAGTGCAGCGCCGTGCAGACGTCGAAGCCCGTGCGCAGGCCCGCGCGATGGTCCTGGATGAACTGCTCGATCGCCTGCGACTTCGGCTGGCCGCCGAAGGCCTGGCGGATCTGCTTCTCCTGGTTGTCGCGCTCTTCCTTGCCGTAGCGCTGCCCGAAGCGGTCGAGGCGCTGGAGCACCGGCTCGGGCACGCCGGTCTCGGGCCGTCCGAGGCCGTAGGGATGCAGCAGGTGATGGAGGAAGTACGCCTCGGCGAACTGGAACGTCTCGAGCTGGCGGCGGTACTCCTTGGCGCGCGCGACCTGTTCGTTCGAGAGCGCGGCGAGCGCGGGATGGTCCTGCGCGAGCTTGGCCGCGTACTGGTCCGCTTCGCGCCGCGGCGCGGCGAGGTACGTGCCGAACGCGTCGCGCGGGAGGTCGCTGACGCTCGGCACGCGCTCGTCGGGGTCCTCGAAGCCCTCGATCTGCGGCACGAGGACGCCGCTCGCGACCGCGATCGCCGACAGCCCCACGAGCACGACGCCTGTGTGCATCGAGCGGAAGAAGTGCTTCACGGCGTCGCGCTGCAGCCACACGTACGCCGCGGCGCACAGCGCGAAGCCCGCGAGGATCGCGTCGCGCCAGCCGAACGCTCCGTGCAGGAAGCCCGAACCCGCGAGCGCGTTGCCGAGCGCCTGCCCCGCGAGGACGAGCAGCAGCACCATGCCCGCGGAGCGAAGAAATCCCCAGCGAAAGCCCGGCTCCGTTCGCGCGCCCGCCGTCCCCTGCGCCGGTGCTTCCATCGGTCCTCCGATCACCAACGCCGTTCGAGAACGAAGCCGGGGAGCTCCATGAGCGCCGCTCGGTGCGCCGACGCGGGCAGCGCCTCCACGCGTTCGCGCGCGCGGTCGACGAGCTCCTTC
>JACRIO010000136.1 GCA_016220035.1 Planctomycetota bacterium | reverse complement strand
GCGGCCGCTCTATCGGGTGAAAAATTGCTCTGGCACGGTATTCCCCTCCGCCGCGCTACTTCGCCGCCCGCTCCGCACGCAACTTCGCGAAGAACGCCCGCGAGTCGAACACGTTTTCACGCGCGAGCTTCAGCCAGCGCTTCACCGCGCGCTCGTCGATCCCGCTCGCGTCCGTGAACACGACCTGCGCCGCCTGGTACTTGCCGACCGGCTCGAGCGCAGCGTCGCCGAACGCGCGGCCGTTCCAGAAAAGGAGCTTCACCCCCTTCTCCGACGCGTCGTATCCGACGACCGGGTTCGCGCCGTCGAACCAAACCGGCCCGCCGTGCCAGACCTTCGAGGTCGCGTCGGGCAGCGCCGCGTCGACGAGCACGCGCAGCCGCTCGCACACGGCGCGCGCCGCCGCCGAGCGTGACCGCGCGTAGGAAGCGATCGCGTCGACGCCACGCGCTCCGGTCGCGTTCCGCTTCGCGCCGCCGGCCTTCGCCTCGTTCCGTGCGCGGGCCGGTGCTGCCGTCCGCCGCGTGTGTGCGGCGTTCCGCGCGCTTCCCTTCCGTCTCGAACTCGCGCCCTTCGTCATCGCAGTCCTCCCGGACGGCGTCAAACGCCGTGTGTCCGTGCTCCGTGCGTCCGCTCGCTGTCCGACGCGCACGAAGGCTCGCGCGCGAGTGCCGCTGGGTCAAGACGGACGAGCCTAGGATCCCGGGTGCAACTGGGATCCACCGGTCTTCCGCTCGCGGCGCACCTCCGTGCAGGGAGCGAGCTCCACACGTTGCGCGCGATGTGAGGGATGCGTGAGCGCGCGACGGGCGCACGCTCCATCGGTATCCTCCCGTTCCCTCCATCACCTCGGAGAATCCGCCATGAACGACTGCTGCCCCTGGAAGTTCCCCTTCCTCTGCATCGCCTGTCTCGCCGCCGTCGTCCTCGCCCTGTTCGCATCGGGCTGCATCTTCGTGAAGAGCTGAGCGGAGAAGGGATCCCACCATGCTCCTCGACACCCTCCTCTTCCTCGCCGCGACCACGCCCACCGCCAGCCCGGAACTCCACGAAGCACGCGCGGCGGTCTTCCCGCCCTCGGCGCCGTTCTCCGAGCCAGCGCTGAACCTGCCCTACACCTACCTCGGCCTGAGCTACGCGACGACGATCGTCGACGGCTACTCGGACGACCCGAGCGGCCTCGAGCTCGACGCGTCCTACGCGCTCAACGACACCTGGTTCGTGTTCGGCAGCCGCTCCTTCCTCCAAGGCGAGGCGAGCGGCTCCGACGTCGACCTCGGCGGTTGGCACGTCGGGATCGGGTTGCACTCGTCCGTCGCGGAGCACGTCGACCTCGTGCTCGGCGCCGGTTGGACGGACGTGCACGCCGACAGCGCCGCTCCCGGCCCGTCGAACGACGAGGGGTACGAGCTCCGCGCCGGGATCCGCATCGCGCTCGGTGCGCGCGCCGAGGCAAGCGCCGGCGCCTCCTACTCGGACCTCCACGACGCGGGGAGCGACACGGCGCTCTACTTGAACGGCGCGTACTACCTCGACCCGCGCTTCGGCCTCACGGCCGGATTCACGAGCAGCAACGACGTCGACACGCTGGTCTTCGGCCTGCGCTTCGTGCCGCGGTGACAGCAGTGTCCGGCCGAGCCCGAGTCCTACTCCACTTCGCTCCGCCGCCGTGCTGAAGACGATGGCCCCACAGCGAAGTGGAGCAGGTTTCTCGGGCTCGGTGAAATCGACGACGTGACCCTCGTCCGCCTCGCTCGCGAACGCGGGGTAGACTGACCTGCGAGCTGGATTCCGCCGGACTCCGCGCGACGCGCAGGCCGGGTCGTCGACCGGCTCGAATCGGAGGAGTCGTGCGCCGCCTCTCCGCATCGAGTCCTCCATGACCCCGAAGAATCTTCTCCGGTCGCTCTACGTCCTCGCCCTGTGCGCGCTGCCTTCGGCGGCGCACGGCGTGCTCCCCGCGCGCGGATCGCTCGCGACGGAGCTCGCGCGGAGCCTCGTCTGGGACCAGCCCGCGGAGGGTGCGCTTTGGGCTGCGACCAGCCGCTACAAGGCGTGCTTTTCGGCCTCGGGCGCCTGCTTCGTCCCCGTCCTGGGCGCAGCCGCGCCGTGCAACACGCCGGCCGCGTTCGCGCTGCGCAGCGTGCGCGTCGCGGGCGTGGAGCTCGCGCTCGCGCCGCGCGTCGAGCCCGTGCGCGTGGACGGTCGCGTCGTGTACGACCGCGGGCCCGTGCGCGAGGTCTACGAGCCGCGCGTCGACGGGCTCGCGCAGAGCTTCGAGTTCGAGCCCGCGCGCTTCGCGGGCGAGGTCGTGCTCGAACTCGCGGTCGCGAGCGAGCTCGAGCGCGGCGAGGACGAGCAGGGGCTCGTGTTGCGCGGCGAGTACGGTGCCGTGCGCTACTCGCGCGCGTTCGTGCTCGATGCTTCGCGCGAACCGGCGCCGATCGCGACGCATTGGAGCGATGCAGGCATCCAACTCGTGGTGCCCGCTGCGATCGCGACGCGCGCACGCGGCGCGCTCGTCGTCGATCCGCTGATCACGACGTACGGCGTGTCGACGAACTCCGGCGCCTCCGAGTCGCAACCCGACGTCGCCTTCGACCGCGTCGCGGGCGAGCAGGGCGTCGTCTTCGAGCTCCCGAGCAGCGGCGCGGATCGCGACGTGCTGCTCGTGCGCCTCGATGCGGCTGGGACGCTGCTCGGCGTCGTTCCGATCGACCTCACGACCGACGACTGGGCGCGGCCGCGCGTCGCCTACAACCACGCCGCGCGCGCCTACCTGGGCGTCGCGGAGGTGACGAGTAGCTCCCCGCCCACGGGTGTGTTCGTCGGCGGCCGCGCGTTCGCGAACGCGACGGGAACGCTCGCCGCTCCGTTCGACGTGTCGCCGCGCGGCGGACATGCCCGCTCCCGCCCCGACGTCGGCGGCGACGCGAACGCGGCGAACGTGTCGGGTTTCTGCGTCGCGTGGGAGAGCGCGTTGAACGGCGCGGACCACGACGTCGAGCTCGCAACGATCGACACGCAGGGCGTCGTCGGCCCGGTGGTGAACCTCTCCGGCCCCGCGGCGACGCTCGACGAGGCGCCGTCGATCTCCAAATGGGCCGAGGACCAGCCCGGCTCCGGCGAGACGTGGTGTGTCGCGTGGACGCGCAGCGCGGCCGGGAGCGGCGACGTGCTCGCCGCGCAGGTGAACGCCGCGGGCGCTGTCGTGCTCGCGCCGTTCGACGTCGACGCCGGCCCGGAGAACGCGTTCGCGCCGAGCGTGTCGTCCTTGACGAGCTCCGCCCCGGGTCGCTGGCTCGTCGCGTATGCGCGCACGATGGCGCCGGGCAACGCCGACCTCTTCGGGAAGCTCCTGGAGGCCGGCGTGGAGCTCGACTCCGCGAACCTCACGCTGCTCGTCGGCTCGCCGCCGTCGGAGAACCAGACCGCGCCGAGCGCCGACTGCGACGGCCGGAGCTTCGTCGTCGCGTGGACCGAGACGTCGGGCGGGCAGCCGGACACGTACCTCGCGACCTTTGCGGACGTCGGCGGCCAGATCGCCATCGCGGGTGCCTCGGAGGTGCTCGGCGCGAGCAACGACACCGAGGACCAGCCGTCCGTGTGCGCGGCGCGCGCGGCGAGCGGTGCGTCGACGCGCTCGATCTTGGCGGCGTGGCGCGCGTTTCAGGGCGGCGGTTACGACGTCGCAGGAGCGGCGTACTCGGCCAACCCGATCACGACCCACTGCAGCCCGGGCGTCGACGCGACGCAGCCGTGCCCCTGCGGAAACGCACCGAGCGGACCGGGCCGCGGCTGTCGCAACTCGACCTACGCGAGCGGCGCGATGCTCCTCGCGCTGGGCGATCCCGACACGGACACGGTGACGCTGTGGTCGCTCTTCATGAAGCCGAACGTCGCGTGCATCGTGCTGCAGGGCGATTCTGTCGACGCGGTCGGTGTCCCCTTCGGCGACGGCGTGCGCTGCATCGACGGCCAGCTCCTGCGCATGGCCGTCCGCGTCGCGAACCCGAGCGGAACGCTGACCTTCCCGAGCGCCGGCGACCCGAGTCTCGCGACCCGCAACGCCCAACTCGGCCACGCGCTCTCGCCCGGCGAGAAGCGCGGGTATCAGGTCTACTACCGCGACGCGCAGAACTTCGCGTGCCCGACGACGTTCAACGTGACGAATGCGGTGCAGGTGCAGTGGTAGGGGACGGGATCGTGACACGCTCCGCGCGCGCCGTCAGACTGCGCGCATGTAGTACGGCGCACGCAACCGCATCACGGTCAAGGTCACGAAGGTCAAGAAGGGCGACGTCCTGTCGCAGGTCGAGCTCGACGTCGTCGGCAAGGCGACGATGGCGTCGGCGCTGACGACGGACTCGCTGAAGGAGTTCGGGTTGAAGCCCGGCGACAGGGTGCGGTTGATCGTGAAAAGGCGGCGCCGCTCGACGACGTTGCCGAGCCGTCCACCCTCCGAAGCTCGAGGTGAAGCGCCTCGATTCCCCGGTTCCTCGACGCTCGAACAGTGGGTCGAGCGAGCTCAGGAAGGCTCCGCTGGTGCATTCGCCCGAGCCGTGCTCCCGTCCTCCTCCAGCCCCCTCGACAGCTCCTCCTCGATCTGCTCGATCGTCGGGAGGCTGGTATCGAGCGGTTCGTGTCTGGTGTAACGAAAACCCTTCACTGACTCAGCAGCAGAGCAGGGAGTCGAACGCCGTCTCCATGACCGGGCAGAGCCCGGGGATGGCAGACGATGAACAGTCAGGAAGACCGAGGCAGCGGCGAGTTGCCTCCGTCCTTCCCCCCCGAGGGGGGGAAGGACCGACCGCGAAAAAAGTACACGGCTTCGGATCGCCGAGCTCTGTACCGCGCGTGGCAGTCGAGCGGCGAACCTGCGCGTGAGTTCGCAGCGCGCCACGGCGGCGTGACGGCCGCGTCGCTGCAAGCATGGCGACGTCGCGTGCTGGACGGCGACGACGCGCTGGAGGACGCCCGCAACCCCCGCAACGCTCGCGGCCGCAGCCGCGGCCGCTACGAGGCGGAGGAGCGTCGCTCGATCGTGGAGGCGTTCGAGCGCTCTGGCCTTGGCCAGCGTGCGTTCGCTGCGACGTGGGGTGTTGCGGTGAACACACTCGGCAAGTGGCTCTCGCGCTATCGCGAAGAGGGCCCGCGTGGGCTCGAGCCTCGTCCTCCGGGCCGTCGCAAGGGTGATGGTCGCCGCAAGATCGCGGCTGCGGTGCAGTCGGAGATCGTGCGCGTGCGCGAGCGGCACCCGGAGTTCGGCCTGCGGCGCGTGCGCGACTTCCTGTGGCGTTTCCGCGCGATGAAGGTGAGTGCGGGCGGCGTGCGCAACGTGCTCGATCGTGCTGGGGTGCCGCGTGCTCCCTTGGTCGTGAAGCGTCGGCGCAAGCCGAGCCAGCCGCGTCGTTTCGAGCGGGCGTCGCCGATGCAGCTTTGGCAGACGGACATCACGCAATTCCTGCTGACGCGCGAGAGCCGTCGGGTGTACCTGACGGTGTTCCTCGACGACCGCAGCCGTTTCGTGGTGAGTCACTCGCTGCAACTGCACCAGCGCTCGGAGCTGGTGATCGAGGCCTTGCTCGACGGGATCCAACGCTACGGGAAGCCTGCTGAGGTGCTGACCGACCAGGGGCGTCAGTACTACGCATGGCGCGGGAAGTCGGACTTCGAGCGCTTGCTCGAGCGCGAGGGGATCGAGCACGCCGTGGCGCGCGCGCACCATCCGGAGACGGTGGGCAAGTGCGAGCGTCTGTGGGAGACGATCGACCGGGAATTCTGGTCGCGCGTACGCCCGCAGGAACTGTCGGAGGCGCGTGAGCGGCTCTCGCACTGGCTGGCGCACTACAACTTCTTCCGTCCGCACCAGGGGATCGACGGGCTCGTGCCCGCGGATCGCTTCTTCGGTGCGGAGTCGGCGGTGCGGCGCGCGATCGAGGGTCAGCTTTCGAAACAGGAGCTCTCCCTGGCGCTCTCGGAGAAGCCGCGGCGCTCGGTGTTTCTGATTGGCCAGATCGGGGACCGCGAGCTGTCCCTGACTGGGGAACGAGGTCGCTTGGTGCTTCATACGAGCGACGGAGAGAGACGAGAGATCGGACTCGACGAGATCGGGATGCCGCAGGTCGGCAAGGAACAACGTGATGGACGACGTGACGAACGCAACGAACGAACCCTCGAGGCCCCCCGAGACGCCGCGCCGCACGCGGCGCGGGGGGAAACGGATCCGCCTGAAGAACGCGCCGAAGCCGGCGATGGCGGTGAAGGCCTTGTGGGAGCAGGCGAGTGCGGAGGACAAGGAGCGAGCGCAGCGCCAGGGGACGGCGATCCTGGAGCTTTGGCTGGGTCGCAAGTCGAAGGAGGCGCTGGCGGCGGAACTGTCGATGCCGCCCCTGCGCGTGTGGCAGATGTCGCAGATGGCGTTTTCGGGGCTGCTCGCCGGGCTCTTGAAGCAGCCGCGGAGTTGGAGCGGTGCCCCGCCGCCGGAACCGGTGGAGCGCGCGGAGGCGTCGCGGCTGCGCAAGGAGCTGGCGGAGGCGCGCTCGGAGCTGGAGCGGGAGCGACGGCTGACGAACGTGCTGAAGCAGCTCGCTTCGGTGAAGGGCTCGACCTCGACGTCGCCGACGACGTCAGGGCCGAGCGGAAAAAAAAGGGGGACAGCGACTAGATCGCGCAAGCCGCGAGCAGATCGGCCGCGTGCTCAGCGCGGAGGCCGACCGCCCGCAGTGGCTGATGACAGCGGTCTCGCAGGCCCTGGACCGCAGCGTCCGTAGCCTGCACGCGGACCGAAAGCTGGCCGCCTCCGAGGTGCTCTTGCGCCCCGTGGGGCGGCCGGCGCATTCGTCGGAGGCGCGATGGAAAGCGACTGTGCGGGTGCGCGAGGAGCTGGAGGTGCAGGGCTTCACGGCGGGATGGCGTCCATTGGCCAAGGCGCTCGTGGACGTGCCCATGCGGCTGGTGCAGGAGGAGGCGGCGAAATGGAAGGCGCGCCATCGTGCGCGGCGCGCGCGGGAGCTGGAGGCGCGGCGGGTCAGCGTGGCCGTGCACGCACGCGACCTGGTGTGGAGCATCGATGCGACGCACTTGGGGCGCGACGGCGGTGAGGCCCAGCAGGCGGAGGTGGTCAAGGACCTCGGCACGACGAAGCTGGTCGGTGTGTCGCTGGGGATCGTGGCGACGGGCGTGGAGATCGTGGGCATCCTGGAGCGCGCTCGAAGGGAGCGCGGCGTAGCGCCCTTCGTCCTGAGTCACGACAACGGGCTTGCGTACTGCAACGCTGAGGTGGCGCGGTGGTGCGCGGAGCACGGCGTCATCGAACTGGTGAACGAACCGCGCACGCCGCAGCACAATGCGGCCTGCGAGCGGGGGATCGGCGAGCTGAAGGCGGAGTGCGGGCTTGGGAGTGTGTGCGAGCTCGCGGGCCTGGGGGAGCGCGTGTGGGTCGGCGACGTGGACGAGGAGCACTCTCCGGCGTGGTGCGTCGAGGTGCGGCGGGCGCGGGATCGTCTCGATCGCGGTCGCCTGCGGGGGAGCAGGGGCTACAAAACAGCGGAGCAGCTTGACAGGGAGATGCCGTCGGCGGAGTCTTGGGCGTGCCGTGAGAGCTTCCACCAAGCGGCCTGCTCTGCGATCGAGAACGCTGTGCGCGACGTGCAAGGTGCGCGTGCTCGGCGGCGTGCGACGCGGCAGGCGATCTACGGAACGCTCGAGCGGTTTGGAATGGTCACTCGAACCCGAGGCGGCGTGCCCTTCAGCTCCTCTGCCGGTGCAGGTGTTTCGTGATCACCACACCAGTGGCTCGGGAAGGGAGTGGTTTCTGGACGGAGATCGCGTACTCCAGAAGTGGGGCGCAAACTGCACCTCCTCAGTGAGTACTT
>JACRIO010000130.1 GCA_016220035.1 Planctomycetota bacterium | reverse complement strand
GACTACGCCGGGATTCAGAAGTATCTGGCGGAAGTATTCGACTTGTATAAGGACCTGCGCATCACGCGGGTGCCGCCGAAGATTTTCGTGCAGGGATACGAGGCGAAGGCCGTTGAGACCTTCGGCACGGTTGCCGACGTGCATGCGCGGGGTAGGGTGTCGGGATGAAGGCCGTGCTCCTGTTCGCCGCCTGGTTCGCGGTGCTCGGCGGGTGTGCGGCCCCACGAGCTCGTCCCGTGGGTGAGGCGCGCGGGCGCGCGTCGCCCGTCGTCGATGGGAGCGCCTCCCTGCGCTGCGTCGTGAAGGAGGTCGAGGGGCGCTCGATCGCCGGCGCGGTGGTCGAGTTGCGCTGGATGCGGGCGCAGCTCGGCGAAGGCCCGCGCCAGGGCGGCGCGCTCGCGAAGACGATCGAGCTCGACGCGAGCGGAGCGTTCGCGGCCGAGGGTCTCGAACCCGGCGCGTGGTCGCTCACGGTGAACCACGCCGGGCGGATGGAGCACGAGACGCGCGTCGAGCTCGCGGGCGGAATCGTGCGCGAGCTCGCGATCGAGCTCCCGGTCGAGCGCGTGCTCGCGGGACGAGTCGTCGATGCGCACGGCGATCCCGTCGTCGGCGCGAGCGTCGGCGTGACCGCGACGAGCGGCGGCCGGCGCGCCTGGTCGATCACGACCGACGCGAGCGGTTGCTTTCGCGTGCTCGGCCTCGAGCGCGGCGAGTGCTGGATCACGGTGTCGCGGCTCGAAGAGCGCGCGGCGCGCGAGGGCCGCGTGACGATGTCCGCGTGGGAGCAGCGCGCGCGGGCCGGGCTCGAGCACGTCGAGGTCGTGCAACCGCTCGAACGCGCGCTCGTCGTCGCCGTCGTCGATGCGGACGGTCGGCCCGTGCTCGACGCGCGACTCCACGTGAGCGGGTTGCGCGGCTGCGTCACGGCGCGCTCCGTGACCCTGGATGCGGAGGGCCGGGCGCGCGTCGCTGGGCCCGAAGGACACGCGCTCTCCTTCACCGCGTGGCGCACACAGCCCGCGCCCGACGGCGCGCGCACGCTCGTCGCGGACACCGAGACGACCGCGACCGCGGTGCCGGTCGAGGACCGCGAGCTCCGCATCGTGCTCCCCGACGCACGGGAATGAGCGCGCGGAATCGACCGAGCTCCTGGCGCGCGCTCACGATCGTCCGGTAGAACGTCGCGCCCATGCGCGCGCTCCTCGTCGTCGTCCTCGCCTTCGCGCCGTCGTGCGCTCTGATCGCGACGCACTCCGACGCGCCGCGCGCGAAGGTGCGCGGGCCGATCCCGACGCGCGTGCAGCAGCCGAACAAGCTCACGATCCTCGCGTTCCGCCCGCGGCGCGCTCGCGCGGGAGAAGCCGCCCAAGAGCTGCGCGTCACGGGCGAGTACTCCTCGATGTTCGAGAACGGCGACGTCGGCGACGAGCGCGTCGTGCTCGACGGCGAGATCGCGCGCCTCGCCGTCGCCGCGCGCTTCGCGGTGGCGTCGCGCACGGACCTCGAGGTCGAGCTGCCGGTCGTGTACGCATCGAGCGGGTTCCTCGACCGCTTCGTCGAGGCGTGGCACGCGCTCCTCGGCTTCCCCGGCGGCGGTCGCGACGAGCGCGAGCGCTTCACCTACGCGATGGAGATCGAGAAGGACGGCCGGGAGATCTACGACCTCGAGGGCAACGAGCTCGGCTTCGGCGACGTGCCCGTCGTGCTGACGCACCAGCTCGTGGAGGAGTCGCCCTCGTCCCCCGCGGTCTCCGTCCGCGCGGGCATCGACCTGCCGCTCGGCTCGGATTCGCGCGGCTTCGGCAACGGTGCCTTCGATTGGGGCGGCGGCGTGCTCGCCGAGAAGTCGTGGGGGCGCTGGACGACGACCGGCGCGCTCGACTGGGTCGACGCGAAGCGGCCGAGCTCGTTCGTCGGGAGCGGCGTCGAGGTCGAGGACGATCTGTCGCTCCAGTGGGGGCTCGAATACCGATGGAACGACGCGGTGTCGCTGCTCGGCGGCGTGATCGCGAACGGTCCCGTGACGCGCGACTTCCGCATCAAGGAGCTGAACCGCGAGATGGTCTCGGTCGATGTCGGCCTCGCGTTCGACGTGGGCGAGCGCTCGACGCTGGTCGTCGGCTTCGAAGACGACGTCGTGGCCGAGTCGGGCCCGGACTTCACGGTGTTCGCGAGCTACTCCCTCGGGCTCTGACGGGATCCGCGCTCGGCTCCGAGGACCTGCATGCGGACCGTTCGAGGGTCCGCGAGCAGGTACGAGCGCGTTCGCGGACGCCGCCTCGCCGTGACGAACCGCGCGCGCGTGCGCCGTTCCGCACGGCGCCGATCGAGCCCTCGCAGGTACGCGCGGCGCCGCATACCCTCGGGCGATGCTCACGCCGATCCCCCTCGCCTTCGCGCTCGTGCTCCAGGGCTACATGAAGAAGGAGACGAGCACGCTCGACTTCGCCTCCCCGGACGGACACTTCCGACTCCACGCGGCGCTCTCCTCCGAGCTGTCCACCTTCGCCGACCCACCGTGCACGATGACGGGCAAGGGCGCGTACGAGCTCTTCAAGGACGACGCCTCCGTGTGGCGCAGGGAGTTCGACTTCGCGCTCGACGAAGCGCGCGTGCTCTCCGACGGAAGCGTCGCGGGCATCGGCTACGGCGAGATCATGGCCCGCGATCAGGAAGCCGTGCGCATCGTGCTCATCACCCCCAACGGCACGCTGCGCGTCGACCAGCGGCTCGGCATCGAGCTGCTCGGCCGCGACACGCTCGGATGCATCGAACACGCGCGCGGCTGGTCCATCGACGAGGAACAACACCGGCTCACGACGTGGTACTGGATCGTGAGCCAAGGCCGCGAGGAGTGGAGCGCCTTCGACACCACCACGGGTCGCCCAATCCCATGGAGACCGCGGCTCGACACGAACGGCGCCCCCTTCGGCTGCGGCGGCCTCGCCGCCATCCCAGGCACCGGCCTCACGCTCATCCATGCGTGGATCCGCGCCGAACGCCCGACGCTATTCCGCTCCACCTACGCGCTCCTCGACAGCTCAGGCAAACCCATCTGGACCCACCGCATCGACGCCGACCACGTCGAAGGCGAACCCGGCCGCGCCGCCCCCGGCGGAAACGGCATCGTCGGCGTCGAGGGCGGCGCGAAGCCGAGCTTCCGAGTGCGCTCCTTCGCGGACACGAAGCAGGTCACCTTCGAACTCACCCAAGACCCGACCACCAAGACCTGGTCAGTCCGCTGACCCCACTTCCCTTCCCCTCACACCCCGCCCCCGCCCGCACTCTTCGAACCGAACTCCGTGGAGTCTACGGCCGGTCCTCCGGCCGAAGACTCCACGGAGTCAGGGATGCGGAGCACCCTCATGTGCGCCTTTGCCCCGGCAACGCCTCTCTCGCACATCAGGCAATTGCTGCCGCCGTCCCCGCCGTCCCCGCCACCCCCAACTACAACCTCACCTCCACCCGCACCCCCCGCACCTTCTCCCCGCCGTACGTCACCACCGCCTTCTCCGCCTTCCCCCTCACCAACCACCGCACCCGCACCTCCCCGCGCGACCCCACGCCGCGCTCGCGCAGCAACCGCTCGGGATGCCGCTCCTGCAGCTCGATCCGCTCCGGCCGAAACCGATCACTCCGCACGCCCCCAGCGATCACCGTCAACCCCGCCCCCTCGATCGCAATCACATCCGGCGCTCCCACCTTCCCCCGCGCCGCCATCCCCGTCCGCGTCGGAATCGCGTGTAGATTCCGCACGACCAAATCCACCGCCTTCACACCCTCACCGAGCTCCGTCACCTGCACGTCCTCGAACACCACCTTCGGCATCGCCCGCGCATGCCCGAGGCAGAACATCGCGTTGCGATGCACCATCTCCTCGATCATGAACGTCGGCGGCACGCGCCCGACGTCCTTGCGATACCCACCGATCTCGACCTTGCCGAACAGCGGATGCTCGAACGCATGCCACGCGACGAACCCCGCCCCCATGAGCAGCTTGTCGTCGAACCAATGCCGCTGGCGGTCGAACCCGCCGCCCAAGACCGCGCCCTTGCCCGCCTCCTCCGCGCGCCCCGCATCCTGGAAGTACTGGTCGTCGTTCCAGAGCTCGTTCGTGAACGAGACGATCCCCAGCCCCTCATAGGTCCAGTTCACGAACCCGCCCCACACCGTGTACAGGTCCTTCCAGATGACCATGTACTTGTAGAAGGGCAGCATCTTCTCGCCGTCGCGGCCGAGCTCGTCGTACGCGCGTAGATCCTCGCTCGGGTACTCGCCGAACGACTCCGTGCCCGGCCCGCGCAGGATCATCCCGCCCGCGTTGTGGAACGACTGCACCGCCGCGATGTTCGAATGCCGCTGAATGAAGTTCGCGATCGCGCGCGGCTCGGGCCAGTAGAGCGGGTACGGCCCCGCGCCGAACTGCACGTGCTCGGGCGCCCAGGACGACGGCCACGCGCGGTTCATGTCATAGCCGCCCGGGTCGTCCTCGTTGATGCGGCCGTCGCCGTCGTCGTCGAGACCTTCCTCGCCGACGAGGATCCAATCGCCGCGGCGACCTTCGTCGTTCGGCGGCACGGGGACGAGGATGCGCGGATCGTCGGGATCCTGGCGGTGCGTGCCTTGGCCCGGGACGAACTTGCGCATCTGCGTGATCTGCCCGTCGCCGTCGAGGTCGTCCGCCGGGTCCTCGTCGAAGCGTCCGTCGTCGTCGTCGTCCGTCGGCATCACACCGGTGCGCGAGCTGTGCGCGTTGTGCGCGCGCTCGAACCAGTGCGAGCGGCCGTCGGGGTTCTGCGAGGGGAGGACGTAGAAGGCGGCGTCCTTCAGGAGCTCCGCGACCTTGTCGTTCGAGCTCGCGTTCTCGCACACGTACCACAGCGTGTAGAGCGCCGCCTCGCCGCCCTGCACCTCGTTGCCGTGCACGTTGCCGTCGATCCACATCGCGGGCTTCTCGTTCGCGGGGCCCGTGCGCGCGTCGTTCACGGTGTAGACGCGGAGCTCGCGGTTCTCGACCGAGTGACCGATCACCTCGTGCTTCACGAGCTCGGGAAACGCCGCTTCGACGCGGTCGAAGAGCGCGAGGAGCTCGGGGTAGTCGTGGAAGCGGTTCCACGGGATCTCGACCTTGGGCGCATGGCCGACGGCCGTGCCGGGGAAGCCGGGGCCGGCGCCTGCGACGCGCGCGGGCGTCTGGGCGGAGATCGGCGCCGCGGCGAGGACGAGGGCGAGCGTGAGGACGTCGTTCATGTTCGCACCTCTCTTCACTTGGTGATCGCGGGCGAAACGCGCTCCGCGCCGGCGTTGTCGGTGTCGAGTTCGATCTCGATCGAGCTCGGCGCGGCGCCGAGCACGAGCCACTCGAGCTCCTTGCGCCCGCCGCTGCCCGCGAGCTCGCGCACGAGCGTCTGCTTCTCCCCGGCGACGAGCTTCGCGCTCGCGGGGAGCTTCAACGTGACGCGCGCGGGCCGCGGCGCGCCGGTGCGCCGGCCGGCGACGGTCGTGAGCGGCAGCCACGCGGCGTCCTCGAGCGCGGCCTTCACTTCCCACACGCCGCCGAGGTCCTTCGCCTTCGCGTCGACGACGTGCACGCGCGCGAGCGAGCCGCCGAGCGACGCCAGGAACGCGCGCTGGTCGTCTGCGATCTTCGCGCGCTCGGACTCGGGCGGCTCGATCGACGCATAGGGCGCGAAGCCGCCGATCTCGACCGCGCCGAGCTCGGAGTGCTGGAACGCCTTCCACGCGACGAAGCGCGCGCTCTCGTTCTTCGCGTCGATCCAACGCAGCCGCTTCGCGTCGTCGGAGGGCTCGTCCTTCTTTTTCTCGGCCTTCTTCTCGCCGGAGGACTTGTCGCCCGCTGCTTTGTCGCCCGCTGCTTTCTCGCCCGCTGCTTTTTCGCCCGCAGCTCTCTCATCGGCGGGCTTCTCGTCCTTGTGCTGCTCCTCGGACTTCGGCGCTTCCTGGTCGAGTGGCAGCGACCACGGCGCGATCGAGACGGTGAACAGCCCACGCTGGAAGCGGCACCACGCTTGAAACGATCCGTGGTCGTCGCCGTCGCCCTTCGCCTTCGCGCCGACGAGGTCCTTGTAGCGCTTGCCGAGCTCGACATAGAGCTTCGCGTCCGTCTCGGGCACGCCGGTGAGCGCGCCGCGGCCGCCTTCGTCGGGCATCGTGCGCGGCTTCTCCTGCAGGTCGTCCTGCGCGCCGTAGACGACGACCATCTGCACGTCGCGGTGCGCGAGCACGAAATCGGCGAGGCCGCGCGCTTCGGGCTCGCACATGGCCCACGGTCCCGCCTCGGGCGCGTGCTCCCTCCATCCGTGCGCGAAATTGCGGCCCACCTGAACGTCGGCCGACGGGTCCTCGCCCACCTTTTCGTCGCCGTCCGAGTCGCGGCCCTCGACCCACAGCTTCCACTGGCCGCGCTCGCCCTTGGCGCGGTCGGCCTTGACCATCGCGCGCGCATCCGCGGGATCCGCGATCCATTCGCCTTCGGGGTCGAGCTTGCGCAGCGTGAGGATCTTCCCGTCGCCGTCGACGTCCGAGGGCCCGTCCTCGCCCGCGCGTCCGTCGCGATCGTCGTCCATCCACGCGGCGCCCGCGCGCTCCTCGCGCAGTGGAGTCCCGAACCGTGCCTCCGCCGCATCGGGGTTCGCGCACGGCACGATGTAGAGCGTCGTACCGTCGAGCAGCGCCTTCACGCCCGCGTCGCTCGCGTAGCGCGCCGCCAGCTCGCGCGCCTCGTCGAGCGCGAGCCCGGTCGTCCACGACCAAGGCCCTTCGACATTCGCGACGACGAGGATCGCGGGCCGCCCGGGCGCGCGCTCGCCCGCCGCGAGCCGCAGCGCCTCGACCTTGCGCCCGCCGCGCGATTCCGCGACCGGCAGCACCGTCGCGAGCGTCGGGTGCTCGCTCGCGATGCGGGCGAGCGCGACCGACACGCCGCGCGCGTCGATCGGCGCCGCGCGAGCATCGGAGGATTGGAGGGAGCTCGCGGCGAGGACGAGAGCGTGGATCGGGAGCATGCGCGGGTCCTGTTCGGCTTGTTCGAATCGAGAGGGCGCACAGGTTAGCGCGCGACCCCGCTCGTCGGAGCGCGTTTCCGTCGCGGCCGGCGCGTCAGGTCGGTGTGAAGAGCGTGTCGATCGCGTCCCCGCACCGCGCCGCGTCCTGCTCGCCGAGCTCGATCAGCCGCGTGAGGTAGTCGGGCTGGAACATGATCAGGCTGAGCAGGTCGTTCGAGCGCGTTTCGCGCGTGCCGAGGCCGCGCGTCATGAAGCGGAACGCCCTCGGGAGCGCGGGTTCGTGCTCGTTCGCGAGCCGGCCGAGGTCGCGCGACGGGCGCAGGAGGCAGAGCTCCAGCCGACGCAGGTCCGCCGCGTTCGTTCCGCTCGAGGTTGCGAGGAGCGCGTTGATGCGCTCCATGGCCTGCGCGTCCGCGTCGAACTGATCGAGGAACACCGAGTTGAAGAGCACGCCGAGCACCTGCGCGGGCGGGGGATACGCATCGACGAGCGCGCGGTCCGCTTCCTCCTGCGTGCGGACGTAGCGCGTGCTGATCGCGAGGATGCGTCGAGCGCCGAGGTGCACGGCGGGGGAGAGCGGCGCCGTGAGCCGCATGCCGCCGTCGCCGTACCAACGTCCGCCGACCTCGATCGCGGGGAAGAAGATCGGCAGCGCGGCGGACGCCATGACGTGGTCCACCGTGATCGGGCCGAGGACGGATCGGCGCTGCGCGCGCGTCCACGGCTCCACGCCGCGGCCCTGCACGAACGTGATCGACTGGCCGGTCGAGTAGCTCGCCGCCGTGATCGCGAAGGCCCGCGGCGTCCCCGCGGCGACGTTGCGCTCGATGCCCGGGATGGAACCGTCGGGCGCGGCCTCGCAGGCGCGCAGCAGCAGCTCGCGCAGCGGTGCCGTGTCGACGAGCGCGCGCACCTTGGGCCCGTGGATCGCTCCGCCGGAGACGAGCTTCATCCCCGCGCGCACGGCGTTGGCGGCGAGCACGCGGCCGTCGACGCGGAAGACCTGTTCCGTGGAGAGGCTCTTCCACAACTCGACGAGGAACTCGACGCGTTCGCCGAACGGGCCGGCGCGCGAAGCGAGACACGCCGCGTTGATCGCTCCCGCGGAGACGCCAGTCACGATCGACGGCGCGAACTCCGGGTGGAGGCGCACGAGGCCGCGCAAGAGCCCCGCTTGGTACGCCGCGCGCGCTCCGCCGCCGCCCATCACGAGCGCGAGGTCGCCGGTCGCGCGCGGGAGCATGGCGGCGGAGGATAAGTGCCCGCTTCGAGACGAACCATGCTGCGTGACGCGTTCCAGCGAGCGCGCTCACGGCGCGGGCCCCGTTCGACCTGGAAGAACTTTCCCGATGGCGCGCGGATCGAGGACCGCACGGGGCTCGAGCGATCGCCCGCCGCCCCCTCCCTCCCGGATTTCCCATCGGAAGTTGCGCTCCCGCGGCCGCAGGAGCGCGCAGTCTGGAATACGTTTTCCTAGACCCACTCCGGTATTCGGGCCCGCCTCGAGGCCGCGGGGTGGCGTCGTCCCTCCTCGGTTCCCCTTCACTCCCAGAGAGACGTCATGCATCGTTCCTTTTCCCTCGCGGCGCTGGCGGGCGCGGCTTTCCTCGCCGTCGGTGCCTCCGCTCACGCCGGTGTCGCCCAACCCGGCAGCCTCCTCCTCTTCCCCTGCTACGACAACGCGCGTGGCTCGGACACCCTGATCACCGTCACGAACGAGAGCGCGGATCCCCAGGCGACCAACATCAAGGTCGAGTACGTCTACGTCAACGCCTACGGTTGCCTCGAGACGAACCGCACCCGCACGCTCACCCCGAACGACACGCTGACGGTCAGCACGTACCTCGACAACCCGAACGCGCAGAGGGGCTACCTCTGGGTGTTCGCGAAGGACCTCCTCGGTCGCGCGATCAAGCACGACCACCTGATCGGCACGGCGCACGTCGCCGGCGGCGGGGGCGAGGACGACCTCGAGTACGCGCCGTTCGTGTTCAAGGCGGGCGCCGCGCTCGCCGCGGGCGCGCTGACGGACCTCGACAGCGACGGCATCCGCGACCTGAACGGCAACGAGTACGAGCCGGCGCCGGAGGAGATCCTCTTCCCGCGCTTCCTCGGCCAGGAAGGCGGCGGAAACGCCGGCAAGGAACTGTCGAACAGCAACGTCTCGACGCTCGTGCTGATCAACCTCACGGGCGGCGCGCAGTTCGACGCGATCGTCGACTTCCTCGTCTACAACGACAACGAGGAAGTGTTCTCGGCGCAGTACCAGTTCCGCTGCTGGAAGAAGGTCAACCTGCTCCAGATCTCGAACGTGTTCGCCGACTGGTTCCTCGCGACGACGAACCACGCCGCGAACGAGAGCATCGACGGGTCGGAGTCCGGCTGGTTCCGCATCGACGGCAACGTGGCCAACTCCTCGGCGGCGTCCTTCCAGGACCCGGCCGTCCTCGGCGCGCTGATCGAGCGCATCGACGGCTCGAACAGCGCGGTCCTGCCCTTCGCGGTCGGGACGCAGAACAACGGAGACCTCTTGCCGCTGGGCGTGCTCGGCGACAACGGTCTGTGAGACGCGGGCGGGGCGGAGCTGCTTTTCGCCCAGCACGAAAGTCGGGGGCGGTCCGAAAGGGCCGCCCCTCGTTCTTTGCGCGGCGACACGCGTAGGATGAGCCCGAAGTCGCGGCGGGCGCCGCGCCGGAGGTTCGCGCGATGAAGACGCTCGCGGTCGTGCTCTCGATCCTGCTCGCGACGGCGGTCGCGCTCGTGCTCGTACTGCGGACGGAGCGGCCCGAGCCGGCGCGGGTCGCGGATGCGGAGCTCGTGGAGCGCGCGGCGCGCATCGAGGCGCGGCTCGACGAGGTGGCGCGGAGGCTCGAGGCGCTCGAACGGCGATCGAGTGCTCCGCTCGATGCGGTCGAGGAGCGTGCGCCCGTGCAGCGCCAGGCACCGAACGTCTCCGTGCCGGCCGAGGCGCGCGAGCACGGCGCGGTGTGGTACCTCGATCAGTACGTCGCGTCCTTCGACGCGGGCGGCGAGGGGTCGGAGTACTTTCGGCTGATCGTCGACGCGTACGTGACGGAGTTGGTCGAACCGGTCTCGGGGCTCGTCACCGATGCCGGTCGGCCGCTCGGACTGAGGCTCGCGCTCGTGCGGATGCTCGGCAAGGCGCGTTTTCGCGGCGACGGGCGCGTGATCGACACGCTCGTCGCGATCCTGCGCGCCGACGAGCTCGAACCGCTGTCGCTCGCGGCCATCGAGGCGTGGGGGCGGATCGGAGACGCGGACGCTTCGCCGCACCTCGAGGCCCTGGTGTGGCGTCTCGGACGCCCGTCGGAGATCCAGGCCGCGTTGCGCGCTCTACTGAAGATCGCCGGCGAGCGCGCGAACCAGGTGCTCGTGCGGCTCTTGTTCTCGGCGCCGGACGAGGCGTCCGCGAAGCTGCTCGTCGCGCTGCTCGACGGGGCGGACCTCGACGCCGCGCTCGCGTTCTTCCAGCGCGCTGCGCAGCTCGCGCAACCCGTGCGGCTTCCGGCCGCGCAACGCATCGGCGAGTTCGTCGAGCCGCCGTTCCAGCGCTTCGTGGAGGACTGGCTGCGCGTCGAGACCGATCCCGCCGTGATCGCGGCGCTCGGCGGCGCGCGCGACGCGCAGCAGACGGTGCCTCCGTGGTCGGCGACGCAGGCGACGGGCGCGCCCAACGCGGATCCCAAGCGTGACGACCCGCATGCATGGGCCCCGCTCGATCCGGAGATGGGCGTGCAATGGCTGCAGCTCGAATACGCGGCCGCCGACCGCATCACCGGCGTGAACGCGCACGAGACCTGCGCTCCCGGCGCGATCAGCGAGCTGCGCGCGCGCGACACCGGAGGGACGTGGCACGTGCTGTGGAGCGGATCGGCGAACTCGGGCGGGAGCGGGCCGCTCGAGATCCGCTTCGCGCCGACGACCTTCCGCACGCAGACACTGCGCCTCGTGCTCGACACGAATCGCACGGAGGGATGGAACGAGATCGATGCGGTCGAGGTCCTCGGGATCGGCGGCCGTCAGTGGGCGACGGGTGCCTCCGCGTCCTCGACCTATGCGCAGCGCGGCAACGGCGGACGCGCGCTCGAGTTCACGAGCGGCAGGCTGTTCATCGAAGGGCGTTGACGGCAGGGATTGCCGGCGCTGGGCGCCGGAACGAGGCACCCGCGCTGCCCAGGTCGTCGATTCGAGTCCGCGGGCATCGCTCCGCGCGTCGGCCCGGCGTGCATCGACGGCTCCCGACGTGCCACCAGCCCCCGATCCACGGCCGCTTCGTCGATCGAGGCGCGCCGGCGGCGCGTGGCGAGCTCGAGCGGCGACGGTTCGAAGCCGGCGATCGGTTCGCGCATGACGCACTCGTGCCCACGCGGGCCTGGGACCGTCGCGTCGGGCTCGATACCTTGCGCCGCGATGGATGGCGAGCATGGAGACGTGCACGAGCGCGCGAGTTGGAAGGAGCTCGCGCTCGTCGCCGGGCTCGCGCTCCTCGCGCAAGCGAACACGCTTGCGAACCAAATCGTCTACGACGACCGCGTGCTGATCGACGACCCGGCGTTGCGCGCGCCCTTCGATCTGCCCGGGCTCTGGGCGTCGACGTGGTGGGGGGAGGCGCGGCCCGGGAGCGCGCTCTACCGGCCGCTCGCGAGCTGGTCGCTCGGGGTGAACGGGTGGCTCAACGAGCGCTTCGGTCTCCCGTTCGAGTCCGTGACGGGCTTTCACGTCGCGAACGCGGTCTTCCACGCGGCGGCGAGCGTGCTCGTGCTGCTCTTCCTGCGCGTGCTCGGCCTCTCGCGCGCGGCGGCGTGCATCGGGGCGGCCTCGTTCGCGGTGCTCGCGATCCACGTCGAGGCGCTGGCGCCGATCACGGGGCGGTCCGAGACGCTGGCGCTCGGCTTCGGGCTCGGTTTCGTGCTCCTGCACGCGCGGCGCGCGCCGACCTGGCTCGCGTCGGTCTGCTTTCTCGCGGCGCTCCTCTGCAAGGAGTCCGCGGTCGGGTTCCTGGCGGTCGCGTTCGGGCTGGACCTGCTCGTGAAGCGCGAGCGGCCGACTTGGACGCGCGTCGTGTTCACGCTCGGCGCGCTCGCGGTGTTCCTCGTCGCGCGGTGGAGCGTGATCCGCGGCGCGACGGCGTCGATCTCCGTGATCGACAACCCGCTCGTGGCGGCGAGCGCGTACGAGCGCGTGCTCACCGCGTGCGCGGTGCAGCTCGACTACCTGCGCCTGATGCTGGTCCCGATCGGCTTCGCGTCCGACGCGAGTCTGGCGCAGCTCGCGTTCGCGCGCGGGTTCGGCGACGCGCGCGTGATCGCCTTCGCGGGCGCGCTGATCCTCGTGACGATCGCTTCCGTGCGTGCGTGGCCGCGCGGCCGGGCGATCGCGTTCAGCGCGCTCGGCTACGCGGCCCTGTTCGGGCCCGCGAGCAACCTCCTGTTCCTCGTCGGCACGGCGCGCGCCGAGCGGCTCGCCTACGCGCCCTCGCTGTTCGTCTGCGCGCTGCTCGGGCTCGGGATCGCCTGGATCCTTCGACGGAACCGCGCGCTCGGCCTCACGCTCGCCGCGGCGCTGGTCCTCGCGAACCTCGGTGCATCGTGGGCGCGCAACGCGACGTGGCGCGACCCGGGCACGTTCTTTCGCGCGCAGGTCGTCGAGGCGCCGCGCAGCGCGAAAGCGTGCTTCAACCTCGGCGCGCAGCTCGCGGCCGAAGGCGACGACGCGGGCGCGGAGCGCGAGTACCAGGCGGCGCTCGCGATCCACGCCGACTACGCCGAGGTCCTGCACAACCACGCGAACCTCCTGCGCCGCCGCGGCGAGGCGGAGCGCGCGCTCGGCCTCTACCGCCGCGCGCTCGAGCTCCAGCCGCTGTTCCTTCCCGCCGCCTTCGGCATCGTCGAGGCGCTGCACGACCTCCGGCGCGACGACGACGCGCGCGCGATGCTCGCGCAGATCGAGAAGAAGGCTCCGCGTCATCCTTGGCTCGCTGCGCACCGCGCGTTGCTCGAGCGCGGGCGCTGAACACGAGCGTTCGAGCGCTCGAAGCGTGCTTCGCCCGGGGCCCGGAGCACTGCCGCGCGGATCAGCGTTGCTCGACGGGAGCGGCGCGGACGAAGCCCTGGTCCGTCAGCCTCCACGCGTGGTCGAAGAAGCCCGCCGCGAGCACGCCGCCGTCGGCCTTCGCGAGCACGCTCGAGTCGAAGACGGTGTAGTCGGGGTAGCCGACGCCCGACGCGAACGGCGCGAGGACGTATCCGAGGCGCGCTCCGCGTACGCCGCTGTCCGCGAACGCGCCGACGAGCGCGATCGTCCGGCCCTGCTCGTCGCGGCGCGGCTGCACGAAGAGCGCGGCGAGGTCGTCGCCCTTCCATTCCTTGGTTCCGAGCCGCATCGAGCCGCGGCGCGCGTCGATCGGCGCTCCGGGGAGGAGCTTCGTCCACGCCGCGTTCGTGTCCGCGTTGCCGTAGAGGATCACGTTGGGCACGAAGTCCTCGAGCTCCATGCCGAAGATCCAGGTTCCGAGGCCGTGCTTCACGAACTCGGCGTCGCTGACGACGCGCGCGGAGCCGTTGCCGCGGTACCACCAGCTCTCGGCGTCGCAGCGCGCGCGGGCCAGGAGCTCCTCGTCCTCGCGCTCGTCGCCCGCGGTGCCGTACACGAGCACGAATCCGCGGTCGAATGCGCGCTTGAACGGTCCGGAGAGCTCCGGCGACTTCTGGCGCGCGGGGTCGTAGTCGGAGGAGGACGCCTGCCAGCCCTTCGAGGTGCGCACGAACGCGCCGGCGACGTCCCACGACTTCAGCGCGATGCGCTCGCCGTCGATCACGAGCTCGAGCCCGCTCCAGCCCTTCGGCGACGCATGGAAGCGGAACGCGCGCACGTTCTCGGTCCCGACGACGAGCTCGCGCTGCGACGGGTTGCCGGAGGATCGCACGCGCATCGGCCTGCCGTACTCGACGGGCTGCAGGAGCTCGCACCAGCCGAGCACCGACTGCACGGACGGATCCGCGCTGACCGCGTCGAGCGCCGTGCCGATCGCGCGCGGCTTCGCGGCGCGGAACGAATCGAAGATCGCGGGCCAGTCGACGCAGTCCGCGCCCGCCGCGGCGTCGCCGTCCCACCAGTGACCGGCGCCCGGCTGCACGTGGACCACGGGCGTTCCCCCGTGTTCCTTCAACGCGCTCTCCATCTTCCGCGCCTCGCTCACGGGCACGTTGTCGTCGGCCTCGCCGTGCAGGATGAAGGTCGGGAGCGCGATCAGGTTCGCGATCAATCCGAGCGTGTCCGAACCGCCGTCCGCTCCGCGCCAGAGCGCCGCGAGCTCGCCGTCGCGCGTCCCGCCGCCGTAGCTGTCGAAGCTCGACCAGCCCGCGCTCGGCGCGATCGCGACGAAGCGCGTGGGGTCGTTCGCGGCGAGGTGCCACGTGCCGTGCCCACCCATCGAGTGGCCGGTGAGGAAGACGTCGACGTCGCCTTCCTTGAGCGGCCGGATCGCGGCCGCGAGCGCTTCGTACGCGTTCGCGCGACCCCAGTCCTGCCAGTCGAAGCCGAAGGGCCGGCGGTTCGTCGGGGCGACGACGGTGAAGTCCTTCTTCGGCGAGTACGACCGCGCTTGGTTCAGGGCGTCGACACTGGCGCCGTGCAGGGAGAGCACGACGTTGCGCGTCGGCTGGAGCGCAGGGAGCACGCTGCACTCCTGCGCGGAAGCGTCGACGCGCGACGGGAACGTGATGCGGCGCGCGGCGGAGCTCGCGACGACCTCGAGCTCGAACGGGTGCTCGCGGCCGTCGACGAGGAGCGGGTAGACGACCTTGCCCGGCTCCTTCGGCGCGTCGGCGATCCAGGCGATCTCGAGCAGCGGTTTGTCCAAACACAGCGGCGGGAGCGTGGGTCCGAGCGCGGAACGCAGCTCGAAGCGCGGCTTCGCGCCCGCCGTCGCGCCGCCGGCGCCGAGCGTCACCGCGATCGTCTCGCGCGTCGCGTTCATCACCGGCACTCCGGCGAAGAGCGGACTCGGTTGAACGCCGGCCACGAG
This sequence comes from Planctomycetota bacterium, assembly GCA_016220035.1. Classification (GTDB taxonomy): domain Bacteria; phylum Planctomycetota; class UBA1135; order UBA1135; genus JADJNY01. The sequence continues at coordinate 18,704 of JACRIO010000130.1, read as the reverse complement.
CATCGGTTTCGTGACGTCCCAGCCGCCGACGACGACGCGCTCGCTCGGGCTCCACAGCTCGAGGCGCACTCCGCCGCGCACTCCGCCGACGAAGACCGCGTTCTTCCCGGCGCGCAGCGCGACCGGCACACCGCGGAACCCGTAGCCGTAGAGGTCGCCCGCGAAGCCCGCGCCGTTCACGTAGAGCCGGCCGGCGCCCTGCAGGTCGGCCATCCTCACGCACTCCGTCGCCGATTCGACCGTCGCGAACGCCCACGCGAAGTCTCCGTCGACGCGGCCGTGCTCGTCGGTCTTGGCCGCGGCCCACGCCTTTTTCTCGCCGAGGTCGCCGACGAGCTCCTCGCCCGCCGTCGGCGTCGCCGAGCCGGGCGCGAGCAGGTAGCGCGCGAACGGTGCGCTCGCATTGAATGGACGGCGGCCGCTCTTGTCCGTCGCGGGGAGCACGAGCCAGTCCTTCACGAGGAAGCGCACCTCGGGTGCTGCGCTCGGCTTCGACGCGGCGGCGTCCTGCGCGGACGCGGAGCCGGCGAGCGCCGTGATGGCGCACGCGGACGCCAGGACGAGCTCGAGGAAGCGAGGATGCGCGTTGGGCATCCCCGCATCGTACTCGCGAACGCGGGAACGCGCGTTCAGCGCTTCAGCACGGCCTGCACGCGCTCCTTCACGACGTCGGAGATCCACAACGGGAGCTCCATCTCGGTGAAGCGCCGCTCGTCCTCCGCGCCGAGCGTCGTGACGCCGCGGCGCAAGAGCGCCTTCGTGTGCGCGTAGGCCGCGCGCGGATGCGCGGAGAGTTCGGCGATGCGCTTCGCGGCGGCGGCGTCGACGTCGTCGGCGAGTTCGTCGACGAGTCCGACCTCGAGCGCATCCGCGGGCGCGTGGAGATGCGCTCCGAGCAAGAGGCGCGCGCGGTTCTGCGCGGAGATGCGGTGGAGCAGGATCTTGAGGATCTTCGGCGGGTAGCAGACGCCGAGCGCGACCTCGTTCACGCCGATGCGCGTCTTCGGGTTCGTCGTCGCGACGCGCCAATCGCAGCAGGTCATGAGCACCGCGCCGCCCGCGATCGCGTGGCCGTTCACCGCGGCGACGACGGGCGCGGGATGGTCGTAGAGCCGCGCCGCGATGCGGTCGATCTGGCGCAGGAAGCGCTCCAGCGCGCCGCGGCCGAGGCTCGCGATCTCCCGCAGGTCGAGGCCGGCGCAGAACGCATCCGCACTGCCCGTGAGGAGGATCGGCTGGTCCCCGGCGCGCTCGAGCTCCTCCTCGATCCAGGTCATGAGCTTCGTCGACAGCGCGTTCTTGCCCGGGTGGTTCATGCGGATCGTGTGCATCGCGTTCCTCCGAGGGCGGGATCGTGACGGCGCGCGGCGCGGCGGGCAAGGGCTTCGAGTCGGTCGCGTCGATTCCTCCGCCGAGGGGTGTCCATCTCGAAGCGTCCGCGATGCTGGGTCGGCTTCGCATCGTCCGCTTCGACCGATCCGCCCTCGACAGGTTCGCCTTCGACCGTTCTGCCTCGACCGATCCGCCTCGATCGACTCGCCTCGATCATCCCGCTTCGAAACGGGGCGAGCCGTCCGAGCGCGCGCTCGAACGGCTCGCGACGAGTGCGCGTGCTCAGCCGCCCTTCTTCTCGTCGCCGCCCGTGCCTTCCTTTTCCTTGCGGCGGCGCGGACCGTCCTTCTTCTCGTCGTCGCCCTTCGGCGGCGGCGCGTCGCCGGGACCCGCGTTCGAGCGCGGACCCATCATGCGGCGCACCTCGGCGATCGTGTCGAACGGCTTCTGCGTGAACTCCTTCGGCGGTTCGTAGAGACCCTCGGGCGCTTCCTTGCGCTCGGCGGAGACGAGCTCCTCGACCGTGTGCACCTTCACGTCGCCGCTGGTGCGCACCTTGTCGGCCTTGACAACGATGCCCTCGTTCTTGCGCATCTCCGTCGCGTACGCCTCGCCGCCGGGTTGCAGGCAGCGCACCGCGGTCTGCGCTTCCCAGTAGGTGCTCCAGTCGACCTCGACGTCCTTCGTGGTCCAGAGCGACTCCTCGGACGTCATGCCTTGCGAAGACAGCTGCACCTTGTACTTCTTGGCGGCCCAGCCTTTGACGCGCTCCACTTCGTCGGTCGGCGTCACGAGCGTGGTGATGGAGAGGCGGTGCAGGATCTTCTCGTAGTCGGCCTGTTGGTCGGGCGCGACGTGGCTCGCGAGGTTCACGGGCAAATCGACCGTGCTGTAGCTGCCGTCCGCCGGGTGGAGCACGTGTAGCTTCTTCTGGTCGAGCCGCACGATGCACACGAGCTGCCCGGCCTCGATGCGCACCTTGTCCTTGGTCAGCCAGATCGTCTGCGCCTCGTCCTTCGCGGGCTTCGCGCCCTGCGGCGTCTGCACCTCGTCCGTGTGGACGTTGCGCGTGAGCAGGACGTCGGCCGACGCCGGAACGGCGAGGGCGAGGAACAGCGCGGCTCGGAATGTACTCATGATCATCTCCTCGTGTGCGATTGGGGGCCGTTCGGGAGTCTACCGAGAGCTCACGCGCGAGCAAGCCGCGCGCGGCGTCGAACACCGATCGAACGGGGGATCGCCATCACGACTCAAGACGGCGCGCTCGGCGGCCGATCTTCGTGGGTCGCTTCCCCCGCATGAACGCACAGAGCAGCCTGGACCGCGCCGTCGTGTGGCGCTTCGAGACGCCCCCGCGCCCGGAGCTCGAGAGCTTCGCCCGCCGCCTCGCGGCGGACCTCACGAGCCTGCGCACGCCCGCTCCCGCGCGGCCGTTCCTCGCGGTCACGCCCGCCGGCGCGCGCTTCTCGGACGAGCTCTTTCGCGCGCTCGCGATCCGGGGCGTCGCGATCACGGAGCGGCGCTCCGTGACCGATTGGCCGCGCATTGCCTCCGCGCTGCACGCGCGCAGCCTGGACCACGAGGCGCTCCTGCGCGCGTTCGCGCACGAAGAACTGTGGCGCGGCCTCTTCCCGCGCGAGGACGCGGAAGTGTGGATCCTCGATGGCGACCGCGCGTTCGAGCGCGCGCGCGCATGGAAGGCGCAACTGCGCGAGCGCCTGCGCGGCGTGCAGGTCACCGTTCAGAGCCTCTACGACAGTTTCGAGGCCGGCCTGCACGCGTTCCACGTGCCGGAGCCGACCGAGCTGGAGCGCGAATGGCGCGCGCTCACGGCCCTCCGCGCCGTCTGATCCTCCCGAGGTCGGATCCGCTCGCCGCCGAAACGCGGCGGCCGTCAAGTTTTTCCGCATCGCTGCCGATCTGGCCCGGGTTCCGAGGACCCGAACCGAACGCGAGCGAACCATGGCCTGGATCGATGCTCTCTTCCAACGGATGGTGCAGGAAGGCGCCTCCGACCTCCACATGACCTCCGGCTCCGCGCCCATGTTCCGCCTGCACGGCGAGATGGTCGTCGTCGAGGGTTGTCCAGTGATCACCTCCGAGCAGATGCAGACCGTGCTCTTCGAGATCACACCGGACGACAACAAGAAGCAGTACCTGCAGGAGCACGACACGGACTTCGCGTACGAGCTCCCCGGGCTCGCGCGCTTCCGCGCGAACCTGTTCCTCGATCGCAAGGGTCCCGGCGCCGTCTTCCGCCAGATCCCGACGCAGATCCTGACGGCGGAGCAGCTCAACCTTCCCAAGGCGGTGATGGACCTGTGCCATCTGTCGAAAGGCCTCGTCGTCGTCACGGGTCCGACGGGCTCGGGCAAGTCGACGACGCTCGCGGCGATGGTGGACCACATCAACCGCACGCGGAAGGACCACATCATCACGATCGAGGACCCGGTCGAGTTCGTCCACGAGGACAAGAGCTGTCGCATCAACCAGCGCGAAGTCCATCGCCACACGCAGAGCTTCAAGCGCGCGCTCCGCGCCGCTCTGCGCGAAGACCCCGACATCGTGCTCGTCGGCGAGATGCGCGACCTGGAGACGGTCGAGATCGCGATCGAGACGGCGGAGACGGGCCACCTCGTGTTCGGCACGCTCCACACGAACACCGCGATGTCGACCGTCGACCGCATCATCGACCAGTTCTCCGCGGACCGTCAGTCGCAGATCCGCACGATGCTCTCGAGCTCGCTCAAGGGCGTCGTCGCGCAGACCCTGTGCAAGCGCCAGCCGAAGGGCCGCGTCGCCGCGCTCGAGATCATGATCGTGAACACGGCCATCGCGTCGAACATCCGCGAGGGCAAGACGCACCAGCTCGTCTCCGCCATGCAGACCGGCGCGAAGTACGGGATGCGGCTCCTGAACGACTCGCTCGAGGAACTCGTGAAGCAGGGCCTCGTCGATCCGATGGAGGCGTACGTGAAGTCGATCAACAAGGAGGAGATGTCGAACAAGCTGCAGAAGCTCGGCGTCAAGATCGACTTGTCGACGCCGACGGAAGCACCGGAGGGCGCGTCGATGCCGGCCGGGCCGCCGGCGGCGACGGGTGCGCAGCCCGGCAACGCTCCGCGCGGCCCATTGCCGCAGCCGTCGCCGCAGCAGCAGGGCACGCCGCTCGGCACCCAGCGCCCGCAGGCCGCGCCCGCCTTCGACCCGTACGGCGGGTTCAAGAAGACGCGCTGATCGCGCCGCGCCGACGGAATCGACGAGGAGGGGCCCTCGGCTCCTCCTCGTGTTTCATCCCGGGCGCTCCCACGCGAGCACGCGGTTCGTGAGCAGGTCGAGGCGCTCGACGCGGCCGAGGGCCGAGCGGAGCGCGCGCTCGATCGCCTCGGACTCGCGGATGCGCTCCGTCGTATCGGCGAGCGTGTTGAACACGAGCATCCCGCCCGCGCGCACGCGCGCGCCCGCGTCGCGCGCGAAGTCCGGCCCGTGCAGACCCTCCGGCACGGCGTCGTCGACGAACACGTCGACCACGACGAGGTCGTGCTCGCGCGCATCGGCGGCGACGAACGCGCGTGCGTCGTCGAGAACGAACTCGACCGTCGCGTCGTCCGCGAAGCCGAACCAGCGCTCCGCGATCTCGATCACCGCGGGGTCGATCTCGACGGCGGTGAAGCGCACGTCGCGCCCGTGCGAGCGCCGCAGGAGCCGCACCGCGCTCCCCGCGCCGAACCCGAGCAGGAGTGCCGTCGAGATCGGCCGGCGTTCGAGCTCCAACGCGTCGAAGGCCTCGCGCAGCACGTCCTCGAGGCTGCCGCACGAGTAGTTCACGGTGAGGCCGTCGAGGCGGCGCTTCCCGTTGACCTCGACCACCTGGAGCAGCGGGTTGTGCTGCGTGCGCCGCCGTTCGAGCACCTGCGGCTGCATGAAGGAAAGGAGTCGGCGCGGGAGGTCGTTCGCGGAGGACATTCCGCCGCATCCTACGCGCAGGAGCGGTTCGAGGCGGGCTCGCGCGCGCCACTCCCTGCCGCGCACGAACCCGCCCCGTTCCTGGTCGGGCCCGCGCGCCGCGCGTGGCGGGTGGGGACCCGGCGCGGACGTGGCACACGCTCCGCGGGCTCCTGGACGAAGGAAGACGGCGGCGGGGTTCCCTCGAATCGGACGCGGCCCGCCGAATCCCGGAGATGGAGCCTGGGGTGCGCGCCGAAAGTCGCGAGAAGGTCCGAAATGCGCTCCCGCTCCGTCGCTCGAAGGCGCGCAAGGACCGGCGCGGAACGCCGGCCGCCGCAAGCACGACCATGACCACGACCCTCGTCCTCGACTTCGCCTCCGAGTCCCACCTCCTCGAAACCCTCCGCGCCGGCGACGACCGCGCGTTCGAGCACCTCGTGCGCGAGCACGCCCCCCGGCTCCTCTGCGTCGTGCGCCGCATCGTCGGCAACGACCACGACGCGCAGGAAGCGCTGCAGGAAGCGCTGCTCTCCGCCTTCCGACACGTGCGCGCGTTCGAGGGCGGGTCGAAGCTCGGCACCTGGCTCCACCGCATCGCGGTGAACGCGGCGCTCATGCACGTGCGCGCGCGCGACCGGCGCAAGGCGGGTTCGATCGAGGACCTCCTGCCGAGCTTCGACGAGCACGGCCACTTCGCCGAGCCCGTCTCCGCGTGGACCGGCGCCGAGAGCGCCGCGCTGGAGCGCGAGGAGACCGCGGCGATCGTGCGTGCCGCGATCGATCGCCTGCCGACGAACTACCGCACGATACTCGTGCTCCGCGACCTGGAGGAGCTGTCGACGGAACAGGCCGCGAAGCGCCTCGGCATCAGCACCGACGCCGCGAAGGTGCGCCTGCACCGCGCGCGCCAAGCGCTGCGCACGCTGCTCGAGGAGCGGTTCGCGGACGTGTGACCCACGCCGGGGCTCTGGGCGAGCTTCCATCGATCGGGCGGAGCCCAGCAATCGCCCACCAGCCGCTCGAACCCGGTGCCCGAAGAGCCTGCGCGCGCGGCGATCGAGGATGAGGGGCGCGGGCGGCGCCGCCTCGAAACGGGGATGGCGCACTCGAATCGGGAACCCGCGCGCGGCGCTCGTGCAACGGGGTGTTCGCTCGGTACGCGCGGCGCGGAGGCCCAGGCGGTCGATGCGTCAGCCACTTGATTCGGGGGAGATCGTGGGTCGTGCCGAGTGAGCTGCTTTGTCAGGAGCGAGTGGAAACGTCTGTCGCTTCCCATCGACCTCGCTCGGCGGTGAATGGAACGTGCGCGAACACGCGCTGCTGGAGCTCGTCCGGGCCGCTCGCGTCTGTATCCACCAAGAAGATCCGGGCGACGATGGTCTGTGCCTTCGCTCTGCAGCCGAGGTCGGCGAGCCACGGGACGAGCCGACGGAGGACCTTCGCCTCAGGGCAGCCTCATGCGACGTGGACCGTCGTGTTGGAGGAGCGACTTGATTCGGGGGAGATCGTGGAGCGCCCCGAGTGAGACGCTCGGCCTTGGAGATCGTGATGGGGTCGTGTGTCGCTTCCGTTCGGCCTCGATCGCCTCGATGAGCGGAAGGTGAGCGAGGCAGCGGGGTCGGGTTCGCGCCAGGTGCATCACGCCTGGATCTCGGTTTGGGAGCCTTCACACCTCCCTCGCACACGTCGGCGCTCACGACGGCCAGAAGGCCGCAGTCGTCCGGGGGACGTCGGCCTTCGCAGCTTGATTCGGCGGACATCCTGATCGGGCACCCAGGGGCCCCGTTCGCGCCGGCGAGCGAGGCCCGCGGTGGAATGCGGAGCGCGGCCGGCGCACCGAGCACGCCAACGCGGTGCAAGATCCCGGAGGATGCGCGTCGGAACGTCCCTCGACGCAACGAGACGCGGGCGCGGAATCCGGCGCGCGTGCCGTCCTCATCCGCCGAGGAAACCGTCCAGTCACGACGCATGCCGCGTGGCCCATCGCGCGCGCGCTCCCTACGATGACGGGCTTCGACCCGTCATGCCGACTCCTTCGCTCACCGACGGGCTCGCGCTCGTCCGCGCCGCCGCCGGCGTGATCGCGCCGCACGTCCTGCGCACACCCAACGTGTTCTCGCACGGCTTCGGAGCGAGCGCGGGCTGCGAGGTGTGGCTCAAGCTCGAAAACCTGCAGCGCACGGGCTCGTTCAAGCTGCGCGGCGCGTTGAACAAGGTGCACGCGCTCGGGAACGCAGCGCGCGAGCGCGGGCTCGTCGCGGCGTCGGCGGGCAATCATGCGCAGGGCCTCGCGCTCGCGGCGCGGCTCGAGGGCGCTTCCGCGACGATCGTCATGCCGCGCGCGACGCCGATCAACAAGGTGCAGCGCACCGAGCAACACGGTGCCTCGGTCGTGCTCCGCGGCGAGAGCTTCGACGAGTCGCACGCGCACGCGCGCGAGCTCGAGCGGCGCGAGGGGCTCCTCTTCGTGCATCCCTTCGACGACCTCGACGTGATCGCGGGGCAGGGGACGCTCGGGCTCGAGATCCTGGAGGAGGTGCCCGAGCTCGACGCGATCGTGCTCCCGATCGGCGGCGGCGGGCTCGCGGCCGGCGTCGCGCTCGCGGTGAAGGCGCTCGCGCCGCGCGTGCGCGTGATCGGCGTGCAGGCGGCGGGCGCCGACGCGATGGCGCGCTCCTTCCGCGCGGGCGAGCGCGTGACGGTCGAACGCACGCGCACGTTTGCCGACGGCATCCGCGTCGGACAGGTGGGGGAGCTCACCTTCGAGCTCGTGCGCCGCCACGTCGACGCGGTCGTCACCGTCGACGACGCCGAGCTCGCCGAAGCGGTCGTGCGCGCCATGGACGAGGGCAAGCTCGTCGCCGAGATGGCCGGCGTCGCGGGCCTCGCGGCGCTCTTGCACGGCAAGATCGAGGGCGCGAAGCGCGTGTGCGCGATCGTGTCGGGCGGCAACATCGACCTCAACCTGCTCGCGCGCATCATCGAGAGCGGGTTGTCGAGCTCGGGGCGATACCACCTCGTGCGGCTGCGGCTCGCGGACGTTCCCGGCGAGCTCGCGCAGGTGCTCTCCGTGATCTCCGAGGCCGAAGGAAACGTACTGGAAGTGCAGCACTACCGTGCCGGGTGGAAGGTGCCGATCGGCTTCACCGACATCGAGGTCTTGGTCGAGACGCGTCGCGCGGGCCAGGGCGCTGCGATCGACGCGGCGCTGTCCGCACGCGGCTTCGAGGTGCGGCCGTGAGCGCGAGCGCGCGGCCCGAGCCCGCGAAGCAGGTGCGCCTTTCCTCCGCTTGGCGCGAAGCGCGGCGCCTGATCGCGGCGAATCGCGGGCGGCTCGCGCTCGGACTCGTGCTCGTGCTCGTGAACCGCGCCGCGGGGCTCGTGCTGCCCTGGACGTCCAAACTGCTCATCGACGACGTCGTCGTGAACAAGAAGGGCGAGCTGCTCGCGAGGATCGCGGTCCTCGGCATCGGCGCGACGCTCGTGCAGGCGACGACGACGTTCGTGCTCGCGCAACTGCTCGGTGTCGCGGCACAGGGCGCGATCAACGCGATGCGCAAGCGCGTCCAGGCGCACGTGCTGTACCTCCCGCTGCGCTGGTTCGACGACCACCAGACCGGCACCGTGATCTCGCGCATCAAGGACTCGGACGGGATCCGCAACCTCGTCGGGAACGGGCTCGTGCAGCTCGTGGGGAGCGTGATCACGGCAGTCGTGGCCCTCGGCGTGCTCTTCTGGCTGAACGCGAAGCTCACCCTCGTCATCCTCGTCGTGCTCGGCGCGTTCGGCGCGTGCATGGTGTGGGCGTTCCGCACGCTGCGGCCTCTGTTTCGCAAGCGCAGCGAGATCGAAGCCGAGGTCACGGGCCGTCTGAACCAGACGCTCGGCGGCATCCGCGTCGTGAAGGCGTACACGGCCGAGCCCGCGGAAGAGCGCGTGTTCGCCGAGGGCTCCGATCGCTTCTTCGCACTGGTGAAGCGCTCCATTCGCAGCGTTTCGGGCACGACGGCGGCTTCGATCGCGATCACGGGCGTCATCGGCTCGACGCTGACGTGGATCGGCGGCGCGGACGTTCTCGCGGGCCGCATGACGATCGGCGAGCTCGTCATGTATCTCGTGTTCGTCGCGCTCGTCGCGCTGCCCATCGTCGGCATCGCGGAGGTCGGCACGCAGATCACCGAGGCTTTCGCGGGCCTGGATCGCATCCGCGAAATCCTCGACGCGCCGCGCGAGGACGAAGGTGACGACGCGCGCGCGCCCTGCACGAGCGTCGCAGGCAAGATCGAATTCGAAGACGTCGGCTTCGAGTACATCGCGGACAAACCCGTACTCCACGGCGTCTCGTTCACGGCACGCGTGGGCTCGACCACGGCCCTCGTCGGCGCGAGCGGCGGCGGGAAGAGCACGCTCGTCGGCCTCGTCATGGCGTTCCATCGGCCGAAGAGCGGGCGTGTGCTCGTGGACGGGCGCGATCTCGCGACGCTGAAGCTCGCGGACTACCGCGCGCACCTCGGCGTCGTGATGCAGGACAATTTCCTGTTCGACGGCACGATCGCGGACAACGTCGCGTTCGCGCGGCCGTCGGCGACGCGCGCGGAGATCGAGGACGCGTGCCGCCTCGCGCACTGCGAGGAGTTCGTGAAGGACTTCGAGATGGGCTACGACACGGTCGTCGGCGAGCGCGGCATCAAGTTGTCCGGCGGCCAGCGCCAGCGCGTCGCGATCGCGCGCGCGCTCGTCGCGAACCCGCGCATCCTCGTGCTCGACGAGGCGACGTCGAGCCTCGACAGCGAGAGCGAGTACGCGATCCAAGAGGGCCTCGCGCGCCTGCGCAGCGGCCGCACGACGTTCGTGATCGCGCATCGGCTGTCGACGATCCGTTCCGCGGATCAGATCCTCGTCGTCGAGCACGGCCGCATCGTCGAACGCGGCACGCATGCGGAGCTCATGCGCCTCGGTGGGCGCTACAAGGAGCTCCACGATCGCCAATACCGCTTCGAGACCGATCGCTTCGTGAACCCGGGCGAGGAGCTCGTGAGCGAGCTCGACGAGCGCGCCCCGAGCGCGAGCTGATCCGGGAATGCACACGGCGCGCGCGCCTCGCGGCCCGCGCGCCGTGCAGGACGCCGACGCCCGCGATCAGGGCGTCCAGACGATGGCGACGGCGTTCGTGTAGTTCGCCGTGCCCGGCGGACAGAAGAGCGGTGCGGCGTTGCGGTAGAAGACCTGGTAGAAGCGCGTCGCGCCCGCGGCGGGAATCGCTCCGCGCACCGACACCGCCGGATCGGCGGAACCCGGGTAGGACGACGCGAAGCCGACGTTCACTTTCTGCCCGAGGCGGATGGCGTTGCCGCCGACGCACAAGAGGCCGTCCTGCAGCGGGACCACCTGCTGCAGCGTGCCCTGGAAGTAGATGCAGCTCGAGTTCGGCATCGACGTGCCGCTCAGGAGCACGGTGTCGCCGGCGACGCTCGCCGCGCCGCTCGCCGCGAGCCGCGCACCGGTCGCGAACAGCGAGTTCGCGCAGCCGAAGCCCGGCGAGCCCCAGTTCGGGACGGGCAGGCACGGGCACACGCCGCTGCTCCCGTCGCCGAAGCAATAGGGGAGCCCGGTCTGCGGCGGAGCGACGGTGTCGAGCGCGTCGAGCTCGTCGCCGATGTTGACGAGGCCCGACCGCGCCGTGGCGAGGCCGAGCCATTCCGCGGCGATGAAGATCGACGGCGGCATGCCCGCGACGGGCGGCGGGCACAGGATGTCGCCCGGTTCGATCGGCGCTCCGAAGAGGGCGTCTGGGACGCCGACGATCGACGAGCCGCGGCGCACCGAGAACAAGCACATGTCGGTCGGGGCCGCGCCCAGCCAAGCGAACGGACCGCCCGGCTGGAAGCCCGCGACGCCGTTCTCCCAGAGCGCGAGCGCGTCGAGGTCGTCGCGGCCCGTTCCGAGGAGGTCGAGGCCGAGCTGCGCGGGCATCGCGTAGACGACCGGCGGACCGCCCGGCGCGGCCGTGAGCAGGATCTGCGCGGGGAGGAAGCCGTTCGCCATGGCCGAGCCCGTGTTGAGCACGCCGCGGATCGGATCGAGGAAGCTCGGATCGAGCGAGAAGTACGTCGGAAGGAACATCCCCGGCGCGAGCGGCGTGTCCACGTCGAGCGCGTCGAGGTTGTCGCCCGGAGCGGGACCTCCGCCGGGCATCGGCGGCCGCGGCTCCTTCAAGCCCGTGCCCACGTACTTGCCACCGCTCGCGCTCACCACGCCGTCGCCGTCGACGGCGCCGCTGTTGCCCGGCGTGAGGAAACCCGGCGGCGGGGGAGCGAGCGGCGGCGGAGGAAGTCCGAGGTCCTCGAACACGTCGGCGGAGGCCTCGAGCGCGAGGGCTTCGGTCCGCACGCTCGGCGCGAGCGGCAGTCCGCCGATCCCGACCGCGAACTCGTCCACGGAGAACACGTAGGTGCCCGCGAGCATCGGCGCCGGGAGGACGCGCGCGTCCATCCCGAACGAGTGGGCGTCGAGCTCGACGAGCCCCGGGACGCCGGGCGGATGCCCGATCGCGGCCGGGTGCATCGGGAGGCCGAGCCCCGGCGCCGGCGGACCCATGCCGCCGCTGATCGCGATCATCGGTGGGGGCAGCGGTCCGTAGGCGGGCGCGAGCGTCGCGGGGACGAGCAGGTCGCCTTCCGTGATCGGCACGGGACCGGGGACGGCGATCGTCGGGCCGCGGTAGTCGATGGAGAAGGAAACCTGCGCCGACGCGGGGAACGCCGACGCGGCGACGGCGAGGAGGATCCAGGGCCGCGCGCTGCACAGGAACGTGGAGATCGAAAGACGGAGCTTCATGATGCCCGCTCCGCGCTGCGAACGCGGACGGCGCGAACCCCTCGACCATCGAGACGGTTCCGCTGCGGGCTCCTCGACCGCGCGAGCGCCGTTTCCTCCCGGCAGCAAGCCGCAGCGGTGCCGCTTGCGCCCGGGCGCGGTGCGTACCGCGCGCGGTCCGGATGCGCAGGGCTCCGGCCACGGATCGCACGCGTCGATCCTCGCGCTCCCCCGCCGAGTCGGTACGCAGCCCGCGGCCCGCGGCCGCGCACCACCGGGCCGTGGGTCAGGCGTCGGGTTTCGAGCTTCGCGCGCCGGCCCGACGCGCGTACTTCGTCCCGCGCAGCGGATAGAGCACCGGCGGGAGCGGCTCACCCTCGACGAGCAGGCCGCGCACCTGGTTCACGCAGCGCGTCCAGTGCAGGAGCACGAGCAGGCCGAAGAGCGCGTCGAAGAGGCTCCCCGGCAGCTGCCCTTCCTCGGCCCGCGAGCTCGCGAAGGCGAGGAAGTCGTACACGCCGTGCCACAGCGCGGGCTCGACGAGCGCGAGCACGCGTTGCTTCGTCGCGCCGACGCCCGCGCCCGCCGCGCGCGCGAGGCGGCAGCCCATCAAGGTGCCGCAGAGCGCGTGTGCCGGCACGGCGAAGAGCGCGCGCGGCATCGCGACCTCGGGGCCGAAGTCGACGACGTACTTGACGTTCTCGACGAGCGCGAAGCCGAGCGAGACCGTGACCGCGTAGACGACCCAGTCGAAGCGCTCGTCGAGGTGCCGGTCGCGGCGCGCGAAGAAGGACAGGCCGAGGTACTTGACGAGCTCCTCCACGAGCCCGATGCCGATCACGCTCGCGACGAGGAGCAGCGGGATCGGCGTGTGCGCGGGGTCGGACGTGGGGTCGCCGAAGGCGCGCAGCGCGAGCGTCTCGACCACGATCGCCGGCCAGATCGTCGCTCCGCCGACGAGGAGGTACTTGAAGACGTTCCCGAACGGCTCGCGGTGCCGGTCGACGGACCAGATCACGTGCAGCAGCACGATCACGGGACCGGAAGCGAGCGCGAGGACCTGAGCGGGCGACACGGGGAGCTCCGGCGTCGTTCGCGCGATTCAGCTCTCGACGAAGCCCTTGAGTCCGCCCTCGCCGAAGAGCATCTCCCAGCCGTCGCGCACGGCCTGCGCGCCCTCGGCGTCGATCTTCCCGATCGAGGCGTCGACGAGGTGCACGAGCGTGCCCTTGCCCTGCTCCTTCAATTCACAATGGAGCTGCCACGTGCGCGGACCGCCGAACGCGGGGCTGATCTCGCCGCGCAGGTCGAACCAGCTCTCGTGGGCGATGCCGAACACGGTGGCCCAGAGCACGCCCGCGCCGTCGCCCCAGTCCTCGTACATGCGGCCGCCGACGCGCGCCTCGAACACCATGCCCTTGGGGCGCCTGCCGACGTAGAAGTCCTTGCGCCACCAGAGCGAGGTCTCGTCGACGAGCGCCTTCCACACGCGCTTCTTCGGCGCGGCGACGACGAGGTCGAGCTCGACGATCGCGATCTTGCAGTCGATGAGGCGGGTCATGGCGCTGGCTCGCGGGGAGGATGCCATGCGCGCGCCGCGGCGCAAGTCGAATCGCGACGCGGAACGCGCGGCCGGTCGGATGAGCCGCGCGCGCCGTCGAGGAACCAGGACCTCCGTTTACCAGACGATGAACACGCCGTTCGAGACGTTGAAGGTCTCGGGCGGACAGAAGCTGCTCGACGCGTTCCGGTAGTACGTCTGGTAGTACGCCGTGAAGCCGCTCCCGGGCGGCGTCGCGCCGCGCGTCGAGAGCGTGACCTCGCCGCCTTCGGGGAAGCGCGATGTGCCCGCCAAGTTGAAGCGCGTGCGCAGCCGGATCAGGATCCCGTCGACGCAGCGCACGCCGTCGCCGAACACGGCACCCGCCCCGTTGTCGGCGTCGCCCTTCAGGTAGATGGCGCTCGACGTCGCGGGCATGCCCGACGCGACGAGCACGGCGGTCTCGGGGCTCGTCGCGCCGAAGGCGGCGAGCAACGCTCCCTGCGACTCGGCGGAGTTCGCGCAGCCGCGGCCGCTCGCCCCGACGTTCCCGCACGGGCCCGGCGTCGCGAGCGTGCCGTCACCGGAGCAGAAGCTCGTCCCGAGCGGCGTCGCCGGCAGTTCGTCGGCGTCGAGCACCAGGTCGAGGTCGCGATCGACGCCGATACGCGTCCCGGAGCCCGGTGGAACCGCGATCAAGCTGAACGTCGCGTTGCCGGCGAGCGCGCGGCCCTGGAGCTGCGCCCAGGTGAACGGGCCCACGCCGGTGCGGTCGGTGGTGAACAGCCCCGACGTCCGGTCGTACAGGAGACCGCGCAGGAGCCCGTCGACGACGCCCTTGCCGACGAGATCGCAGTCGAGCGCCGCGGTGCGCGCCACGAAGAGGTTCACGTCGTTCACGATCGACGCCGAGCCGGCGTTCGAGGACGAGATCGTGCGCGTGTAGCCGACGATCGGCGCCGTGGTCGTGTCCATGCACGCGAAGAACGCGCGGATGTTGTTCAACTGGGCGAACGCGGAGATCTCGTCGAGCGTGCCGTCGTGCTCGAAGCCGTAGCCCTGGAGGTTCTGCGCGTTGAGCGTCGTGCGGTAGAGCAGCCAACGCCGGTAGAAATCGCGCATGGGCATCGCCTTCGCCACGATCGAACCGGCGGGCGGGTTCTGCACGATGCGCGGGAACGGCGCGCCGGCTTGCGGATGGCACGACCCGCACGCCGGGCCGCCGATCGGGCTCGGCGTCTGGTTGTACTGCACGAGACCGGTCTGCGGATTGAAGCCGGCGAGCGCCGCGGGCAGCGTGCGGTCGAGGTTCTGGTTGGGGTTGCCCTCGAACGCGACCGCGCTCATGAAGTCGGAGAACGCCTGCATGTCCGCCGCGGGGACCTGGCTCCCGCCCATGAGGCCGTCGAAGGCCGCGTTGAAGGCGTTCAAGTCGGCCTTGTCGCCGCGCCAGTGGTAAGGCGCCATGCCCGCGAGGCCGCGGAGCACCTGCGTCACCATCGGGCCCTTCATCGGGTGCATCTGGAACGTGGCGCCGGTCTGCGGGTCGGTGACGGTGGTCATGCTGCCGCCCGGGTTGCCGAGGTCCCACGCGATCGCGTCGGTGTCGCCGTCGATGTGGCAGCTCGCGCAGGAGTTCGTGCCGTTGCCCGAGAGCTTGGCGTCGTACAGGAAGCCGCGGCCTTCGCGCACCGCGAGCGGCGTCGGATCGTACGCGCCGATCGCGAGCTCGCGCACCTCGGCGAGCGCCGCCGTGTCGACGACCGAGAGCGTGTTCGCGACGCGGTTCTGCACGTAGAGCCAGGCGCCGCTCGCGTGGAGCGCGAGCCCGCGCGGGCCGCGGAGGTTGCGCGAATCGACGCCGGTCACCGGTCCGATCTGCACGCGCGCGAGCACGTTGCCGCTCGCGTCGAGCCGCGCGACGCGATCGGTGCCGAACGAAGCGACCCACGCCGCGCCGGACGCCTCGAAGGCGATCGCAGTCGGCTGCGAGAGCGCCGTCGCCGTCGCGGCCGGGTTGGGCAGCACGGCGTAGTTCACACCGGGGTTCAGATCGACCGCCGTGATCGCGGGCGTCGCTCCGGTCGTCACACGCGTGATCCGGTTGTCCACGGTGTGCCCGCGCAGCGCCGTCTCGAAACGCACCAGGTTGCGCGCGTCCGTGTTCGCCACCCACACGTCACCCGTGCCCGGCTGCACCGCGACGTCGAAGTTGGTCGTTCCCGTGCGGTCGAAGTAGCGGACGAGCGTCAGCGTGTTCGCGTCGATCTCCGCGACGTCGTGGTCGAGGACCGTGTACCGGATGACCGCCGGACTCCACGCGGGGTCGGTCGCGTCGACGATGAGCCCGACCTGCGGCGGAGCGGGGAGCAACGGGTTCGTGGGCGGCGGTTGCGGCGGAGCGGAGGCTCGCGGCACGCACGTCGTGCGGTTTCCGGAGAGCAGGAACGCGGTGTAGACCTTCGAGCCGTCCGCGCTGACGGCCAGCGCGCGCGGATGGTTGCCGGAGAGCGCGATCGAAGCGAGCTGCGCATGCGTGGTCACGTCGAAGACGCGCACCTGGTTCGAGCGCGCGGCCGTGACGAACGCGCGCTGCGGCGACCCCGCGAACACGACGTCGCCGGGTTCGTCCGCGACGCGCAGCGTGTCCGTGACGATGCCCTGCGCGACGGACACGATGCTCACGCTGTCGGAGAGGTGGTTGACGACCCACACTTCGTCGCTCGTGCGCGCGTTCACCGCGATGGGTTGCAGGCCGACCGGGATCTCGGCCACCAGCACGGGGCTCGCCGGGTTCGCGAGCGAGAAGACCGACAACCGGTCCGCGGCCGTGTTCGCCGCGAAGAGCCGCGAGCCGTCCGGCGCGAGGCGCACGGGGTGGGTCTGCGGCCCTTCGAATTCGACGTAGGCGGTCTGCGCGCTCGCGATCGGAACGAGGACGAGCGCCAGCGCGGCGCACAGGCTCGACGTGGGGGGGAGTTGCATGACGGTCGGGGTCCTCTCGTGCTCGCTTCGCGGCGTGTTCGTGCGCCGCGAAGCGCGGTTCGTGCGCCGGTAGGGCGATGCGACCGACACGATTGTTCCGCAAGGAGCGGCCGTGCGCGCGATCTTCAGTCCGAATTCAGGCTCCGTCGCGAGCGGAACTCGAGCGCCCTCACGGGTACCAGGTCGCGCGGAATCCGTTCGACCAGTTGGCGAACTCGGGCGGACAGAACGCCGGCGCCGCGGCCGGCATGCCGGTGCCGTCGAGCACGAGCGTGTCGTTCGCGAGCGACGCCGCGCCGGTCGCGGTGAGCAAGGCATCGTTCGCGTTCGCGGAGTTCGCGCAGCCGTGGCCGATCGCACCCGTGTTGCCGCACGGGCACGCGCTCCCCGATCCGTCTCCGAAACAGAACGGAACGCCTGGGTCGTCGCAGCCGCGCCACGCGGCGACGCCCATCGACACGCGTCCACCGATCGACGTGAACTCGCCGCCCAGGTACAGATCGGGCCCGCCGCCCAGTCCGTCGTCGAAGCGCGCGAGCGCGCGCACGGCACCGTTCGGAATGGGACCCGCGGAAAACGGCGACCAGGCGTTGTCGCGCCACCGCGCGAGGTCTTGAAGGCGGGCGAGGGCGGCGATCGAGGCGCGGGAGAACGAGTGCATGAGCGACTCCGTCGACGACGGAGAGAGCAATGGGGGTGCACCCAACGGCCGCTGCCCGCCCCTGTGTTGCAGCCTGTCGGGGTCCGCTCCAGGCGCTGGAAGTCCTCGCGCGGGAGCGGCGCGGCCGGGGGCCACGCTCGCGCCGCCGCTCGAATCCGCCTGCGCAGTTGGCAGGGATCGCGACGATCCGGAAGATGGCGCGGCCTCCGGCGTCCCGGGCGCGCAACTCGCGCGGGCTTCGTGGATAGGGGGGCCGCGTTCCGTCCGTTCCACCGCTCACGGCCGACCGAAACATGCCGCAACCGCTCGCCTCCAAGCTTTCCGTCGAGGACTTCCGCCAGAACCAGGCCTTCCTGAATGCCGTGCGCGAGCGCGTCGGCACGGTGGTCGTCGGGCAGGAGCTCGTCGTCGAGCGCCTGCTGATCGCGCTCTTCACCGGCGGCCACGTGCTCCTACAAGGCGTGCCCGGGCTCGCGAAGACGCTCCTCGTGTCCGTCCTCTCGCGCTCGATCGACCTCGAGTTCGCGCGCGTGCAGTTCACGATCGACCTCCTGCCGTCGGACATCCTCGGCTCGGAGGTGCTCGACCCGCGCACGGGCGAGTTCCGCGTGCGCCGGGGCCCGGTCTTCACGAACTTGCTGCTCGCCGACGAGATCAACCGCGCCGCGCCGAAGGTGCAGGGTGCCCTGCTCGAGGCGATGCAGGAGCGCAAGGTCACGCTCGGCAACGAGACCTTCAAGCTGCCGGCGCCGTTCCTCGTGATCGCGACGCAGAACCCGATCGAGCAGACGGGCACCTTCGAGCTCCCGGAAGCGCAGCTCGACCGCTTCATGCTCGTGCACCGCCTCGGCTATCCGACGCCCGACGAGGAGCGCGAGATCCTCGTGCGCAACGCGGCGCTCGGCATCGAGCGCGCGGACAAGGGCGCCATCGCGCGCACCGAGTTCGACGTCTTGAAGAAGGAGCCGGTGGGCTCGAGCGGCGAGCTCGTCGCCGCGATGGAAGCGGTGCACCAGGTGCACGTCAGCGAGACCTTCGTCGAGCACGTCGTCGAGGCCGTCAACCGCACGCGCCAGCACCCCGCCGTCGAGCTCGGCTGCAGCCCGCGCGCGGGGATCTCGCTCGTGAAGGCGTCGCGGGCGCGCGCGCTCATCCACGGGCGGCACTACGTCATCCCCGAGGACCTCTTCGCGCTCGCCGAGGACGTCATGCTCCACCGCATGCGCCTCAAGTACGAGGCGATCGCGGAGGGTCAAACGGGCCGCACGGTGCTCGACGAGATCCTGCGCTCCATGGGCGGGGAACGGGCGGGCGAGCGCGGTCTCGACGAGCCCGTCGCGACGAACGGGCCGGGGAAGGAACCGGCGGCGAGCTGAACCCGCCATGCACGGCAGAGAAGGCAGACTCGAGGACGTCGGCACG
>JACRIO010000129.1 GCA_016220035.1 Planctomycetota bacterium | reverse complement strand
GGCCGAACGCTGGCGTAGTTCCCCGGCGATGCGACGCGCGGTCGTGCCTCCGCGGCGGTGTTCGCTGACATCTACGCCGTCGAACGGCGCGGCGTTGGCGCGGCTTCGCTCGACCTTGCGCCGCGGGCGTCGACATCGGATGCTCGCGGCGTGCGCATCGCCCTCCTCCTCGCGTTGTTCGCGTTCCTCGCCGCCTGCCGCAACGTCCCGATCGTGCCGAGCGCTTCCGGCGCTTCGACGACCTTCACGCCGAAGACCGGCGACGAGATCGTCGTGTGCGGCGAGCGCTTCCACGTCGGCGCGCCGGTCGTCCTGTGGACGCAGTTCCCAGGCTACGACGGCTACCACCTCGTGCCCGATCCCAAGGCGAAGCCGGACCCGAAATCGGGCGAAGCGCCGCCGATGGTGCTCGCGTACGAGCCCGGGCGCTCGCGGAAGATCGGCGACGGGATGCTCGAAGTGCTCGTCGCGCCCGGTTCGCGCGACCGCGCGTCGCTCGCGGCGGTCGTCGACCAGTTCGTGCTGCACTACGACGTGTGCGGCGTGTCGCGCACGTGCCACAAGGTGCTGCGCGACCGCGGGCTCTCGGTGCACTTCCTGCTCGACGTCGACGGGACGATCTACCAGACGATGGATCTCGCCGACACGGCGTGGCACGCGACGAAGTCGAACCCGCGCTCCGTCGGGGTCGAGATCGCGAACATGGGCGCGTACGAGAAGAAGGACGCCTCCGTGTTCGCCGAGTGGTACGCGCGCGACGCCGCGGGGACGTACCTGCATCTCCCCGATCGATTGAAGGGCGGCGGCGTGCGCACCGAGGGCTTCGTCGGGCGGCCCGCGCGCGACGGGCTCGTCCTCGGCACGATCCAGAAGACGCGCTATCACCAGTACGACTACACGCCGGAGCAGTACGCTTCGCTCGCGAAGCTCGCCGCCGCGCTGTGCACGGCGCTGCCGCGCATTCAACCCGACGCACCGCGCGACGCGCGCGGCGACGTGGTGAGCCACGTGCTCTCCGATGCCGAGTGGGAGCGCTTCCACGGCATCCTCGGCCACTACCACGTGCAGGCGAACAAGCAGGACCCCGGCCCCGCGTTCGACTGGGAGTCCTTCCTGCGGCGCGTGCGCGAGGAGCTCGCCGCGGCCGCGCCGTGAAGCGCGCGTCGAACGGCGCGTCTCCCGAACGCATGCACGGTCGCCCCGTGCGTGCGGCGGAGCGCGCTCCGGAACGAGCGCGGCCGCCGCGCACGCGCGCGACGGCCGCTTCGATCGTGTGATCGGGAGCGCGCTACTTCTCGTAGCGCTTCTTGAATTCGTCCTGCGCCTTCTTGCGGCGCGCGGCCTCCTCGGGGTCCATCTTGCCGAGGTACCACTTGTGGTCGTCGCTGTTCAGGACCTCGTCGAGCTTCGCCTGGAGCTTCTTCGCGGCCTCGACCTTCGCCGGGTCCTTCGAGTCGGCGTGCTTCGCGATCAGCTCTTCGATCTCGGGCACGTACTTCGAGTAGAAGTTGCGCGCGATCTCGTACGTCCCGTGCCAGTGCGTGTAATCCGGGCCCATCATCGCCGCGGCATGGCGCGCACGCCGACCCTCGTGATGCCAGAGCTCGTACCAGGTGAAGTCGATCGGGTTCGAGAATTCGACCGGACGCTTGAGGGGCTTCGTCAGCTCGTACAGCGCGAGCCCGGGCTTCGCGTACTTGTCGTTGTAGAGCGTGACCAGCCCGTCGTACTGCACGTAGAAGTTCTCGACCCAGTTCTTGTTGTGGCACGCGCCGCACACTTCCTGCATGTTCCCGCGGCGCTTCTCCCAGCCGACGTCCTTCCCGGGCAGGTTCATCTTCGCGTCCGCGACCTCGGGCCGGACGGAGACCGCCGGGCGGTTGTTCCAGCTGATGCGCATCCCGATGTCGTGCGTCACCGGCTGCGCGCGCGTGGCCGACATGTGGCAGCTCGCGCACGTGGGGCCGGTGAAGTAGTCCTCGCCCGCGATCCACTTCTCGGAGTCGAGGTTCATCTCGGCCTCGTGCGAGAAGAACGCGATGCCGTGCTTCGACTCCTCGTAGATCTCCTTCTGCGGGTGATCGGGACCGAGGTGGCACTTACCGCACGTGTCGGGGTGGCGCGCCTGCGCCGCTGAGAACTCGTGGCGCTGGTGGCACGCCGAGCACGAGCCCTCGGAGCCGTCGGGGTTGATGCGGCCGATGCCGCTGTTCGGCCACGTCGCGGGGTCGAGGCCGCCGCCCGGCAGCACCTTGACCTCGGACCCGTGGCACTGCCAGCAGCCGTTCACCGCCGCCGCCGAGTTCCCGTGCGGGAAGGAGGGCGTCACGAACTTGCTGTTGCCCTCGACGACTTCGGCGAGCACGTTGTCGAGCGAGCCGAGGATGCGCGCGCCCTTGGCGTGGTGCGAGTTCACGTACTCGGTCACTTCGCGGTCGTGGCACTTCGCGCAGTCCTTGGGGCTGACGATGGTCGAGATCCACGTGTTGCCGTGCTCGAAGGCGTCCGGTTCGCCTTCCTTGGCGGCGTGGCACTCGTAGCAACCGACGTTGCCGCGGTAGTGCTTGCTACTGCCCCACTGGGCGTAGATGCCGGGGTTCTCGCGTTTGTGGCAGACGATGCAGGCGCGCGACTCGTCGCTGAGTTTTTGGAGCGCGCCGGTCTGGGCCGCCGGCGCCGGCGTGGCGGCGACGGCACCTTCGATGAGGAGGATCCACAGCGGGATCAACATGGTTCGTACTCCGATGGGAGAGGGGGGAGCGAGCGATCGACGTGAGCACGTTAGGGGTCGATCGGCACGCCCGACATGCCGCCCATTGCGTAGCGCGCCGTAGGCGGGAGGGAACGGGAGCGGAGCCGCGCCGCTACACTACGCGGCTCCCCATGAGCTCCCGCACTCCGCGCACCTGGTCGGACTCCGCCGTCTCCGCCGACGAAGCCGTCGCGCACGTGGCCAGCGGCATGAACGTCTTCCTCCACGGCGGTTGCGCGACGCCGACACCGCTCGTCGAGGCGCTGGCGCGGCGGCACGACCTCGAGGGCGTCACGCTCTACCACCTGCACACGATGGGGCCCGCGCCGTTCGTGGCGCCCGAGCACGAAGGTCGTTTCCGCTCCGTCTCGCTCTTCACGGGCCCGCCGGTGCGCAAGGCGGTGGAGGAGGGCCGCGCCGACTTCGTCCCGGTGTTCCTCTCCGACGTGCCCGGCCTCTTCGCGTCGGGCCGCATCCGGCTCGACGCGGCGCTGCTCCAGCTCACGCCGCCCGACGCGCACGGACTGTGCTCGCTCGGCGTCTCCGTCGACGCGGCGCGCGCCGCCGCGGACGCCGCGACGATGGTGATCGCGGAGGTCAACGCGCGCATGCCGCGCACGCACGGCAACTGCGTCGTGCCCTTCGCCAGCCTGCGTGCGTGCGTCGCGACGGACCGGCCGCTCCACGAGCATGCCTCCGAGCCCGAGACGGAGGCCGTCGCGCGCATCGGCGAGCTCGTCGCCGGCCTCGTCGAGGACCGCGCGACGCTCCAGATGGGCATCGGCGCGATCCCCGACGCGGTGCTCGCGCGGCTGAAGGAGAAGCGCGACCTCGGCATCCACACGGAGATGTTCTCCGACCGCGTCGTCGACCTCGTCGAGGCCGGCGCGGTCACGAACCGCTACAAGGCCGTGCACCCCGGACGCAGCGTGACGAGCTTCGTGATCGGCACGCGGCGACTCTTCGACTTCGTCGACGACAACCCGCTGGTCGAGTTCCATCCGTGCGACCGCACCAACGACACGGCGATGATCCGCAGGAACGACCGCGTCGTGGCGATCAACTCCGCGCTGCAGGTCGACCTGACGGGGCAGGTGTGCGCCGACTCGATCGGGCACCGGATCTTCTCGGGCATCGGCGGGCAGATGGACTTCATCCACGGCGCGGCGCTGTCCAAGGGCGGCCGGCCGGTGATCGCGTTCCCCTCGACCGCGGCGAACGGCACGGTGTCGCGCATCGTGCCCGAGCTCGCGACCGGCGCGGGCGTCGTGACGACGCGCGGGCACGTGCACTGGGTCGTGACCGAGCACGGCGCGGTGAACCTCTTCGGCCGGACGCTGCGCGAGCGCGGCGAGCTCCTGATCTCCATCGCGCATCCCGATTTCCGCGCGGAGCTCGAGCGGGCGTTCCGCGGACTGCGGCACTACGGGCCCGTGGGATGAGCGCGCGCACCGCGCTCCTTGGCCGTTCCGCGGAAGGGGAGTAGCATCGAGCGCGTTCGCGCGCCGACCGTCCCTCGCGAGGCAGGCCGAGAGGGGCGTCCGCGGCGCGCGCTTTCTACGGAGGTGCGGCGGTGCGGACGCGGGCGAGGTTCCTCGGCGTGGCGGCGGCGGGCAGCGTGCTCGCGCTCCTCGTGCTCTGGTTCGCGCTGCGCGCGCCGGAGACCGCGCCGAAGGCGAGCGTCGCGGCCGGGACCGCGACCGAGGGGGTCACGAGCGCGCGCACTTCCGCCCCCTCCGCGACCGCGATCGAGGAGGAGCGTGCGCCCCAAGGCGAAGAGCGCGTGGCGCGGACGCCCGAGGTGCGCGGGCGGTTGATCGACGCGACGACCGGGCTGCCGCTCGCCGGGCGGACGATCGAGCTGCGCGCGCGCAAGCGGCCGTCCGTGGACGCGCGTCTCGGCGACGCGGGCCGTCTTGCGCAACTCCTCCAGGGGCGCCTTGCGACAGGCTCGAGCGATCCCGCGGTCGTGTTCACCGGTCTTCCGGGACCCGACGGCACGGACAGCGTCGAGCAGCGCCGCGAAACGGCGGTGAAGCTGACCCGCTTCATGCACGAGGTGCGGGTTCGGCACGACGCGCTGCGGGCAGCGAACGAACCCGCTCCACCGCGCCAGTCCGAGACCGAACCGGGGGTCGAGGTCTCGGCGGTCGGCGTGGTGTCGGCGGCACCGGGGCAGGAATCGGTCGCTCCCCCGTTCGACGTCGAAGTCGCGCAAGGGGAGTTCCTCGCGGCCCGAGTGCACATCGCGGCGCTGGGGCAGCTTCGTGCGAACGTCGGCGACGGCGAGGCGCTCGTCGTTCAGCGCTCTCATGTCGCACAGGATCTTTCGCGCTTGCTCATCCAGCAGTCGATCGAACGTGGGCAGTTCCTCACCGCGAGCGAACTGGTGCTTCAGGACGCCGCGGGCACGTCGTTCTCGATCAGCGGCTTCGACGGCGGACGGCCGACGCTCGCGTGGCCCGTGGGCACACGCCTCCCCCCACCCCTGCGCACGCTTGCCACGACGAACACCGACGACCAGGGCCGTTTCCGCTTCGACTGCCCGGAGGAGCTCGACGTCGAGCTCGAATTCGTCCCGCGCGACGACGACTGGGTCGAGGACGCGACCTGGACCTTCCCCGAAGCGGGCTCCGCGTGCCGCGACGCGATCGAATGGCGCCTCGACCTCGCGCCGGGGAGCCGCGTGACGGGCCGCGTGCTCGACGCGCGCACGCAGGCGCCGGTGCCCGAGCTCACGCTCGAGCTGCGCGGCGCGCGCGACTGGGTGGAGAGCCTGACGACCGACGACGACGGCCGCTTCGCGAGCTCCACGATCTTCCCCGCCGGTCCGATCGAATGGACGGTGCACGACGGGAGCGAGGAGCGCCGCATCGCCGTCGAGCCGCGCGATGGAAAGGTCGAGCGCGCGCGCGCCGGCGCGCCGGAGCTCGTGCTCCTCGCCGCGATGGGTCCGACCTGGCGTTTCCGCTTTTCGCAGGCGCAGGTCGAGCAGGCCCTCGGGAAGCCCGTGCGTACTCTGCAGGAGCACGACGGCGGCGGCGTCGAGGTGCGCCTCGTCGGCGCCGAGCCGTGGCCCGGCTGGGAGGGGAGCGGCAACCCGTTCGCGGAGTGGCAGCCCGTGCACCGAGAGGAGGACGAGCGCCCCGCGTTCGTGCGCTACCCGGTCGCGCCGAAGCTCCCGCGCGGCGGCGCATGGGCCGAGTTCCGCTCGAGCGACGGCGCGTGGTGCGGCGCGGCGCGGCTCACCGATTCTCCGGAGGCGCACGACGTCGAGCTCCACGAGAGCGCGCGCGTGGAGGTGATCGTCCAGCTCCCCGAGGACGCCGCGTCGAGCGCGTGGAGCGTGCGCGCGACGCGCGCGGCCGGCGTGGGCCTCGCCGGTGCCTACGCGACGACGCCCTGCGACGCAGCCGATGGTCTCGCCGTGCTCGAGCACCTCGACCCCGAGTGCGTGCGCGCGCTCGAGCTCCTGCGCGACGGCGTGGTCGTGCGTACGCTGGCGCTCGAGCTCGAACCCGGCGGGGGCATCACGGTCGGGCTCTGACCGGCGCGGCGGCGAGCGCCGCATACGAAGTCGCAGTTTTCTCCTTCCTGGAAGGAGAAAACGAGCCCGAATTCGCCTTCCCAGAAGGAGAAAGCGGTCGTTTCAGGCCATGGCCTCGCGAAGGCGGCCACCCGTGGCTGCGAGCCGCGTCCGCGCCGCTCCGGCGTCGCACGCGCGGCGGGCCATGACCACGGCCACCTTCACGTCGCCGTCCGCGGCGGAGAGGAGCTCGTCGGCGCGCGCGCGCTCCACCTCGGCGATGCGCGCGACGAGCCCGACGCCGCGCTGCCACAGCTTCGCGTTGCCGCGCGTGTTGACGTCGACCATCAGGTTCCCGTGCACCTTGCCGAGGCGCACCATCACGAGCGTGCTCAGTGTGTTGAGCACGAGCTTCGTCGCCGTGCCGGCCTTCATGCGCGTCGAGCCCGCGAGCACTTCGGGCCCCGTGACCACGCGGATCGAGACGTCGGCGTCGTCCGGCGCCTGCTCCTCCGGCACGCACGCGAGGAACACCGTCGCCGCGCCCCGTTCTGTCGCTCGTGCGAGGGCCGCATGCTCGAACGGCGTCGTCCCGCCGGCCGGGATGCCGAGCACGACGTCCTTTGCTCCGATCGCGCGTTCGTCCATCGCGCGCGCGCCGGCCGCGCGGTCGTCCTCGGCGCCTTCGACGGCGCTCGTGAGCGCCGCGAGTCCGCCCGCGATCACGCCCTGGACGAGCGCGGGATCGGTGCGAAACGTGGGCGGGCACTCGACCGCGTCGAGCACGCCGAGCCGCCCCGACGTGCCGGCGCCGACGTAGACGAGCCGACCGCCGCGCGCGAGGCGCGCGCTCACGAGCTCGATCGCCCGCACGATCGCGGGCTTCGCGCGAAGGACTGCCTCGGCGATCGTGCGGTCCTCCGCGTTCACGACGTCGAAGGCGTCCTCGATCGAGAGCGTGTCGAGCTCTGCCGAGTTCGGGTTCGGCCGCTCCGTCTCGAAGCCGTCGCGCGAGGGGAGCTCGCTCATGCGCTCATCCCGCCGCCGCGGACTCGCCCGCGTCGAAGCCCGCGTCGGACTCGGCCCCGCGCTTCTTCGTGAAGCGCGTCCCCGGCGCCCACATCGAGCTCCCGAGCGTCGCGCCGCCGTCCACCACGAGGCACTCGCCGGTCAAGTACGCGCTCGCCGGCGACAAGAGGTGCAGACACTGCGCCGCGACCTCCTCCGCCGTCGCGAAGCGGCCGAGGGGGATCTTCTCGCGCAGCTTGCGCTCGGCGTCGGCGTCGGGCCACAGGTTCTGCTGCGCGCCCTGCGAGTGGAACGGCCCCGGCGCGATCGCGTTGCAGCGCACGCCGAAGCGCGCCCACTCCGCGGCGAGCGAGCGCGTCATCGCGAGCACGCCCGCCTTCGCGCTCGCCGAGTGCACGACGCCCGGCATGCCGGTCCACGCGTACGTCGCGACGACGTTGAGCATCTGGCCCGCGCCGCGCGCGATCATCGCCTTGCCGAAGGACTGCGAGCAGTAGAACGTCCCGTCGAGCACGATGCCGAGCACGGCGCGCCATGCGTTGGACGAGAGGCGCTCGGCGGGGCACACGAAGTTGCCCGCGGCGTTGTTGACGAGGATGTCCACCTTTCCGTGCGCCGTGACGACGCTCTCCGCGCATTCGCGCACGAGCTTCGGCTCGCGCACGTCGAGCACGCGCGCCGCGCACGTCCAGCCGCGCGCGCGCGCCTCCTCGAGCAGCGGCTGGTGGTGCTCCGCGCTGCGCGACGCGATCACGACCGTCGCGCCGAGCGCCGCGAGCCCGCGACTCACCTCGAGCCCACGGCCCGTGCCGCCGCCGGTGACGACGGCCACCTGTCCCTCGAAGGTCTTCTCGGGCAACCAACGTGCGGCGGGGGGGAGCGCGCTCATCCGCGGAGGAAGGTAGCGCCGTCCTCCAGCGGATGCACTCGCACTGGGCCTCCCTTCGCCTGGGTCCGATGCTTCGGGCGCACGGCGTGGAGTCGAGCCAGGCCGACTTGCCCGGCCTGGGCATCGCGACTACAGTCGCCGACGGAGGCTCCCGCATGGCGAAGACGACACCCGCGACGCTCGGCCTCGGGACCTACACGATCCCGGAAGCCGCGCACCTCGTCGGTGTGGCGCCGGCTCGCGTCCGCCGGTGGATTCGCGGCTACGCCTTCGAGACGCAGTCGGGCAGGCACCACAGTCCTCCCGTCTGGCGGCCCGAACTCGGGCCGCGTACCGGACCAGGAGAGCTCGGCTTCCGCGACCTGATGGAGTTGCGCGTCGTGACCGCCTTCCTCGAACGCGGTGTCTCCTGGCCGGTCGTTCGTCGCGCGCATCGAGTGGCGGAGCGACTGGTCGGTCATCCGTTCCCCTTCAGCACGCATGCGTTCTCGACGGACGGCTCGCGCATCTTCGCCGAGGCCGAGGCCCTGCGCCGCGGCGGTGGTCCCGCGGACCTGTGCACCGGCCAGTCGTACTTCGACGAGCTCATGCACCGGCTCGTGGTCCAGGTCGAGTTCGGCGCGGACGAGCTCCCGGCGCGCTGGTGGCCGATGGGGCCGGGGTGCCAGGTGCTCGTCGATCCGCGCCGCTCCTACGGCCAGCCCATCGTCGCTCGCGAGGGCGTGCCGACACGCGTGCTCGCCGAGGCCGTGCGCGCGGGCGATTCGAGGGTCCAAGTGGCGCGCTGGTTCGAGGTCAGCCGCGCGGCGCTCGAAGACGCCCTGCGCTTCGAACGCCACGTCGCGGCGTGAGGCTGTTCATCGACAACTGCCTCTCACCCAGGCACGCGCGGGCGCTGCACGTCTGTTGGAGGAGGACGGCCATCGCGTCGTCCACTTGCGCGAGCGCTTCGCCGCGGAGGCTGCGGACGAGGTCTGGCTTCCCATCCTCGACTCGGAAGGCGGTTGGTGCGTGCTCACGAACGACCACGGCATCCGGCGCAAGCCGCGACAACGCGAGCTCTGGATGCGGCGCTCGACCGTCGTGTTCTTCCTCGGACCCGGGTGGTCGAGCCTGCGACTCGGCGCGAAACACTCGCGGCTCTCGACGGCGATGGACTCGATGCTGGAGGTGCTGGAGACCGCTTGCCCAGGGAGCGGTCACCTCGTACACGTGAGCGGCAAGATCGTGCGCGCGTTCGAGGGCCCACCGCGTCGCGGGTCCGCGGACTGAACCGGGGGATGGAGATCCTCCTCCCGCAGCGATCGGCTGGGCGTCAACCGCCCGGCTCGCGCAGCTCGATCTTGCCGCCGGTCGGGAGCTCGAAACCGGGGAAGTCGTGCTGGAGGTCGCGTTTCACGCGCTCGATCTCGCGCGTGTCGAGCTCGGCGGAAAAGGTGACGCGCGAGAACTCGCCTTCGTCGGTGGTCACCGTGTCCCACTCCGTCGCGAGGTCGGCCTCGACGTGGTCGCGCACCCAGCCGATGACCTCCTGCGCCGCGCCCGCGTTGCGCAGGACCACGACGATTTCGATCCGGCCCCGGCCGACGGGCGGGGCGTCCATGCCGCCCGTGAGCTCGTGCCCGGCTTCGAGGTCTTCCGCGGAGAGCTCGCGCGGCTCGTCGCGCTCCGTCTTCTCCGTCTGCGAACCGTGCATGCGCGCGCCGTCGTCGAAGTGGAACTCGAAGGACTTCACCGGCCCGCGCCGCACGGCTTCGTTCCAGAGGCCCAGCGTCATCACCACCAGCGTGCCGGCCACCATGCAGCCCGCGATCACGACGAGCCCGAGGCCGATCATGCAGCCCGCGAAGCCGCCGAGTTTGGTCGTGCCCTTCTCGCCGCTCTTGAACACGAGCAAGGTCGCGATCGCGAGCACGACGCAGACCATCAGGAACGCGAGGCACGTGAAACCGAACATGGGAGCGTGGAGGACGGCCGGCATGGGGGACTCTTCGGGAGCGGGTTCGAGGCGGGCGGGGAGCGCGCTCCTCGGCTCGGGAGCGCGGAGCCCTTCTGCGCTCGGCGCGCGTCCGCATTCTGCGCGAGCTCGCGGCTCTTGGCGAATCGGCCGACCGCTCGCCGGGCCGCGCCGCAATCCTTAGAGTGCTCGGCCACCTTTCTTGCGGGAGCCCCTCCATGACGACCCTCCAGAGTTACGTTCTCGGCCGCTGGCACACCGGCACCGGCGCTCCCACGCCGCTCCACGACCCGCACACGGAGGCGCAGGTCGCCGAGGTGCGTTCCGGCGGGATCGAGTTCGCGGCCGTCGTGCGCCACGCCCGCGAGCACGGCGTCCCCGCGCTCCAGAAGCGCTCGTTCGCCGAGCGCGGCGCGCTCCTGAAGGCGCTCTCCGGAGCGCTCCACGAGAAGCGCGAGGAGCTGATCACCGTCTCCGTCCAGAACGGCGGCACGACGCGCGGCGACGCGAAGTTCGACATCGACGGCGCGACCGGCACGCTGATGGCGTACGCCGAGCTCGCGTCGAAGCTCCCGCCCAAACCCTACCTCGTCGACGGCGAAGGCCTGCAGCTCGGCCGCACCGCGCGCTTTTGGGGCCAGCACGTGTGGACGTCGCGCCCGGGCGTCGCGGTGCACGTCAACGCGTTCAACTTCCCCGCGTGGGGGATGCTCGAGAAGATGGCGTGTGCCTTCGTCGCGGGCGTGCCCGTGATCGAGAAGCCCGGCACGCCGACGGCGCTGCTCGCGTGGAGGATCGCGCAGCTGATCGTCGAGAAGGAGCTCCTGCCGCAGGGCGCCTACCAGTTCGTCGCGGGCTCGACCGGCGACCTCCTCGATCACCTCGGGCCGATGGACGCGCTCGCGTTCACGGGTTCGTCGGGCACCGGAGCGAAGCTCAAGGCGACGCCCAACCTCGTGAAGCAGAACGTGCGCGTGAACATCGAGGCCGACTCGCTGAACGCCGCGGTGCTGGCGCCCGACGTCGAGGCGGGCGGGCCGACCTACAACGCGTTCCTCGCGAACGTCGTGCTCGACCTCACGCAGAAAACGGGGCAGAAGTGCACCGCGGTGCGGCGCATCCTCGTGCCGAGGGAGCGCGTCGCCGAGGTCGCGGCCGACCTGAAGGCCGAGCTCGCGCGCATCCAGGTCGGCGATCCGTCCGCGAGCACGACGCGCATGGGCCCGGTCGCGTCGCGCGCGCAGGGCGACGACGTGCGGAAGGGCATCGAGCGACTCCAGACCGTCGCTCAGACGATCACCGGCGGCACGCAGAAGCTCTTCGAGCGCGGCTTCTACGTGGCGCCCACGCTGCTCGTCGCGAAGGACGGCGACGCGGCGATCGTGCACTCGGACGAGGTGTTCGGGCCGTGCTCCACGATCGTCCCGTACTCGGGCGACGCGCTCGAGGCCGCGCGCATCGTGCAGAAGGGCGCGGGCGGGCTCGTGTCGAGTTGCTACTCGAACGACGACGCGTGGGTCGAGGCCTACGTCCTCGCCGCGGCGCCGTGGACGGGGCGCATCTGGATCGGCAACGACAAGTCGGTCGAGCAGGCGCTCGCGCCGGGCATGGCGCTCCCGTGGATGCTGCACGGCGGCCCAGGTCGCGCGGGCGGCGGCGAGGAGCTCGGCGGCGTGCGCGGCGTGCAGTTCTACATGCAGCGCACGGCGCTCCAGGGCTTCAAGGGCCTGCTCGAGGCGCGCTTCGGCGTCCCGCAGCCGGCGGCGGCGACCTGAGCGCTGGAGCGTGCGGGCGGCGGGGGCCCTCGCTCGGGCGCGGAGTCGGGAGCGGGCGGACTCGGTGCTGGCTTCGCGCCCGCGCCGCGTTCTAGAGTGCGCGCAGCGCGCACCGCGCCCGAGGTCCATCGCCATGTCGCACCCGCTCCGTCGTTCGCTCTTCGTCCTCGCCCTCGCCGTCCTGCCGTTCGGCGCGTCGAGCTGCATCGTCGCCGCCGCCGCGGCCGGCGGTGCCGCGGGCTACGCCTGGTTCCGCGGCGAGTTCCAGGCCAACGTGGACGCGAGCCCGAAGGCCGCGACCGCCGCCGCCGAGAAGGGCCTGCGCGACCTCGACATCAAGGAGGTCAAGGCGAGCGCGACCGACATCGACGGCCGCGTGACCGGCCGCACGGCGCTCGACAAGGAGGTCGTGATCACGATCCAGCGCCTCTCCGAGAGCACGTCCACGGTCGCGATCCGCGTGGGCACGTTCGGCGACGAGGCGCTGTCGCAGAAGATCTTCGAGAAGTTGAAGGCGCGGCTCTGAGCCGCGGGGCCCGAGCGCGGCTCACTCGTTCAGGAGCAAGCGTCCGCGGCGTGGCGCCGCGCGGCATCACGCCGGGTGTTTCTCTCTTTTCGGCAACGGAACGTCGGGCGCGCACACTACCGGGGTGACGGCGCCGCGGGTCCAGTCGTGGGACCGGCTTCCGCGTCCCGAACGACCCCCGTCCGCCTGATGGAGGCTCCCATGAATCGTGCACGCATCCTGCTGCTCGCGGCGAGCGCCGCGGTCCTCGTCCCCAGCCTGCGCTCCGCCCCGGTGCTGCAGGGCCACGCCGGCGGGTTCTGCCAGGGCTCGGTGACGGGTTACCCACCCCAGGACCCCATCGATCCCTACCACCTCGATTACAGCAGCCCGGTGATCAACTGCTCGAACCCGTGCCTGTCGGGTTGCATCGCCCGCTCCGTGCCCTCGGGTCACGGCACGAACGCGTACGTGTGCTCCTGCAGGAACGGCAATCCCAATCCGTGCTGCACGATCGGCCTCGACGTGGGGACGTTCGACGTCACTCCGGTCGGCACCTGCAGCGGCCTCATGTGTCCGGGCGGAGAGTGCCACATCATCGACATGAGCAACTGGGGCGAGCCGCACACGGCGTGGGCCCAGTGCACTGAAGACTAGGAACGCGCGCACTTCCCGATCCGCGTGGGTCGGCGAGCCGTGCGCACGAGCCCCCGACGCGACCCGAGACCAGAGCGGCATCGCCCACCGAGCACGCAGGAGCCCAGCATGTCGTCCGAGCGCCGTTGGCTCGTCCTGGTCGTCGGTGTCTTGTGCTTGATCGTCCTCGCCTTTGCCGTGGGCACGCGGCGCCGGGGTGAGCCCGCCGTGGAGCGCACCGAGTCGGTGACGACCGCCCCCGCTCCTTTGGAAGCACGGACCGCGCTCGCTGCCGACGCGCGCGCCGCCGTGTCGCCCGCGGCCGTGGTCGAGCCCGCGCCCACGAT
The DNA here is from genome assembly GCA_016220035.1 of Planctomycetota bacterium. Lineage (GTDB taxonomy): Bacteria > Planctomycetota > UBA1135 > UBA1135 > JADJNY01. The sequence goes on along the minus strand of JACRIO010000129.1, from coordinate 4,188 downwards.
CGGCGGTCTGACGGTTCGAACGATCGATCCCGCCGGCGCCGCGCTCCCCGGCGTCCGCGTCGAATGGCGGTCGAAGGACGGGCTCCCGCGCGACCTCGGTGTTTCGGATCCAACGGGCCGCCTGCGCGTGCCGGCCTTCGCGCGCGCGGCGGGGTTGCTCACGGGGTCTTGCGCCGACCGTGAATCCGTCTCGGTCCGGATCGACCCGACTCGGAGGAGCGACGAGCTCACGCTGGTGCTCGGGAGCGAAGGCAGCCTCCGCGGCCGCGTCGTGCTACCCAACGGCGAGGACGCCGGAGCAGGGGTCCGCATCGCGCTCTGGCGGACGTCGCTCCGTGCCCCCCAACTGGATCCGCCCGCGGCGCTGGAACGGCTGCCCGGGGGTCAGACCGTGCTCACCGACGCGGCCGGCACCTTCTCGATCCGTGGGCTGCGCGCGGGCGCCCTCTACGACTTGATCGCCGCCGGCCGAGGCTGCGCGACGCCCACGCGCCTCGAAAGCGTCCCGGCCGATGGTCGGGAGCTCCGGATCGAGGTGCAGGCACTCTTCGGCGTCGTCGCGCGCTTCGTCGACGCACGGACCGGCGAGCCGATCGTGCTGCCGGAGAGTCTCCTGCCGGGGGTCACGAACACGCTGACGGTGCTGGTGCCCGGCGCGAAGCTGCTCGACGCGCGACAGACCCTCGCCCTCGCTGGACTGCCCCTCGACGTCCTCGACGCCTGGCCCGGCGTGCGCGATTGCTTCGTCACGCTGCCTCCCGAGGCCGAAGCGGCGGGCGATGCGCGCATCCTGCTCGACTGCGATCTGCCCGGCTATGTCGCGACGAGCGCGGAATTGCTGCTCTTGCCGGTCGTCCAGGACGTGCCCGAGCAGAAGGTCCCGCTCCGTCCCGACTCCAGCGCGCGCGGAGCCTTCGAGGTCGTGGTGGTCGGTCTCCCCGCCGCGCGCGAGCTGTCGCACACGCGCTCGCAGCCCGAGTTCGAGCTGGTGCTTTCGTCGGAGCGAGGCTCGCCGGTCAAGCTCCAGTTCGGCCGCGTGCCGACCGAACCCACGCTCGTCGAGGGCCTTCCGGCCGGCCTCTACCGCGTGCAGGCCAATGCGCGGATCGCGCTGTCGGACTGCCTGTGGGTGCGCGATGCATCGTTCGAGGTCGGACGAGCCGAGGCCCCGCGCGCTCGGCTCGTCGTCGATTTCTCGAAGCTCGGCGGCGTCGTGATCGAGCTCCAGCAGGTCGACGGCACGCCGTACGCGGGACCGGCCGTGATCGACCTGCGCAAGCCGACGCGCGACCCGAACGCGCGCGAATTCTGCCGCGTCCAGCTCGGTACCGGGCCCTTCGAGATCTTCGGACTCGCGCCGGGCTCCTACGAGGTGATCGTCCATTCGCCCGCCGTCGCGGAGCTCGGGATCGCGACGGTCGACGTCGCGGCGGGCAAGTGGCGCGAGGTCGCGTTCCTCGTCGACGGGACGCGGTGACGACGATCGGCTCGTGCCGCTCGTAGCCCCGATGCGCGGCGTTCAGCGCGCTCCGCTCGTCGTCGAGAAACGCGCGCGGTTCTTCTCCCACCACGCGAGCCACTCCGCCGGCTTCCATTTCGCGCCCTCCCCGACGATGCGCGCGAGCGCGCCGCAGGTGAGCGCGTTCTCGTACTCGATCACGACCGGGAGCTGCCACGTCGCGGTCGACACGTCGAGCACGACGCCTTCCTCGGCGTACGCGACGATCGGATCGGCGATCGACGCCGCCTGCGCGATCTCGACGTCGAAGTCCTGCGTGTAGGCGACCTGCCTGCGCAGCGAGAAGTGCGAGCGCGGGGTCCCGCCGCCGCCCGCGCCCGCCGCAGCGGGTTTCGCCGTCGCGAGGCGCGCGAGGTTGGCCGCGAGGGCCGGCACCGCGGCCGCGTCGGCGACGACGGCCAGCGTGTCGATCGCGCCGATGCGCTCCTTCAAGGCCCCCTGTTCGACGCGCGTGGCGAGGCGCTTCACGACCGCGGGATCGCGCGCGTCGCGCAAGGCCCGCCGCGCTTCCGCGCGCGCGACGCGCGAGCGGTCGCCGAGCGCCAGCGCCTCGAGGCGCTCCGTCGCGACGCCGGGGAGCACGCGACGCAAGACGCGCGCGGCACAGAACCGGCGCAGGTCGACGCCCTGGCCGAGCTCGTCCACGAGCGCCACGCGCAGTGCTTCGCGCGCGGCCGCGTCGTCCTGCACGAGCCGCTCGATGCGCGCGATCCACGCCTCGCGCGTCGCGGGCGCCGCTCGACCGGCTTCGCGCAACGCGCGCGCGCGTTCGCGCGCGGGATCGGCCTCTTGCGCGGGCAGCGTCTCGGCCGCGAGCGTTCCGCGCGCGAGATCGAGCGCGCGCTTCTGGTCCGGGTCGGCCGTGAGCACGACGTCGAGCTCGCGCAGGAGCTCGCTCCCGAGCCCGGCCTCGGCGAGCCACGCGCAGAGCGAGATCCGCCGGACGAAGTCGCGCGCGTCGATGCCGCGCGCGAGCTGCGCGTACTCGGCGAGCACCTCGCGCTCGGCGCGCACGCGCGCGATCGAGCCCGCTTCCGCGCGCACGACGCCCGTGCGCGTGCGCACCTCGATCGCGCCGCCCGCGAGCGCGCGCGCGGGTCCGCGCAGCACGTGCCCGCCGACGAGCTGCACGATGCGGCGCGGCGCGTCCTCGTCGCCGTCGCGCGTGACGCTCGGAGCGCGCGCGGGCGCCGCTCCGGGAGGCTGGCTCCCGGCGGCGCCGGCCCCGGAGGTTGGAACCAGCGCCGCCAGGGCCAGGAAGAACACGGGGGACGTCCTGGCGAACTTCATGGGGGCGGGGCTCGGGCTTGGGTCGCTGCGGGGAGCAGAGAGCGCGAGTCGGCGGGACCGATGGGCTCCGCGCGCGCTCCTACCTTCGCATTCGGGGCAGGAAACGTGCCCGACGTTCCCGTTGCGCCGATCTCACGCTCCGCGCGCTCGTCCGGACGCCAGACGAGCACGCCCTGCACGCCCGTCGCGCGCCAATCGAGGCTGCGGCGGTCGAGCTCGTCTCCGAGCCAGGGCCGGCCCGCGCACGAGACCCACACGCGCGCGGGGTGCGTGCGGGTGAAGAGCGGCTCGAGGCGCTCGGAATCCGACCCGTGGTGCGGCAGGAGCAGGAGGTCGAGCTCGCGCGGCAGCCCCGGGAGGGCGATCAACGCGGAGAGCCCCTCCGCCTCGGCGTCGCCCGTGAGCAGCGCGCGGACGCCGTTTTCCTCGATCCAGAGTGCGCGCGAGCCCTCGTTGCCGTCGACCGCGAGCCCGCGTGCGACGCCGAGGCGCGTGGGGCCCGCCGCGAGCTCGACGACGCCCGCGCCCGGGTCGACGACCGGCGTACCGTGCGGCAACCGCTCGGCGATGCGTGCGGGAAGCGCACCGGCCCAGAGGCGCACGGGGTAGCGCTCGACGAGCCACGGGAGCGCTCCCTGGTGGTCCTGGTCGAGGTGCGACAGCACGACGGCGACCGCATCCGTCTCCCACGCCGCGAGCGCCGGACCGAGCGCTTGGCGCGCGACGTCGGGCCGGTCGCGCGAGCCCGCGTCGAAGACCCACGTGCCGGCGGTGGGGGAGCGCAGGCAGAGCGCGCTGCCGTGGCCGACGTCGAGCGCGTAGAGCTCGGTGCGCGCGGGCCGCGCGGCCCACGGGACGAGCACGACGGCGCCCGCGAGGGCCGCGATGCGCAACGCGAGACCGCTCGCGCGCGCTCCGCCTCCGCGACGGCGCGCGGCCCACGCGACGAACACGGCGGCTACGCACGCGAGCAGCAGCCACGCGGGGCGCGGCGGCAGCGGCGACGGCGATCCGGGGAGCGCGTCGCAGAGCTCGAGCAACGCGATCAGGCTCTTGGCGCTCGCCGCGAGCAGCGCGTCGGGCACGAGCGCAGGCACGAAGAACCACGTCCATGCGCCGAGCAGGAACACGGCCATCGGCGGCACGGAGAGCGGCGTCGCGACGAGCCCCGCAGCGCTCCACTCGCCGAAGCGCGGCCACGTGAACGGCAGCGTCGCGAGCACCGCCGCGATCGACGCCGCGAGAGCGCTCGCGGCGGGCCGCGCGCACCGTCGGAGCGCCGTGCGCACGAGCGGCGTCGGGAGCCCGGTCCCGTCGCGCTTCCACTCCGGGAGGAGCGCCGCGCGCACGGGGCGCGCGCCGAGGATCAGGCCGAGCGT
>JACRIO010000128.1 GCA_016220035.1 Planctomycetota bacterium | reverse complement strand
GCGCGGCGCTGCATCGGCGCGACGGTCGACGTGATGCGGCGCGCGATCGAGCGCGTCGGCGCGCCGCCCGACCTCGTGTGCTGCCTGTCGAACCCGACGCTCGAGTCGACGGGTGCCTTGATGAAGCACAAGGACGTCGCGCTGATCCTCGCGACGGGCGGCACGGGCCTCGTCAAGGCGGCTTACAGCTCGGGCAAGCCCGCGTACGGCGTGGGGCCGGGCAACGTGCCGGTCTACGTCGACCGCACGGCGGACGTCGCGTGGGCCGCGCAGTGCATCACCGCGAGCCAGAGCTTCGACAACGGCACGCTGTGCTGCAGCGAGCAGGGCATCGTCATGGACGCGCCGATCGCGAAGCAGCTCGTGGCGGAGCTCGTGAAGCGCGGCGCGCACGTGTGCAGCGAGCACGAGACGGCGCAGCTCGCGAAGTACTGCAACAAGGGCGGCCACATGAACGCCGACGTCGTCGGCCTCGATCCGTGGCGCATCGCGGAGCTCGCTGGTTTCTCGGTGCCGCGCTGCACGACGATCCTGCTCGCGCACCAGGGCGGCGTGGGCAAGGACTGGCCGCTCGCGATCGAGATCCTGGCGCCCGTGCTCTCGCTGCACACCGTCGACGGCTGGCGCGAGGGCTGCAAGGTCTCGATCCAGATGCTCCAGGCGGAAGGTTTGGGCCACACGCTCGGGATCCATTGCAAGGACCAGGCGGTGCTCGACGCCTTCTTCGTCGAGAAGCCCGCGAACCGCATCGTCGTCAACGGGCCGTGCTCGCAGGGCGCGGTCGGCTACAGCACGAACTTGATGCCTTCGTTCTCGCTCGGTTGCGGCCCGCAGGCGGGCAACATCACGAGCGACAACATCACCGCGCGCCACCTCGTGAACGTGAAGCGCGCCGCGTTCCCGCGCCGCGATTGGGCCGACATCGAGCGCCGCGACCACGCGCGCGTCGCGCAGTGGACTGGTGATCCCGCGCCGCGCGGGTCGGGGCTTCCCGGCGATCCGGGGCTCGCGGCGTCGCGTGTGAAGGATCCGAGCTCGAGCGCGCTCGCGAGCTCCGACCCGGCCTCGAACTGGCGCGGAAACCCCGCGTTCGGGCCCACGCGAACTGCGAGCTCCGCGAGTGTCTCGACGCCGACCGCGACGGCGACGCTCCTGCCCAAGGTGGACTCCGCGCTCAAGGCGACGCCCGCGCCGAGGCCCGGCACGGCGTCGGGATCGGTTTCGAGTCCCGTCGCGAGCCCTGCGCCGTGCGCGAAGGCCGGCTCCGCCTGCGCGTGCGGCGGCGGCGGGACATGCGGCGGCGCGTGCGCGTGCTCCGCGCCCACCGCGACGACGTCTGCGGCCAGCGCGCCTGCGGCGAGCGCGCCTGCGTATCCGAGCGCGCCCGCGAGCTTCACGCGGCCGACGGCAACCGCGACCGCGCCGATCCGGCCCGCCGCGCCCGCGCCGGGCGTGGCACCCGCGCGCACCGCGCACGTCGGCGCCGCGTTCACTCCGCAGGAGATCCAGGTGATCCTCTCGCACGCCGGCGCGGGCTGCCCGATGGGCCCGTGCAAGGGTTGCGCGCACCACGAGGTCACGACGGGAGCGTGCCACGCGTGAACGCGCGCTCCACTTCGCTTCCGTTCCTCGCGCGTGTCCCTCGCGACGCGCGCCGCATCCTCCCACACCTCACTGATCCCCGCGGGGGCCCTGCTCCGCACGCACGAAAGTCGAACTCCTCATGGACAGCATGATCGCCCTGGGTCTGATCGAAACGAAAGGCCTCGTCGGCGCCGTCGAAGCCGCCGACGCGATGTGCAAGGCCGCGAAGGTGACGCTCGTCGGCCGCGAGCAGTCGGGCGCGGCGCTCGTCACCGTGATGGTGCGCGGCGAGGTCGGCGCGGTGAAGGCGGCCGTCGAGGCCGGCGCGGCGGCGGCGAAACGCGTGGGCGAGCTCGTCTCGACGCACGTGATCCCGCGTCCCGCGATCGACCTCGAGCGCTTCCTGCCGAAGGCGCCGGAAGCGAAGTGAGTGGCGCTCGCGCGCCGCTCCGGTGATCGCCGGCGCCGCGCGTGAAGGGCTCCCGCATGTCCACTCCCGCCATCGAGCTGCGCGGCGCGGTCTACATCGATCAGATGCAGCCGCAGTTCGCCGCGACGGTCGCCACGAACTCGGACGGGTTCTTCCCCGTCACGGGTGAAGCGTCGTTCTGGCTCGAGGTGAAGCCGGGCATCGTGATCAACCGCCTGATGGACGTCGCGCTCAAGAGCTGCGATGTGCGGCCGGGCGCGCTCGTCACGGAACGGAGCTACGGCACGCTCGAAGTGCACTCGCCCGACCAGGGCATGGTGCGGCAGGCGGGCGAGCTCATCCTGCGCGCGGCGGGCGTCACGGCGAAGGACGCGCTCGCGCCCAACGTGATGACGAGCGAGATCATCCGCAAGATCAGCGACCACCACGCGATGATGATCAACCGAACGCGCGCGGGGATGCTCGTGCTCGGCGACGACACGCTGTTCACGCTCGAGGTGAACCCCGCGATCTACGTCGTGCTCGCCGCGAACGAGGCGGAGAAGGCGTCGCCGATCCGTATCGTCGGCCTCGGCGCGGAGGGCGCCGTCGGCCGTCTGCGCCTCGCGGGCACGGACGCGGAGATCGACGAGGCGGTGAAGGCCGTGAAGCGCGCGCTCGCCGGCGTCACGGGGCGCGCGAACGAGGGGACGGAATGATGCGCGCCGCCCTCGCATGGTTGGGTGTTCGGCGTGCTCCGAACTCGGCGACGATCGTCCTGGAGGTGAACTGATGTTCCTCGGACGCGTCGTGGGCGAGGTGTGGGCGACGAAGAAGGCCGCGGACCTGTGCGGGTTGCGCCTGCTCGTCGTCGAGGCGCTCGACGAGCGCCGCGAGCCCGGCGCGCCCAAGGTGACGCCCGTCGTGGCCGCCGATCCGCTCGGCGCGGGCGTCGGCGAGCACGTCGTCGTCGCGTTCGGCAAGGCGGCGCGCGTCGCGCTCGGCGGCGACGGCGACTACGCGTTCGAGGCGGCGATCGTCGGCATCGTCGACGACTTCGACATCCCGGGTGCGCCGGAAACGTGGCGCATGGACGACGTGAAGGCGATCGCGGCGGCGCGCGCGGCGCGAGGAGCACGCTGATGCTCGTCGGAACCGTCGTGGGCAACGTCTGGGCGACGAAGAAGGACGCGACGCTGACCGGCGTGCGCTTCCTCGTCGTCCGCCCGTTCACGGCCG
>JACRIO010000125.1 GCA_016220035.1 Planctomycetota bacterium | reverse complement strand
GCGCGACCTCGACGCAGCCCAACCCATCGCACGTGTACGCGAGCTCGGGGAGCTACACCGTGTCGCTGACGGTGGCGAACGCGCTCGGCAGCGACACGACGACCCGCGCGAGTTACGTCCTGGTGGACGTCATTCCCCCGATCGCGGCCTTCGGGCTCTCGACGAGCGGCGGCGTGGCGCCGCTCTCCGTGGACTTCACCGACCAGTCGACGGGCGGAGTCCCGACCGCGTGGAGCTGGACGTTCGGCGACGGCGGGAGCTCGACGGCGCGCAACCCGACGCACGTCTACACGGCTTCGGGCTACTACACCGTGAGCCTCTTGGTCTCGAACGCCTACGGCTCGGACACGCTGACGCTGACGAGCGCGGTCACCGTCGACTACGTGCCGCCCAGCGCCGCGTTCAGCGGAACGCCGACGAACGGCAACTCGCCCTTCGTCGTGCAGTTCACCGACGAATCGACGGGCGGCGTGGCGACCTCCTGGTCCTGGAACTTCGGCGACGGCGGCTCGTCGACTGCGCGCAACCCCGCGCACGTCTACACGCTGCCCGGCACGTACACGGTCAGCCTGTCCGCGACCAACGCCTACGGCACGACGACCGCCTGGCGCAACGGCTACGTCCACGTCGGCACGGGACCGCAGATCCTCGCCGACTTCACGGCCGCGCCCACGCTCGGGCCCGGACCGTTGACGGTGCAGTTCACGGATCGATCCGTGGGCAACGTCGTGCTCTGGGAATGGGACTTCGGCGACAACACGACCTCCAACCTCCGGAACCCGACGCACGTGTACGCGGCGCCCGGGGAGTACGACGTCTCGCTGCAAGTGACCAACGCGAACGGGATGGACGACCAGCTCGACCGGATCGGCTACGTCGTCGTCGAGTAGCGGGAGGAGCACGGGACCCGGTCACAAGGGCTCGCGCCGGTCCGCGGCGCGAGCGGCGCGGTGCTTCGAGGCCGCAGGCACGCTGCACCGCTTCGAATGAGACAACGCCGCACGGGCGCCGCGCGTGCCCGGCCCGCGCGCGACGACCCCGGCCGACCGACGAACTCCCGCGGGACTCCGCACGGTCCCGCGAGGAAAACCCGGTCTTTCACCAACGGGGAGAGCCGAGACTGCGCTCTTCAAGAGGGTGCTGTGCCTGGCCGCATCGAGCTGGGCACGGCGCTCTTCGCTTTGATCCCCGCTGCTGGAGCCTCGGAGTCCATTTGATCCCCCAAGCGCGTCCCCACGTACTCCCGCCCCTCCTCCTCATGCTCGCACCGCCGGCCTTCGCGGTCCGGCCCCAGGACCCGCCCCCGCCCGCCGCTCCTCTTCCTCAGGACTTGGGCGAAACCGTCGTCGTCGCGCCGCGCTCGAAGCCCACGCTCACCACGTCGCGCGCGGACGTGATCGTCGTCACCGGCGAGGCGCTCGAGCGCACGGGCGAGCGCAACCTCCCGCGCGCCATCGCAAAGGCGGCCGGGACGGGCGTGTGGATGCAGGAGACGAACACGGGCGGCGGCTCGCCCGTCGTGCGCGGCCTGATCGGCCCGCACGTGCTGATCCTCGTCGACGGCGTGCGCTTGAACGACTCGTCGACGCGCCTCGGGCCGAACCAGTCGCTCAACACGATCGACCCCGCGCACGTCGAGCGCGTCGAGGTCGTCAAGGGTCCCTCGTCCGTCCTCTACGGCTCCGACGCCGTCGGCGGCACGATCCTGGTCTGGACGAAGCGCCGCAAGCCGGGCAGCGCGAGCGCCACGGGCGCGCTCGGCGCGTTCGGGGTCGAGCTCGAGGGCAGCGCGGAGAGCGCGACGGAGGGCGGGCGCGGCTCGCTCGGCGTCTCCTGGGCGAACGACACGGACGGCGCGATCGCGATCGGCTCGCTCGCGGAGTGGGACGACCTGCGCACCGGCGGCGGCGAAGTCGACTTCACGGGTTACCACTCGACGGGCTTTTTCAGCTCGTGGGAGCACGCGTTCGGCTCGAAGCGCTCGCTCCGCGCAATCCTGCGCATCCACCGCGACTTCGACGTGCCGCGCACGGACCGACTGATCGCCGGTTACGGCCAGACGCAGCCCTCGAACTCCGAGTTCGACTTCAAGGTGCAGGAGAACACGGGGTACACGCTCGTCTACGAGGACCAGGAAGCGGGACCGTTCGCCGACCGCATCCAGGCGCGGTTCTTCCTGCGGCGCTACGTCGAGGAGCGCCAGATCCGCAACACCGGCTCGAACAACCGCCGCCTCGAGCAGGACGACGTGCAGGGCTTCGGGGTCGGCGTCGACGTCGTGAAGGACCTCGGCGGTGGACACCGGCTCACGTGGGGCGTGGACTTCGAGCGCGACGACGTGGACTCGGACCGCACGGACACGAACGTCGTCACGAGCGCGCAGACCGCGCAGCCCGGCTCCTTCGCGCCCAACGCGCACTACGCCTCCGCGGGCGTGTTCGCGCAGGACGAAATCCGCGACGTCGCGGGCTTCGACGTCACCGTGGGCGCACGCTATTCGTACTACGACTTCAGCTTCAACCAGATCACATCGTCGCCGAGCGGCGGGCCGGAGCAGGAGGGCGACTTCGACGCGCTCACGGCGAGCGTGCAGGCGGCGCGCTCGCTCTCGTCCTCGACGCGCGTCGTCGCCACGGTCGCGCAGGGCTTCCGCGCGCCGCATCTCGACGACCTCGCGCGCAACTCGACCGTTTTCGGCGGTACGGAGCTCGCGAACCCCGACCTGGACCCGGAGAAAAGCCTCACGGGCGAGATTGCGCTCGAGTACACGTCGAACCCGTGGCGAGCGACGGTCGCCGTGTACCACTCGACGCTCTCGGACTACATCGGCCGCGTGCTCGTCGACGCGGGCGACCCCGGGACGACCGGCGACGAGACGTACCTGCGCGAGAACGTCGGCACGGTGGAGTTCATGGGCGTCGAGGCCGAAGTGCGCCGCTCGCTCGGCGCCGACTCGCCGTGGTCCGTCGGCGGCGGAGTCACGTGGACGCGCGGGCGCCAGTACGACGACACGATCAACCCCGCGACGGGCACGGCCGACTTCGACGACGTTCCCGCGCGCCGCATCCCGCCGCTCTTCGGGCGCGCGTCGCTCACCTACGACGCGCTCGACGAAGACCCGGTCGTGCAGTGGGGCGAGCTCGCGCTCCTGATGGCGAGCGAGCAGGACGACCTGCACCCCGAGGACCTCTCCGACCCGCGCATCGATCCCGACGGGACCGCAGGCTGGGCCGCGCTGAACGCCGACGTCGGCGGCCCGCTCGGCGCGAGCGGCGCGTCGTCGTGGAGCTTCGGCGTGCACAACGTCCTCGACAAGGAGTACCGCGTGCACGGCTCGGGCGTCGACGCGCCGGGCATCAACGCGGTCGTGGGGCTGCGCTGGAGCTTTTGACCTCCGGGGGAAGTCGGCGTGGAGCTGCGCGGAGAGCCGCCCCCGCGCTGTTCGGCGAAGCGGGGTTGCGTGGCGCGAGCGCTCGTCCGCCCGTAGGGTCGCACGCATGGGAGCGAGCCGTGCACAGGCGGGATCCGGCGGAGGAGCGCGCGCCTTCGCGCTCTCCAACCTGCTCGCGCTCTTGCTCCCCGGCGTCGCGAGTATCGCTGGATTCATCGTGTGGCGCGACGACGCGCGCCTCGATTGGCTCGATCCGCGCTCGGGAGCGGGGCACTTCGCGGCGATCGCGATCGCGGGGACGATCGCGACGGCGGCGGGGATCGCCGACTGGCGCCTGCACCGCGGCGGTGCACGCGTGGTCGGGCTGCGCGAGCGGCGCGTCGAGTTACTCGCGCTCGCGGGCGGGGGCACGCCGCTCTTCGCCGTCATGGCGGCGGCGACGCTGAGCGCGCGACCCGAGCCGTGGCTCGTGCCGGCGATCGCGCTCGCGCTCGCGACCACCGCGGCGATCGCGTACGACGAGTTCACGTTCCACCGGCGCTGCTCGGCGTTCGAGACCGCGTGCCACCGCGCGTTGACGCTCGGCATGGGCGTCGCGTGGCTCGCGTGGATGCACGGCGTGTTCGTGGAGCGCGCGCATGGATGACGCCCGCGCGCTGTTCGCGGAGGCGGAGGAGCTCCTCGCGCACGAGCCCGTGCTGCGCGCGCTCTCCGTGGACCTCGCGTGGATGCACGCGGCGCTCGCGCACGTGCGCGGCGCGCCGGTGGCGCGGACGAGCACGGGTCGGATCGTCCAACTGATCGTCGAGAAGTACGCGCTCTGCGCGCTCGCGGCGTTCGCGCCCGTCGTGCTCGCCTTCGCGCTGCGGGCGTGGTGGCTCGTGTTCGCCGCGCCCGTCGCGTTCTACGCCGTCGAGGCGCAGTTCGTGTTCCTCCTGCCCGTCGTCGCGGACGGGAGCACGCGGCCCTGGCGCGACGCGCATCTCCGGACGCGCACTGCGGGAGGAACGCTGCGCGTGATGGCGACGGTGGTCCCGATCGCGCTCTTCATGCTCGTCGAAGGCCTCGCGGGCCGTGGGCTCGTGCGCTCGTGGCTCGTGGGCTGCCTCGCGATCGTGCTGTGGCACGAGCGCGTGCGCGTCGAGCACGGGAGCGCCGCGTGAACCGCGAGCTCCACGTCCGCCACGAGCGCGTCGCGATCCGCGCGCGGCAAGGAGCCCGCCTCCTCTACGCGAGCGACCTGCACCTGGGATGGCCATGGACACGCTGTGTGCCGAATCAAGTGCTCGACGCCGTGCGCGCGACGCGCCCCGACGCGCTCCTGCTCGGCGGCGACCTCTGCGACGGCGTGCGCTCGCTCGCGCGCCTCGCGGAGCTCGTCCGCGCCGCGCGCGAGCTCACGCATGTGCTCGCGGTGCCGGGCAACCACGACCTGCGCCTCGGCGGGGAGCGCGTGCGCGACGTCGTGACGTCCGCGGGCGGGACGTGGCTCGTCGAGGACGATCACCGGATCGGCGCGATCGTGATCGAGGGCCGCGCGCGCAAGCTGGGCCCGCTCGCGGTGCCGCGCTCCGAAACGACGCGGGTCCTGTGCGCGCACCGCCCCGCGATCGTCGCCGCCGCGCGGCGCGCGCGCTTCGACGTCGTGCTCGCGGGCCACCTGCACGGCGGCCAGCTCGTGCTGTTCGAGCGCGGCGGACGCCTGTACCCCTACGCGTGGCTCGACCGCTGGAACGGCCCGCGCTTCGACCTCGACGGCACGACGATGCTCGTGAGCCGCGGTGCGGGCGACGCGCTCCCGCTGCGCTTCCGTTGTCCGCGCGAGGTCGTCTTGTGCGAGCTCGCGGGCACGTCGGACGCCTGAAACGCGCGCGGCCTCGTCGCCGAGGCCGCCACGATCCGGCGCGCGGTCCGCGCTCAGCGCCGCACGTGCTGCCAGCGCCGCTCGACGATCTTCACCGGCACCGGGTTCAGGTCCCACACGAGCCCGAGCGTGCGCAACGCGACGAGGCCGTAGTAGGTGATGTCGTACTCCCACCACAAGAAACCGTTGCGCGCCGAGGCCTGGTAGTAGTGGTGGTTGTTGTGCCAACCCTCGCCGAGCGTGAGGATCGCGAGCCAGGGATTGTTGCGGCTCGTGTCCGTCGTCTCGAACGGCCGCGAACCGAACAGGTGCGACAGCGAGTTGATCGTGAACGTCGCGTGCCCGAGCACGACCGTCGAGATCAAGCCCCAGACGGTCATCTGCAGGCCGCTCGTGCCGAGCTCCGGGTTCCACGCGTTCAACGCCCACCCGAGAGCGAACAGGCTCGCGAACAAGAGCACGGGCACGACGAGGTCGAAGCGGTCGAGGAAGCAGAGTTCGGGGTAGCGCGTGAGGTCCTTCACGCGCTCGACACGCGTGTGGAAATTGCGCCGGTCCGTGATCCAGCCGACGTGCGCCCACCAGAAGCCGTTGCGGATCGGCGAGTGCAGGTCGTCCTCGCCGTCGGAGTTCGCGTGGTGGTGGCGGTGGTGCGCCGCCCACCAGAGCGGGCCGCGCTGCACGGCGCTCGCCCCCATCACGGCGAACACGAACTGCATGAAGCGGCTCGTCTTGAAGCTCCTGTGCGAGAAGTAGCGGTGGTAGAAGCCCGTGATCGCGAACATGCGCACGACGTAGAGCGCGAGGGCGACGCCGACGGCGGCCCAGCTCCATCCGACGAGGAACACGAGCCCGCACGCGAGGTGGAGCAGCGTGAACGGGATCACGCGCACCCAGTCGACCCTCCGCGGCGCGGGCTTGGGCTCGTCGCGGCCGGCCCAGGAGTCGAACCAACGGATGACGGCGAGGAGCGGCGCGGGGAGCCGAGAGGGATGCGTTTGGCTGGGACTCGTCATGCGGTGTGAATCACGGTCGGGCCGTCGACGCTCCAGCCATGCCAACCGACGAGCGCTCCACGCCTCGCCCACTGGATCGACGAGACCTTGGTCTCCGCCGATGCCCGAACTCCACGGCGGCGCGGAGCCCGGACCAGATTCCGGAACGCTTCGAGAATCGATGGCGCGCCATCACGCCGTCCGCGCGCTGCCCAGGCAAGCATCATCTCGGGACTTCGTGCGTAGGAAGTCCGCCGTCGGTCCTCCCGCGCGTGGGTGCGGGGTGGTGACGGGGATTTCACCTGCGCGGCCCGTCGCGCGAGCCGCCTCGAAGTTCATCGGTCGAGCCCTCGTCCGCGGCCGCATCCACGATCTCGAACTGGAGTCGCTCCACGGCGCCGCGAGCCCGCGCATGCGCGGAGCGGCTCGACCGCGCGTCCGTCGCGATCGCATGGGCGAGGTGGGGCTCCACGTCGGGATGCGGCGGCGCGTGGAGCCGGCGCCCGATGCGCGCGACGACCTCGAGCCGCTCGACGCCGTGCCGCGCGGCCTCGAGCTCGGCCGCGCTCGGGACGCCGGAGACGACGCCGTCGACGAACGCCGAGCGATAGGCGATCGCTGCGTGCACCGCGGCGGTACGTTCGAAGCGCGGCTCCACGCCGAGCGCGACCTGGAGCGCGAGCGCGGCCGGGTGCGCGCCGATCACGAGCTCGAACAGGTCGCCGAAGCCCTCGTCCCAGCCGAGCCTTCCGTTCACCTCGATCACTCGCGCGCGCACACCGTCCCAGCGCAGCTCGATCGAGTAGCCGGCGTTCGCGAGTCCGACCGCGGCGAGCGCGGCGGCGGACTCGCGCTCGATCGCGTCGAGCTCCGCGCGCGGGCGGTCCGCGGGCAGGAGGTAACCTTCGAGGTAGAACCGCGGCGGCGGCGTGAGCACCTGCTCGATCACACCGAACGGGAACGGCCGCGTGCCATACAGGAGCCCGTCGGTCTCGACCGGCGCGCCGCGCGCGAACTCCTCGATCAGGAACTCGCGCTCGGCATCGAAGCCGAGCTCGGAGCCGGTCGCGCGCGCGAAGTCGACGATGCGCCGGACGTGCTGCGAGTGCGGAAGGGCCGCGACCAGGCGTTCGACGGCGTGCGAGACGTCCTCGGAGCGCTCGACGAGCGTCACGAGCTTCGAGCGCACGGACGATGCGGCCTTCAGCACGAGCGGGAAGCCCGAGGAGCTCGCGAAGCGAAGCACGTCGGCCGCGCACGTCCCGAGCGCGAAACGCGGCTGTGCGACGCCGTGCGCGGCGAGCGCGCGGCGCGTGTGGACTTTGCTCGCGGTCGCGAGCGCGGCTTCGACCGGGAGCGCGGGCAACGCGAACTCGCGCGCGGCGAGCGCGCCGAGCAGGAGGCCGTCCTCGGACTGCGCGAGCACCGCGTCGACTGGCGCATGCACGAGCGCGCCGCGGAGCGCGTGCCAACCCTCGGTCACGCGCTCGGGCGGCGGGAGCTCGATCACGCGCGCGAAGCACTCGCGATCGCCGTCCTCCGGCTCGTCGTCGGCGAGCACGAGCCGCACGCCGAGCGCATCGAGCATCGGCCGGTGCGCGCGCACGAGCGCTTGTCGCTCGCGAGCGGGTTCCGGATAGAGCACGAGGACGTCGCTCATGGAATGGCGCCTCACGTCGCGACGGTGCGGAACCCCGACCAGACGTCGCGGCGATCGGGCGTGTAGAAGTTGCGCCACGACGCGCGGATCAGGCGCGCCTGCGTGACGAACGCGCCGCCGCGCAGCACTCGGTGTGTGCCGAACCACGGCGCGGAGTAGTCCGTGTACGGGCCGGCGACGAACCCGGGATAGGGCGCGAACGCGCTCGCGGTCCACTCCCACGTGTTGCCGAGCATCTGCCGGCATCCGAAAGCGCTGTCGCCGTCCGCGTGCGCGCCGACGTCGGCGACGTCGCCCGCGCGCGCGGAGAGGTTCGCGTGCCGCGCTTCCGGCGCGGCGGTGCCCCACGGGAAGAGCCGCCGCTCCGCGCCGCGCGCCGCGTGCTCCCACTCCGCCTCGCTCGGGAGCCGTCGCCCGCGCCAGCGACAGTACGCCTCGGCTTCGAACGCGTTCACGTGGAGCACGGGGCGGTGCTCGGCGAGCGCCACCCAGCGGTCGAAGCGCCGGCGCAGCCAGCGGCCGTTCGACTCGCGCAGCCAGTAGACGGGTTGGCGCGCCGCGCTCGCGACGCGCCAAGCCCAGCCGGCGTCCGACCACAGTTCGCGCCGTCCGTAGCCGCGCGCCTCGACGAACTCGGCGAACTCTCCCTGCGTCACCGCAGCGCGCGCGATGCGGAACGTGGCGACGGTCGCGGCGTGCGCATCGAGCTCGTTGTCGAACACGAACGTCCCGTCGCGCTCCGCGCCCATCTGGAACGCCGCGCCCGGGATCTCGACGTCGCCCGCGAGCGGGCCCGCATTCGCTTCCGCTTCGTCCGACTCGGGACCGAGCGCGCCGCGCGGCCGTCGCAGTCCGAGCGTCTGGCGCGTGTAGAGGAGCGCCTCGACGTGCATGTCCTCGTGGAACAGCGCGAGCTGTGCGAAATACGCGTCCAAGGGGTCGAGCGCGTCCCTCGCCGCCGCGAGCCGCGCGCATGTCGCGTCGAGCGTGCCCGCGAGGTACGCGAGGAGCTCCCCGCGCTCCGGCAGACGCAGCTCCCAGCGCGTGTCGTGCGCGACGGCCGAGGAATCGAAGAGCTCGTCGGCGTCCGCGCGCAGCGCCGAGCGGCCCGCGCGGTGGCGCAAGTTCCAGCGCTCCTGGAACCACGCCACGTGCCCGAGCTCCCACGCGAACGGGTTCACGATCGCGAGCTGCGGCACGCGCAGCTCGGCGTCGGAGAGGTCCTCCACGCAAGCGAGCAGGCGTCGACGAGCGTCGCGGAGCAGCACGACGAGCTCCAGGGCCGACGGCGGCGCGATCGACGGATGCCACGCGGTCGTCACGCGTCCTCCACGACCAGCAGCGTGTCCGCGAAGAGCCGCTCGCGGTCGAACCAACGCGCCGCGACGCGGAAGCCGGAGTCGCGCGCCAGGGCATCGAGCTCCTCGACCGAGTGCTTGTACGAATACTCCGTGTGCACGGCCTCGCCCGCGGCGAGCTCCACCGTGCGATCGAGCAGCGGAATGCGCACCGTGCGGCGCTCGCGGTTCACGAGCCACATCGCGATGCGGCCCTCGACCTCCTCGTAGACGGCGCGGTGATCGAAACGCGCCGCGTCGAAATCGGAGCCGAGCTCGCGATCGATGCGCTCGAGCAGGTTCAGGTTGAACCGCGCGGTGACGCCCGCCGCGTCGTCGTATGCCGCTTCGAGCCGCGCGCGGTCCTTGCGCAGGTCCGCGCCGAGCAGCAGATGGTCGCCGGGCGCGAGCTCCGCGCGCAGACGCGACAGGAACGCCGCCGCGTCCGGGCGATGGAAGTTGCCGATGTTGCTGCCGAGCCAGAGCACGAGGCGCGGCGCGCGCGTCGATCGAGCGAGGAGCGCGAGTCCATCGTCGTATTCGGCGCAGATCGTCGTCATCGCGAGCCCGGGATGGCGCGCGAGGAGCTCGCGCGCGCTGTCCTCGAGCGCCGACTCGGAGATGTCGACCGTCGCGTAGTCGAGACACCCATCCCGCGCGAGCAACGGTTCGATCAGATGGCGCGTCTTCGTCGCGCTGCCGCTGCCGAGCTCCGCGAGCGCGACGCCGCGCGGCAGGCGCGCGACGAGCTCGGCGGCGTGCGCGCGCAGGATCTCGTCCTCGGCGCGCGTCAGGTAGTACTCGGGGAGCGCGCAGATCTCCTCGAAGAGGCGCGAGCCCGCTTCGTCGTAGAACCAGCAACACTCGTAGGCCTTGGGCGAGCGCTCGAGCCCGCGCGCGACGCTGTCGGCGAGGCGGATGAACTCGGGCTCGGACTCGACGACGATCGCGCTCGCCCGTTCGCGCCGATCCGCAACGCCCACGCCGCCGACGAGCTCCTCCACGAGTCGCCGCCTCGCCTCGCGCTCGCGTTCCGGCGCGAACGTAGGCGCGAGGCGCGCGCACCAGCGCCGAAGCCCGTCGAGGAAGCGTGCATCACGCTCGCAGCGGTCGAGGAGCCGCGCGAGCGCCGCTTCGTCGCCGACCTCGAAATACCCGGGGTAGCTCTCGCCGAGGATCCCGAGCGAACCGTCGATGCGCGTCGAGAGCACCGGAACGCCGCACGCGATGGCCTCCGAGACGACGTTCGCGCCGCCCTCGGAGCGCGAAGTGAGCACGAGCAGGCGCGAGCGCGCGATCAGGCGGCGCGCGTCGTCGTGCGCGAGCTCGCCCAGCCAGCGGTAGCGCAAATTCGACTGCATCTCCTCGCGCGCCTCGGCTCCGATCGCGACGTCGAGCGCGGCTCCCGCGTGGAGCAAGCACAAGCGCGAGCCCGACGGGAGCCTCCGCGCGGCGCGCGCGGCGAGCATCGGGTCCTTCACGGCGCGCAAGTGGCCGACGACCGCGACCTCGAACGCATCGGCCGCCTGCATTTCGACGAACGGCGGCCGCTCGGCCGACTGCCGCACGACGCGCGCCTTCGCGCGCAGCTCCGCCGGGAGCGCGCGCAGGGCCCGCGGTTGGAGCACGACGAGCCGATCGGCGCGCGCGAGCGTCGCGCGGGCGGCGGGGTCGCGCTCCATCCCTCCGTAGACATCCGTCCCCGTGAGCACGACGACGACGCGGCCGCGAGGATGCCGAGCTCGAAACGCCTCGACCGACGCCGCGCTCTTCGAGGCGTGGAGCGCCACGAGCACGTCGCACGCCTCGCCCCCCCACTCCGCGACGACGCGCGCGTCGTGCCCCAGTTCACCGAGGAACCGCGCCCACCGCTCGGCGGTGACGCGGTTCCCCGTCGGCGTCGCGCCGACGTGCGGCGTGACGAGCACGATGCGCGCGCGGTTCGTCGTCCCGTTCAAGCGGGGCGCGAGTCTAGCGCTCCCCGCGGCCGCTCCATCACGGCTTGCCGGCCGCCTTCTCGTCCTTCTTATCGAACGCGAGGTTGCGCGCGTGCTTCGTCACGTCGTACGGGGCGGGGTCGCCTCCGAGGTACTGGTGGAAGAAGTCGAGGTGCGCGTTGTAGTAGAACGCCATCTCGTTCCACGCGGGCCAGTGGCCGGCGTTCGGGAAGACCACCAGGCGCGCGGGGACGTTCCTCTTCCGCAGCGCCGTGTAGTACGCGAGGCTCTGCGTGTACGGCACGCGATAATCGAGCTCGCCCGTGATCACGAGCGCCGGCGTCTTGAAGTTCTTGACGAAGTTGCTCGCGCTCCACGTTTGGTAGTCGGCGCTGTCCCACGGCGTGCCGCGGAAGTCGTGCTCGGGGAACCACATCTCCTCGGTGGCTCCGTACTCGGCCTCGAGGTCGTACACGCCCATCATCGACGCGATGCACTTGAAGCGCGTCGTGTGGCCCTGCATCCACATCGTCATGTAGCCGCCGTAGCTCCACCCCATGACGCCCATGCGGTCCTTGTCGACGAAGGGGAGCTTCTCCAGCTCGTCGGTCACCTTCATCAGGTCGCGATAGACGCGCCCGCCCCAGTCGCCCGTGATGCCGTCCGTGAGCGCCTGCCCGTAGCCCGTCGAGCCGGTCGGATTGCAGAACGCGACCACGTAGCCCTTCGCGGGATACACCTGCCAATCGCCGCGGAACGCGTCGGCCCACTGCGATTGCGGGCCGCCGTGGACATTGAGCACGAGCGGATACTTCTTCGCGGGGTCGAAGCCGTGCGGCTTCACGAGGAAGCAGTGCACCTTGTAGTCGCCGTCGCCCTGGAACCAGTGCTCCTCGGCGGGACGGAAGTCGACTTCGTTCGCGAGCGCCTCGTTGTACGTCGTCAAGCGCTTGGGCGCGGGGGACGCGAGCTTCGCGGTGAACACCTCCGTCGGCTCGGAGATCGAACGGTGCGCGTAGACGACCTCGCTCCCGTCGAAGGAGAGCTCCCAGCCCGCGATGAAGCCGTGGCGGAGCACCTCGACGGGCGTCGAGCCGCGACGCTCGATGCGGTAGAGCGGGTTGCGACCCTGATGCTCGGCTTGGAGGACCATCCCCGACGAGTCGGGCATCCAGCGGAAGTCCTCGATCCAGTACGGGAAAGTGGAGCGCGTCGTCAGGACGAACGTCCCGCCCGACTTGCGCTCGTAGAAGGCGAGCGCCTTGAGGTCGGACTCGTATCCCGGCGTCGCCTGCGTGACGAAGCCAATGTAGCGGCCGTCCGGCGAATACAGCGGAGCTCCGTCCCAGCCCTTGTTCGTGCTCGTGATGTTCTTCGCGGTCGTCGCGGTGATCTCGCCGTCGACGGGCACCGTCCAAAGGTCCGCGTTGGTCGTCGACGCCTCGTCCTGCTCGTGATTCGACACGTAGCACAGCTCCTTCGAATCGGGCGAGAACGCGAAGCCGCGGCCGCCGAGCGAGAACGTCGGGCTCTCGAAGTCGCCGGGCGTCAGGTCCTTCGCGACCTTTCCGCTCGCGGCGTCGATCAGGAGGATGTGCGAGCGCTTCCCGTCGGCCCAACCCGTCCAGTGGCGGTAGTACAGGTCGTCGGCGACGTGCACCTTCAGCTTGCCCTTCTCGAGGCCGTCCGCGTTCTTCGCGTTGCAATCGGCGTCGATGCCGCACTCGGGGAAGACGTCGCTCGTCGCCGCGATCCACCGGCCGTCGGGCGACCACGAGGCACTCGAAAGCCCCGGCGCCCAGCTCGTGAGCTTCTTCGGCTCGCCGCCGTCGATCGGCATCGTCCAGAGCTGACCGCCGCCGTCGCGCGACGACGCGAAGAGCAGCGTCTTGCCGTCGGGCGAGAACGCGGGCTCGGTGTCGTTGTTCTTGCCCGCGGTCATCTGCCGCAGGTTCGACCCGTCCCAGTTCATCAGCCAGAGCTCCGACCACGTCTTGCCGCCCTCGAGGTCGTAGCGCTTCACACTGAACGCGACGAGCCCGCCCGTCTTCGAGACGGCCGGCGCGCCCACGCCCGCGCAGCGGTAGAAGTCGGCGATCTCCATCGGGCGCTTGTCGGGCGCCGAGCCGCCGAGCATCGCGAACGTCGACGCGCAGGCGGGCAGGGTGGAGAGGGTCAGGAACAAGACGGCGAACGGCTTCACGCGGGACTCCTTCTTCTTGAACGCGGCGCAACGGCCGGGGCGCTCATGCTAAGGGCGGCCCGGAAGCCCCGCACGTTCTCGCGCGGTGAAACCACGCGCGCGAGGGTGCACCACCCGGGTGCCCTCGCCCCGCGGCGCGAGTCCCGGCTTCCCGGCCGCGGATGCGCGTGGAGCGCGAGCTCCGGCGGCGCGCTGCTCTAGGTCGACGGCCGCATCGATCCCGACACGATCGTGCTGCGCGGTTCGCTCATGTCCGCGACGACGACGGCGAGCGCTGCTGCTCGTCCGCCGACGACGTTCAACGTGACGATCCGCTGGTGGGCGCGCTCTGCGCGCCTACGACTACGTTCGCAGACGCATGGGAGTGAACGGGGCGTCACGCCCTCCCGTGCGCGAGCGCCATAGGGTTGGAGGAAGACGCGCACTCCGCGCGCTTCGATTCCACCACCTCCGCTCCACCACCATGCCGCGCGCTCCGATCACCACGACGGTCCTTTCTTTCCTGCTCGCCTCCGCCGCCGCGCACGCTCAATCGCTGTCGTTCCAAGCGCGCGTCGACTACGACCTCGCCGCCGAGTTCCCGCGGCAGGACGTCATGGCGGATTTCGACCACGACGGCCACCTCGACCTCGCGGTGACGAACACGGGCAACGGCGGCGGCCGCATTGACGTGCACTTCGGCGACGGCCAAGGCGACTTCAGCCGGAACTACGAGATCATGCTCCCGAATGCCGAGTGCATCGGTCTCGGCGACTTCGACGCGGACGGATGGGTCGACCTCGCCGCGGGTGGGATCGGTTGGGCGCAGCAGGCCGTGCACGTCTGGCGCAACGACCACGCGGGCGGCTTCGTCGCCATGGCGACCGTGTATCCGCTCGCGTGGGAACCGAAGGGCATCGCGACGGGCGATTTCAACGGCGACGGGTTCCTGGACCTCGCGGTCGCGTCGACATCGAGCTCCGCCGTGTTGAGCTGGTTCGCGGGCAACGGGAGCTTCGGGTTCAGCACCTTCCACATCGTCCCGTCGACCTACTCCAACACCGGCGAACGCTTGGTCGCGGCCGATTTCAACGGCGACGGGCTCATGGACCTCGCGATGTCGCACTGGAGCGGCGCGCGTGTGTTCCCCAACCCTGGCGCGGGCAATTTCCAGAACACGTTCGACCTTCCGACGACGGACCATGTCATCGGTCTCCAGGCGATCGACATGACGCGCGACGGCATCGTCGACCTCGTCACGCAGAGCGACTCGGGCCACTTCGCCGTCTGGCGCAACCTCGGCAACGCGACGTTCGTGCTGAACTTCGAGTCGACGGCGGGCGGGTACACGCGCGACGTCTCCATCGGCGACGTGAACCGCGACGGGCTCCTTGACGCGGTCATGCCGACCTCGGCGGGCTTCCAGGCGCTGCTCGGGCAGCTCGACGGCACGTTCACGCCCGCACAGGGCTTCGCGAGCGGCGTGCAGCCGATGACGGGCTCGCTCGGCGACTTCGACGAGGACGGATGGCTCGACGTCGCCGTGTCCTGCAACAACGGGGGCGGGCAGGCCTATCTGTCCGTCCACCTCCAGTCGCCGCAGTTCGTGCAGAGCTTCTGCGTGCCCGGACAGGCGGACGTGATCGCGTGCCCGTGCGCGAACAACGGCGCAGCGGGACGCGGATGCGCGAACTCCGTCGCGGCGAGCGGAGCGCTGCTCGCGACGACGGGAACGACGAACCCCGACACCCTCGTGCTCCAGGCGTCGAGCATGCCTTCGATCGCATCCGTCGCGGCGATCTTCCTGCAGGGTGACGCGCTCGACCTCTCGGGCATCGTGTTCGGCGACGGCGTGCGCTGCGTCGACGGGAATCTGATCCGTCTGGGTTCGAAGCCGACGCCGGGAGGCAGCGCGCAGTACCCCGAAGCGGGCAACGCGTCGGTGTCGACGCGCGGCCTCGTGACGCCCGGGAGCGGAGTGCGGCGCGCGTACCAGGCCTACTACCGCAACGCCGCCGCCGCGTTCTGTCCGCCGGGCACGTTCAACGTCACCAACGGGGTCACGGTCGTCTGGTAGGCGGAGCGCGAGCGAACGCGCGCGGTGGCGGGCCGCGCGCGCTTCGACAGCCTGAGCACTCCGGTTCCGCGCAACCACGCGGACGGGAAACGGAGCACGCTCATTTCGGCCGCCAACCGAAGCGCGCGAGGTCGATGCGGCCGTTCGGCTCGAAGTGCACGCCTTCGCGTTCGAGCCGGCGGTGTTGTTCGGGGCTCGGCGTGCCGTCGGCGCGCGGGCTGATCCTCCCCGCCGCGTTCACGACGCGGTGCCAGGCGAGCTTCGACCCCGTCGGGAGCTCGCGTAGCACGCGGCCGACGAGGCGCGCGTGGCGCGGGAGCCCGGCTTCGCGCGCGACTTGTCCGTAGCTCGCGACGGAGCCCTTCGGGATCGAGTCGACGGTCGCGAGGATGCGTTGGACGAGCTCGTCCCGCGCCGTGCGCGCATCCGTGCTCCCTCGGGGATCACGCGAGGCGGTTCGAGCACGCTTCACTTCGCCTCGTACGCCACGCGGCCGCCGACGATCGTGTAGAGCACTTTGGTCTTCGTGATCGCCTCGTCGGGGCATGTGCGCAGGTCTTGGTCGAGGATCACGACGTCCGCGTACTTCCCGACGACGAGCGAGCCCTTCACGTCGTCCTCGTGGGCCGCGAACGCGGCGGCGAGCGTGTACGAGCGCAGTGCTTCCTCGCGCGTCATGCACTGCTCGCCGTGGAACGCGGCACCGCTCGGCATGCGGCGCGTGACGCTCGCCGCGAAGCTCGGCAGCGGGTCGACGTCCTCCACGGGCGCGTCCGTGCCGTTCGCGATCACGCACCCCGAGTCGAGCAGGGTGCGCCACACGTAGGAGGTCGTGCCCGCGGGTTCCTCGCCCAGGCGCGACGCCACCCACGGTCCGTCGGACGTGCAGTGCACGCCCTGCATCGCCGCGACCACGCCGAGCGTTGCGAAGCGCGGCACGTCGAGCGGATCGAGGTGCTGCGCGTGCTCGACGCGCCAGCGGTGGTCGAGCGTCTTCGCGTCCTTCCCGAGCACGCGTTCGTACAGGTCGAGCACCTCCCGATTCGCGCGGTCCCCGATCGCGTGGATGCAGAGTTGGAGGTCGTGCTCCTTCGCGAGCTTCGCCGACTCCTCGAGCACCGCGAGCTCCGTCGTGTTCAGCCCCGCGCTCGCGGGCTTCTCGTCCTTCCCCGCGAGGTCCACGTACGGCGCGAGCAACCACGCCCCGTGGCTGCCGAGCGCGCCGTCGATCTGCTCCTTGATCGCGCGCACGGTGAGGAAGCCGCCGCCGCGCCCGATCCACCGGTGCGTCGCGAGTCCCTTGCGCAACGCCGCCTGGTCGTCGCGCGCCATCATCCACAGGCGCAGGCGGAGCTTCTTCCCGTCCGCGAGCTTCGCGAACCGATCCAGCGTCGCGAGGTCCGTCCCCGCGTCCTCGAAGGTCGTGATGCCCTTCGCCAAGCACTCGTCCGTCGCGAGCTCGACCTGCTTGTGAAAGGTGTCGCGCGTCTTCGAGGTCCGCGCGCGCGCGCTCCACGCGAATTCCTCCGCCGTCTCGCGCAAGAGCCCCGTCGGCCGCCCGTCCGGTCCCTTCACGATCTCGCCGCCGGGCGGGTTCGGCGACTCCGCGGAGAGTTGCGCGAGCGCGAGCACCCGCTCGTTCACGAACGCCGCGTGCCCGCTCGCGTGCACGAGGATCACGGGGTTCTCCGGCGTCGCGCGCGAGAGCTCGTCGTGCAGCGGCACGCCCTCGACGTTCGGCTGCGGCACGCTCGTCCATTTGTCCTGGTGCCAGCCACGACCGACGACCCACTCGCCCGGCTTCGCGCGCCGCGCGGCGTCGGTGACGAGCGTGACGATCTCGTCCCACGTCTTCGCACCGCGCAGGTCGAGCTCGAGCTTCATCGCTCCGATCCCGAGGAAGTGCCCGTGACCCTCGATGAAGCCCGGCATCGCGAAGCGGCCCTTCAAGTCGATGCGCCGCGTGCGCTCGGTGACGTGCTGCATGATCTCCGCGTCGCCGCCGATCGCGACGATGCGATCGCCGCGCACCGCGAGCGCGGTCGCGTTCGGATGCGCGGCGTCCATCGTCGCAATGCGGCCGTGCAGGAGGACGAGATCCGCGCCGGGCTCCGCGTTCGCCTCCCACGGCGTGCTCGAGGTGGCGGAACAGGCGGCGAGGACGAGGACGACCGTCGTGAGCAGGAGGGGGCGCATGCGCGCGCCATTCTGCAGAGCCGAACGGGAAAGACAGCGGGCCGCATCCTCAGGAGACGCGGCCCGCCGGCCCTTCACTTCGCGGGTAGGACCCGCCAGACCCAGACCGGTACGACCGGCCTCGAGCTCCGCACCTTGACCTTCGGATCGCTCGCCCGTGCCTTGGCAAGGCTCGTTCCCGCGCTCCGCGATCCGCGCCGCCGAGCTCGAAATCCCGGCGCGGACGGGGCTTGCGCCCTCGCCATGGAAGCGCGACCGGCTGGCGTCCGGAACATGGATCGCCGGGCCTCGATCCTGGAAGGCACGCAGGACGCGGAGCGGCGTGCATGGCAAGCTCGGAGGCGGAGACCGAGCCGTACATGAACGCACGCACACCGTTGCTCGCCACCGTCGTCGCGCTCGCCGCGGCCGTGAGCTCTTTCGCGCAAGGCGGCGACCGCGCCCTCGCCGAGTCCTTCGCGAAGAAGAAGAACGAGCTCCTCGTCCAGATCGGCCAGCGCCACCTCGAGTACGGCCTCGACCTGCGCAAGCAGGGCCTCCCGACGCAGGCCGCCGCGCAGATCGTGCTCGCGGTCGAGACGAGCGAAGGCTCGAACCCCGGCGCGAACACGGTGCTGTCGATCATGCGGCAGTACGACGAGGCGTTCTGGAAGCGCCACGGCTCGCGACCGTCGAAGACGAAGATCGAGAGCTACGACAAGCGCGCCGTGAAGCTCGTGCTCGACGACGAGAAGGAGCGGCTCGAGCTCGCGAACTGGGGCCAGCTGCGCAAGCTCGAGCGCGAAGCGCACGAAGAGTACGTGGCGCTCCTCCGCGCGCGCAACGAGCCGCTGCGCTTCGACGCGAAGGGCTCGATCACGCTGCCCTCGGGGACGATCGCGAAGGCACCGTCCGAGACGTTGCGCGCGGAGGCGATCACGATCAACGACGAGCTCTGGGTGCGCGACGAGTTGCTCGCGAAGCTGCCCGACCTCGCGTCGATCTTCCAGGCGAGCTCGCCGGAGCTCCTCGTGCGCTCGACGGTGTCGCTCGACGCGGCGAAGGCGGCGCACGCGCTCGGCTCGGCGCTCCTGCCCGTGCTCGAATCGGACACCGGCGCGCGGCCCGAGCGCAGGCTCGTGCTCTACCTCTTCGCCGAGCGCAAGACGTACGAGGCGCTGCTCGACGCGCTCGGCCATTCCGAGCACAAGCTCGTCTCCGGCATCGCGACGAATCATCCGCCGCTCGCGCTCGCCTGCGCGGAAGGGCTCGACGAGCGCGCGGTGCAGAGTCTGTGCCTGCACGAGCTCACGCACCACTTCGCGCAGAGCATCTCGCCCGCCGTGTTCCCGAGCTGGTACTCCGAGGCCTACGCGGACACGTTCGGCGGCGCCGAGACGTTCCAGTGGGACGGGACGAAGCTCGTCACGGGCGGGCTGATCGCGCGCGCGCGCATCGATGCACTACGAGCGGAGGGCGGCACGCGCCCGGTGCGCGAGCTGGTCGAGACGCAGGCGCTCGACGCCTGGAAACGCGGGAAGGAGCAGGGCTTCGCGTTCTACGCGGAGGCGTGGGCGTTCCTCCGTTACCTGCGGAGCGGCGCGAGCGCGGAGATCGCGCGCAAGTTCGAGCTGTGGGAGGACCGCTGCCGCGGACAGGCGCTCGGCTACGAAGTCGGCGCGCGCGGACTCGGGAAGGGCGCGGCGGCGAGCGACCTCTTCCTCGAGCTGTTCGGGAAGGAATGGCACACCTTGGAGGACGGCTTCGACGCCTGGTTGAAGACGTTGTGAGCGACGCTCGCGGAGTTTCCCGAGGATCCGCTCCGCATTACGGAATCGCTTGCACGCCGGACGATGAACGCCGTGCTCCGTCCCCGCGGAGCACGACATGTCGGGCGAGTTCGTCCTCTTCCTCCTGTTTGCACTCGCGTACACGGCCGCTTGGTGGCTCGTGACGCGCGGTTCGTTCCCGGTCGTGCACGTGCACGTCGGCGAGGACGAGGTCGAGGAGCCCGTCCGTCGCCGTCGCGCCGCGCGCGCGGAGCACGACGCGCCGCCGCAGCGAGTCGAGCGAGCGCCGGATGAGCCGCGCGCGAGCGCCGCGCCGATCAGGACCTCCGCGGAGCCGGCGCCGAAGGCGTGGAGCCTGCCGGACGCGTCGTCCGCCGCGCCGACGATTTCGACACCCGCTCCCGCGGTCACGGCGCCCACCGCCGCGACGAGCGCCCGGCCCGGCGCAAGTCCGCCGCCCGCGCCGGTCGCTGCTCGATCGGTGGTCGAGGAGCCGCCCCTGAGCTCGGTCGCACTGGACGAGCCCGGCGCCGCGGCGACGAGCCCCCGCACATCTTCCACCGCGATCGCGCCGCGCGATCGCGCGCCAACGGTCCTTCCCGAGCGCGAGCGCGCTCCCTTCGCACCCATCGAACCGATGAACGCGCCGAACGACTCCAAGAACTCGAACCCGCTCGACTTCCCGAACTGGATGGAGGAGACGATGAACTCGCGCTCGACGCCCGCGACGGAAGCGGGCCCGCAGCCGAGCGCGAGCGACGCCGTCCCGCCGACGAAGAGCTCGTCCGAGCCCGTCGCGACGCCGTCGACGAGCTCCACGCGCTCCACGACGACGCCGGGCGGAGCCGGCGAGTCCCTGCGCGGCCTGTCGCGCATCGAGAAGGAGCGCATGCAGGTCATGACGCAGCTCGACACCTGGGCGCGCGCCTGGGCCGACGTCGAGAAGCGCAACGCGCAGTGCGTCGACGAGCTGTCGCGGCAGGTCGAGACGCTCGCGCAGGAGCACGCGCAGTGCGACGGCCGCCGACGCGAGACGGAGCAACGCACGCAGGAGCAGATCGCGCGCCACGAGCACGAGACGAAGACGCTGCGCGCGAAGCTCGCGGAGGCCGAACCCTTCGCGCAGCAGGCGAAGGAGCAGGGCGCGCGCTGCGCCGAGCTCGATCGCGACCTCTCGACTGCGCGCGCGGCGCTCGACCAACAGAAGCGCGAGTGCGGCGCGATCGAGGAGCGCTGCAAGACGGCGCTCTCGGAGATGGACAAGGCCAAGGACCACCTCGCCCGCAGCCAGGACGCCACGAAGGAGGCGACCGCGCGCGAGCTCGACTGGCAGCGCCGCTACCACGAGGACACGGGCAAGCTCATGCAGCAGCTCACCGCGAAGGCGCAGGAGAGCGAGCGCTGGGTCGGCGAGAACCAGAAGCAGAAGAGCGAGATCGACAAGCAGACGCGCGACCTGCGCGCGAAGGACGAGCTCGTGCAGTCCATCTCGCTGCGCTGCTCGGACCTCGAGCAACGCTCGACCACGCACGTGGCGGCGCTCCAGGAGAAGGACGCGCGCCTCGCCGAACTCGGCCAGCAGATCGCGGAGCTCCAGAAGGAACTCGCGCAGCACGTCAAGGCGGAGGAGGAGCAGTCGGACATGCTCCAAGCGGCCCAGGGGGTCCTCGCGGAGCTCCAACCCAAGCTCCAGCAGCTCGAGAAGAAGCTCTCGAAGCACTGAGAGCCCGCGCGGGCACCCAGGCGCCGAGCGCGACGAACCCGGCCTGCAGGCGCCGGGTTCGTTCGTTTTCGAGCCGGGCATTGCGGAACGCCCTCACATTTCTTCGACTGCGCGTCGTCGTTCGGACGGCGGACGGTGTGGAGTCCCCGCTCGACCCTCGTCGCCCCGGAAGCCCATGCCCCAAGCCGCCCAAGCCCCCTCCGCGCCCGCGCGGGTCCTTTCCGCGCCCGAGGAGCTCCTCGGGCGCGCGCATTGGTTCGGGGAGGTCGTGCGCGCGCTCGTCGACGGCGCCGAGCCCGCGATCCACGCGGAAGCGCGGTCCGCGCCCCGGGCCGGCGCGGGCAGCGTGCTCGTCGAGCTCCGCCTGCAGAGCCGTCTGCTCGCCGCGATCCAGGAATTGCCCGAGCCCGCGCGCGGCGCGCTCGTCGCGCACTACTTCCGCGGTCCCAAGCGCTCCGGTGGGTTCGGCCGGCGCCGCGAGCGGCGCACGCGCGCGGTGGAGGCCGCGCTCGTCGAGCTGCGCTCCATGCTGGACCGCGACGCGGGTGGACGCGCGCGGTGGATCACCGAACTGCCCGCCTGGGCGCTGCTCGACCCCGCGTCCGACGAGCTCGCGACGCCGCTCCTGCCCGACCGCGCGAGCCGCGTCCTCGTCGTGCTCGTGATGATCGTGATCGCGGGGTTCCTCGTGTGGATTTCGCGGCCGACGTGGGCCACGACGGCCGGCGAGGCCAAGCGCTCCGCGCCCATGCTGACGATGTTCCCGCCCGATGCGCCGGCATGCATCGTCGAGGGCCGTTTGAGCTTGGAGGGCTGCTCCTTCGCCGGCTGGACCCTCCTCATCGCCCCGCGCGGCCACGAGGACGTCGTCGTGGCCAGCGGCGAGGTCGCGGAGGACGGCTCGTTCCGCATCGAGAGCCACGCGCAGGGCGCGTTCACGCTCGTCGCGCGCGAC
This sequence comes from Planctomycetota bacterium, assembly GCA_016220035.1. Classification (GTDB taxonomy): domain Bacteria; phylum Planctomycetota; class UBA1135; order UBA1135; genus JADJNY01. Next base: position 5,858 of record JACRIO010000125.1, on the reverse strand, counting down.
CTCCCCGGCGAGCTCGCGTCGCGTCGGCTGGAACTCCCGGTGATGTTGGGGCCGGGCCGCCTGCGCGTCGACTGCGCCCTCCCCGCGGCGCGCCTGTCCGGAGCGTCGCGGCTCCCCGGCGACGAGGACCTGCTCCACGTCTGGACGGGACCCGCCGGAAGGGCCTTCACGACCCGCATCCACGCGGAGAAGCTCGCGCGCCTGGGAGAGCTCGTCTTCCCCGCCGGCCACGCCGGGTGGCGCCGGCTGCCGGCCGCCGCTCCCTGGCCGGAGACGGCGGAGGAATGCTTGGAGCTGCCCGCGGCGGAGGTCGCGGTCGAGGAACGCGGCTGAGTGGGCTCCGCGCGCGCACCTTCCGGAGGTCCGCGCCGCGCGCGGCTTCACGGATCCCCGGTCGTGCGACATCATGGAGCACCATGGCGGTCCTCGACGTCCACCAGCGCGAGCTGCGCAACCTGCGCCTCTCCGTCACGGATCGCTGCAACCTCCGGTGCGCGTACTGCATGCCCGAGGAGGAGTACACGTGGCTCGCCCGCGACCAGATCCTCGACTTCGAGGAGCTCGCGCTGCTCGTCGACGCCTTCGTGCTCGCGGGCGTCGACAAGGTGCGCCTCACCGGCGGGGAGCCGCTCGTGCGCCGCGACCTCGACGTGCTCGTCGAGATGCTGGCGCGGAAGCCCGAGCTCCGCGACCTCGCGCTCACGACCAACGGGATCCTGCTCGCGGGGCTCGCGCAACGCCTGAAGCGCGCGGGCCTGCACCGCGTCACCGTCAGCCTCGACACGCTGCATCCCGAGCGCTTCCTGGCGCTCACGCGGCGCGACGAGCACGCGGCCGTGCTCGCCGGGCTCGAGGCAGCGCGCTCGGCCGGCTTCACGCACACGAAGATCGACAGCGTGGTCCTGCGCGGCACGAACGAGGACGAGCTCGCCGCGCTCGTCGAGCACGGCAAGCGCGTCGACGCGGAGGTGCGCTTCATCGAGTACATGGACGTCGGCGGCGCGACGAAGTGGTCGATGGACCGCGTCGTGCCGCGCGCCGAGATCCTGGAGCGGCTGAGCGCGGAGTACGGGGCGATCACGCCGCTCCACGAGGACGGCTCCGCGCCCGCCGAGCGCTTCCTGCTCGCCGACGGCACCGTCTTCGGCATCATCGCGTCGACGTCGGCGCCGTTTTGCGGACGCTGCGACCGTTCGCGCGTCACCGCGGACGGACAGTGGTTCCTGTGCCTCTACGCGCGCCTCGGGATCGATCTGCGCGGCCGCCTGCGCGCCGGGGCGACGCGCGAGGAGCTCGCCGCGGGGATCGAACGCGTGTGGACCGGCCGCGGCGACCGCGGCGCGGAGGAACGGCTCGTCCACCACCAGCGCGGCGCCTTGGCTCCGCGCGAGGAGCTCGCGACGAACCCGCACCTCGAGATGCACACGCGCGGCGGTTGAGCGGCGCACGGGCGGGGCTCGTCCTCCGTGTCGGTGCCGCTCCTCCACCGCGAACTGGCGGGCATTGCGGCCGCGGACAATCTCGCGCACGGCCGACGCCGCCGCTCGACCGGCCCGCGCGGGAGCCGCGTGAACACCCACGAGAACCCAGCACACCCCTGGCGCCGTTCCCGGCCCTGCGTATCTTGTTCCACGCTTGAACCCCCAAGCGCTCCAGCTCGTGGTGCAACTTCGGCGCGCGCGCCGTCGGACCCTCGCGCTCGTCGACGACCTCGACGAGGACCAACTGCGCGATCAACGGGCGCCGCGTGTCGAGGCGCCGCTCTGGCATCTCGGCCACGTAGCGTGGTTCCAGGAGTTCTGGACCGTGCGGCGCACGGCGAGCAAGGTGCCGAAGATCGCGGCCGTCGATGCGCTCTACGATCCGCGCAGGGTTCCACCCGGAGCGCGCGCGGAGCTCGACCTCCCGCCGCACGCGGACACGCGGCGCTACCTCGAACACGTGCTCGACGCCGTCACGCTGCACCTCGAGCGCGACGAGCTCGACACGAAGTCGGCGTGGTTCCACGGGCTGACGGTCGCGCACGAGGACCTGCACGGGGAAGCGCTCGTCCAGACCCGGCAGGCGTTGGGCCTCGCCGCGCCGATCGCGGGCGGCGATCTGTACGCACTCGTCAGCGACGCCATGCGCTCGGGCCGTTCCGCGGCCACCGAGCGCGGACTGCGGCTCTTCGAGGCGCGCATCGCCGACGAGCTCGCGAAGGACGGCCGCGGGTCGCGCCCCATCGTGCGCATGGAGCTCGCCACGGGCCGCATCCGCGTGCGTCGCGATGGCGTCGACGTGCCGGTCGACATGCAGCTCCTCTCCGATCTCGCCGCGCGCATCCTGCACGCCGAGATGCTCGAGCACCTCGCGGCTCCCGACCGCGCGGCGATCGCCGAGGAGGCGCTCGCTGCCGGTCCGTGTCGCGGCGACGTCGAGCTCCCGGGCGGCGCGTTCGCACTCGGCGCGCGCGGCGACGAAGCCTTCACGTTCGACAACGAGCGCGGCGCGCAAGCGGTCGAGCTCGCGCCCATTCGGATGGCGCGCGCGCCGGTGACGCAGGCCGAGTTCGCGGAGTTCGTCGACGCGCGCGGATACGAGCGGGAGGCCTGCTGGAGCGAGGTGGGGCTCCGCTGGCGCGACGCGAACCTCGTGCGCGGCCCGATGCATTGGGAGAAGGGTCACGGAGGCCGCTGGTTCCGCCGGCACTTCGACGCGCTCCTCCCGATCGAAGAACACCGACCGATGACGAACGTGAACGCGTTCGAGGCCGAAGCGTGGTGCCGTTGGGCGGGTCGGCGACTGCCGAGCGAGGCGGAGTGGGAGTACGCCGCGAGCGCGAACGCCGACGGGACGAAGCGGCGCTTCCCGTGGGGCGACGACCCCGTGACGCCGCGCCGCGCGCACCTCGACCTCGCGAGCCCGTGCACCGTCGACGTGAACGCCCACGCGAGCGGCGACACGCCGAGCGGCCTGCGCCAGATGCTCGGCAACGCGTGGGAATGGACGTCGAGCCCGCTGACGCGCTACACGGGCTTCCGCCCCGACGTGCTCGCGCACTACAGCGAGCGCGGCTTCGACCGCCACCGCGTGCTGCGCGGCGGCTCGTTCGCCACCAGCACGAGCCTGGCGCGCAACACGTTCCGCCACTTCCTCCCGCCGGAGGAACGCAACGCGTTCGCGGGGTTCCGGACGTGCGCGGTGTGATGTGCGCCCAATCGAGTCGGGTGGACACGATCGAGAGGCCCGGCCTGCGCCCCGGAGGACGGCACTTCGATCGGGCGGCCTCGAGCCTCGGTCCCTGAGGCGGCCGTGCGCATGAGTCCATCCGTCGAGCCCTCGTGGCCCACGCCGCTCGAACCGTGCGACACGCTGCACGGCGGATTGCAGCGCGGACGCGGCGACGCCGTGCTCGCTGCGCTCGAGCGAGCGGACGACGAAGCGCGCGCGCTGCTCCTGGACTGCATCCTGCGCGATCCACGAGGCAACCAGCAGGACGAGAGCCGCGCCGTGGCCTACGGCGAGCTCGCGTGGACGCTCGCACTCGACGTCGAGCCGCTCGTCGAGCGCGTGCGGACCTGCGACCCGACGGACGAGTTCAGCGAAGGCGCCGACTACCGCCGCGACGCCGGGCTTGCACGCGACGTGCTCTGCGAGCTCGCACGGCGTGGGCACAGGCGCGCGCTCGAGGTGCTGCGTGACTACGTCGCGTGGGGCCATCGATGGAATTGGGTGCTGCGCGGGCTCGCGGAGGACGGGGACCTCGAGCGTGTGCGTGGGCTCGACGAGGTGATCGCGCGGCGGTTCTAGGGCGACGCGCTCGCGGACATGCTTCGCGGCGAACCCCTCGAGCAGGAACCGTGGCGCACCTGGAGTTCGAAGCACGCACGCATCCATGCCGCCCTCGTGGTGGAGCGCACGCGCGTCGTGGAGCGCGATCATGAGCGCTCGATCGCGAGCACGCTGCCGTTCGAGGAGCGCCTGGGGCGACTCGAATCCGGCGAAACCTGCGACTTGCCCCACACGCTCGCGGCCGCTGCCCTTCCTGCGCACGTACCGGTGCTCGTCGCGTGCCTCGATCCGAGCCGCACCCGCGTGTTCGTGTGCGCAGCGCGGGCGCTCGGCCGGCTCGGTGGCGAGCAGGCGCTCACCGCACTGCTCGATGCGGCGGACCGCCTTCGCAAGGTGACGGGCTACCCGCTCGGGCGGTCGGGCGCCCTCGCAGGCGCGCTCGCCGAGTTCGACGATCCACGCGTGCTCACCCTCGCGCGCAGCGCGTACGGAAGCGAGCATCCGCTCCTCGACCAGGTCGCGCTCCACCTCTTCGAGCGCCGCGCGACGCTCGAAGACGTCCCGCGCGTCGTCGAGCGGCTACGCGATCAGTACCGGACACCCGAGGACGACCACGCCGTGCGTCACGCCGCGCAGGTCCTCGGTCGCTTCCCCGGCCAGGGCTGGATCGACGAGCTCGTGCACGCCGCACACGACCTGCGCTGCGCGTCGTGCCGAGGCAAGACGCTGCGCGCGCTCTCCGTGCTCGATGCGCCGCGGTTCGAGCGCACACTGGCGCGGGCGTGCTTGTGGGACTGCGATGACGCGACGGTTGGACTCGGGATCCGAACGGCGCCGCTCGACGCCCCGCTCGTGCGTCCTCGACTCGTTGCGCTCGCGGCTCGGCGAGCGATTTCCCCTCATGGCTCGGACGATGCAATGCACGCTCGCCATCGACTCGCGATCGGCTGACCACGCAGCATGCATCCCGTTCCGGAGTTGACGACCGAACTCGCACCGCACGACACCGTGCACGGTCAGCTCCAGCGTGGACTCGGGTCGGGGTTCCTCGCAGCGCTCGCTCTGCCGCGCGACGACGCGCACGCATTGCTCGACGACTGCTTGCAGCACGACACCCGCTACGACCTGCAAACCAACGAGCGATCGGACTACCTGGCCGAGCTCGTGCTCGCGACGCGCTTTGACGTCGGGCGCATCGTGAAGCGCTTGCACGCGCGGCGCGACGGGCCCGAGTGGCCCTCGCGTCTCGTGCACGAGACGCTGCGCTCCCTGGCACGGCAGGGCGAGTCAATCGCGATCGCGGCGCTTCGCGCACGGTCGATGCATGGCGACTTCGAGGCGTGCGACGTCGAGGCGCTGTTTGCAGGTAGCGGCCTCGCTGCGTGCGACGGACTCGACGCGGCCGCGTGCTCCCAGTTCGACGACGCGTCGTTGCGCACCGAGCTCGACACGTGTGCACTGCCCAGCGACGTCCTCGCATCTTGGAGCGCCACCAACCAGCGGATCGCGCGTGCCCTCGCGGTCCTGCGCGAGGAGAAGGACGCACGCAAGGCGGCCAACAAGGCTGCACGCGCCGAGCGGCGATCGTCCGACGCACGCGACGAGCCGACCTTCGAGGAACTCCTCATGGCCCTCGGCTACCGCAAGGTGTGCGATCCGCGTGCTCTCGCGACGCGCGCGCGGCGCGAGCATCTCGAACTGCTCGTGCACGTACTGAAGCCGGGACGACGCGATCGGTTCGTCGCGGCCATCTACTCGCTGAGACAGATCGGCTACGAGGGCGCGGAGCAAGCGATTCTCGGCGCGGCAGAACGGCTCGCGGAGTTCCGGCCAATGGAGCTCGGTGCGCTTCGGCTCGCGCTCGGGGAGCTCCCGCCCGCGCTCACGCTCCCGCTCGCACGCGCGTGGATCCGACGACGGGCGCCCCCCTACGACGGCGCCGCCGCCTCTCTGCTCCGGAGGCACGCGGAGGAGCAAGACATCGAGCTCATCGTCGGCGAGGTGCTGCGCGACCTGCGCAAGGATGGACACGGCAACCTGAGTGACTGGTTCTCCGCGCTGCAGCGCTTCTCAGGCCGTGGCTG
>JACRIO010000124.1 GCA_016220035.1 Planctomycetota bacterium | reverse complement strand
TCGCGCAGGTCCGGTACCAGTCTTTGTCGTCGAGGAGCGACGGGCGGCCGGCTTCCGCGGGCCGTCCGATCGCGCGCGCCCACTGCGCGCCGTCGCGCGCGGCGATGCGGCCGGAAGCGCTGCGCTGCACCTCGTCCTGCATGTGCACGATCACGTCCGCGAGCGAGCGCCCGTCGACGTAGTCCATCACGAGCCACGCCTGCTCGCCCTCGAGCCCGGAATCGTGCACCGCGACGATGTTCGGGTGGCGGAGCGCCGCGAGCAGCCGCGATTCCTTGAGCAGCAGCATCGCGCGGTCGTTCGCGTCGCGGCCCAGCGTGTTCATCACCTTGAGCGCGACGGTGCGGCCGAGCTCGCGGTCGCGCGCGAGGTACACGCGGCCCATGCCGCCCTCGCCGATCGTGCGCACGATCTCGTACCGGCCGTGGAAGAGCCGACCGCGCTCGGGCGGCGCGCCGCCGATCGCCTTCGACGCGCGGGCCGCGCCGCCGACGAGCTGCAGGAAGCGCGCGCGGTCCGCGTCGGATGCGAGGCGCGCGAGGAAGGGCGCGACGTCGGCCTCGCCTTCGTCCTCGCGGAGCATGAAGTACTCCGCGGCGAGCTCTTCGGGTCCGAGGTGCTCGGGGCCTTGTTCGCCGGAGCCTTCGTCGTTGGAGCCGTGCTCCTTGGAGTCGGGTCGGAAGTCGTCGCCGCGGATCGTCATCGGAAGCGGGTTCCGAGGGAGGAACCCATCCTCGAAAGGGGTGTCTCCCGCACGGAAGCAGCCGAATTCGCGCGCCGCGAGCCGACTCCCCCGCGCGCTCTCAGAGTGTGAGCAAGCATCCCCCGGCACCTACACGCCATCCGGGCACGCCGTGGCTGCGTTGCGGCTCCTCCGAGTGTTTCTACGTCAACACGCGTCGTCGCCGCGCCTTGCCACGCCGCGTCCGGCCGGCTCGTAGGTGCCGGGGGATGCTTGCTCACACGCTCACTCGAGCCCCGCCTCGCGCACGAGCTTGCCGAGCTCGACCATCGCCCGCGCGTGCATCATGCGCGCCGCCGCGGGACTCGGGCGTCCGGTTTCCTCGGCCACCGTCTCCCACGACGCGCCGGCGTAGTTGCGCAGCAAGATGAGCTCGCGGTACTCCTCGGCGAGATGCGCGAGGCAGTCCTCGACGATTTTGCCTTCCTCAGCGCGCGCGAGGCGCGACAACGGCTGCGTCGTGTCCGTCGCGAAGAAGACCTGCGTGCGCGAGGCGCCCTCGTCCGTCCTCACCGTGCCGGACAGCGACACGTTGCGCCCGTGGTCGCGCTTGCGCGCGCCGTGGTAGTCCGCCGCCGCGATGATCTGCCGCTCCGCGAGGCGCGCCAGCCAGTGGATCAGGCTCGCCTCGTCGCGCATCTCGAAGCTCTCGAGCTTGCGCACGGCCGTGATGAACGTCTCCTGCAGGATGTCCTCGGAGTCGACCTGCTCGCGCAGCTTCGTGCCGAGGCGCAGCCGGACGATCTTGAGCACGCGCTCGCGGTAGCGCTCGATGAGCCGGTCGAGGGCCGCGCGGTCGCCGCCCTGCGCGCGCAGGACGAGTTCGAGGGAGCGAGTGAGGGGGTCGGGCATGCGTGACGGCGAGTCTGGCGTCCCGGCGTTCTCCGCGGCGCGAGGACGCACCGCGTACGGATTTCGGCCCTTTCCGCGGGCGCGGCGGGTTTTCGGCTGCGTTCGCACCCGCGCGCGCCCTGGGAGGATCGGGCCAGCGTGCGCGCGCGGTACGGGACGCCTATCCTGAGACCACCATGGGACTCGCTTCCAAGCTCCCGTTCCTCCTCTCCTCGATGCTCGCGTCGACGTGCGCGGTCGCACGCGCGCCCCGCGCCCGGGAGGGTCCTCCCCCCGCGCCGGAGACGGAGCGCGGCGCCCCCGCGAAGCTCGCGCTGCTCGTCGGTCTCGACCACTACGCGCCCGACACGCCGCCCGTGTTCGCGCCGCTCGCGGGCTGCGTCGCCGACGTGCGGCGCGTGAAGGATCTGCTCGTCCAACGCTTCGGGTTCGATCCGAAGGACGTCCTCGTGCTCGAGGACGAGCACGCGTCGCACGCGGGCATCGTGCGCGCGTTCCACGACCACTTGATCGCGCGCGCGACCGCCGAGACCGAAGTCGTGTTCTGGTTCTCGGGCCACGGCTCGCGCGTGCCCGACGCGAGCGGCGCCTCCGCCGCCGAGCTCGACCACAAGGACTCGACGCTGCTCGCCTACGACAGCCGCGCGGGCGGCGCGGACGGCGCGTGGGATTTCTGCGACGACGAGCTGCGCTCCTTGCTCTACGCGCTCACGCGGAAGACCGCGCGCGTGACGCTCGTCACGGACGCGTGCCACTCCGGCGGCGCGATGCGCGGCGCCGCGAGCGGCTGGCCGCGCGCGCGCAGCGCGGACGAGGGCAGGCGGCCGCTCGACCGCGAGCGCCTCGCGAAGAGCGGCTGGCCCGCCGACGTGGCGCTGCTCGACGACGGCGATCCCCGCGCGGCCGAGCCCGAGCGCTACGTGCACGTCTCCGCGTGCGGAGCGAAGGAACTCGCCCAGGAGCTCGAGCTCCCGCGCGACGACGGCGTGAAGGAGCACGGCGGCGCGCTCACGCTGTTCCTCTTGCAGGCGCTCGATGCCGCCGAGCCGAACGCGAGCTACCGCGCGATCGCCGATCAGGCCGCGGTGCGCCTTTCGACGCACTTCCCCGCGCAACACCCCTGGTACGAAGGCGCGCTCTCGCGCGAGCTCTTCGGCGCCCGCTTCGCCCCGCGCCCGCCGGGTTTCCTCGCGCGCGCGACGCCGAGCGGCGTGCGCATCGACGCGGGCGTCATGCACGGCCTCGAGACGGGCGCGAAGCACACGGTCGCCGCCGCGAGCGGCGCCGTCCTCGGCCGCGTCGAGGTCGTCGCGGCCGCCGCCGCCGAGGCGAGCGCGCGCTGGTGCGAGCCCGCCCCCGCGAACGTGCCCGACGGCGCGCTGCGCGCGGTCGAGGAGTCGCGCCCGGCGGGGCAGCCGCCGCTTCCGATCGTGCTCGCCCCGGCGGACACGGACGCCGCGCGCGCGCGCGCGAAGGCGCTGGCCGCGGAGCTCGCGCAGGACGAACGGGTCGCCGTCGGGGACGCCGTCGCGCAGCACT
>JACRIO010000123.1 GCA_016220035.1 Planctomycetota bacterium | reverse complement strand
AGGAAGGCTCGAGGACGTCGGCACGCTCGACAGCCGTCAGTTCGTGATCGGCATCCGCAAGCTCGCGGACGCGCTCACCTACGGCACGGACCGCTCGCCGTTCCTCGGCGCGGGAATCGAGTACGTGCAGTCGCGCCTCTACCAGCCCGGCGACCCGATCCGTTCGATGGATTGGCGCGTCACGGGCCGCACGGGGAAGTTCTACGTCAAGGAGTACGAGGCGCCGCGCAGCATGGCCGTGCACCTCGTGCTCGACACGTCGGCGTCGATGACGGTCGGCAGCACGCCGAGGACGAAGTACGCGACCGCGCTGTTCGTCGCGGGGGGCTTGGCCCTCGCGGCGCTCGACCGCGTCAGCCCGGTCGGCGTGCTCGGCGCGGGCGAGCGCGCGCTGCGCATCCGGCCGTCCTTGTCGAGCCGGCGCGTGCTGCAGTGGCTGCTCGAGCTGCGCAGCTACCGCTTCGACGAGCGCACGACGTTGACGGAGCGCCTACGCGAGTTCGTGCCGAGCGTCACGGAGCGCGCGCTGTTCGTCGTCTTGTCCGACCTGCACGACGAGGACGCGCTCGACGTGCTCAAGCTTGCCGGCCAGCGCCACGACGTCGTCGTGCTGCAGCTCCAGGACCCGGCGGAGCTCGCGCTGCGCGGCGCGGGATTCTTCCGCGCGCGCGAAGCGGAGACGGGCCGCGAGTTCACGACGCACGGCCGCGTACGGTGGATCGATCCCGACCGCGCGCGCGCCGAGCTGAAGCGCGCGGGCGTCGATCATTTGACGCTGCGGACGGACGAGGCCTTCGTGCCGAAGCTGCGGCACCTGTTCCGCTCGCGCGTGACGGTGGGGAGGGGCGCGCGATGAAGCTCGCGGTCGCCCTCGTCCTCGCTCCGCTCGCGTTCGCCGCGCAGAAGGCCGTCGAGAGCACCGTCGGCATGCCCGCGCGCGTCGAGCAGGTCGTCCTGCCCGCGCCGGAGCTCGAAGCGGCGCCCGTCGACCCGAACTCGCCCGTGCTCCTGCGCGTCACGGGCACGTGGGCGCACGGCACGGACTTCCGCTACGACCTCGAGTACCAGGGCTTCGAGCCGGGCCAGTACGACCTCGCGCGCTGGCTCGTGCGCAAGGATGGGGGCGAGAGGCAGGCGCTGCCCGCGATTCCGGTCGCGGTGCGCGCGCTGCTCCCCGCGGAGACGATGACGCCGCATCCGCGCGCGCCCGGCGACGACCTGAACGTCGGCGGGTACCGCGTCCTGATGATCATCGTGGGCGTCGCGTGGCTGCTTGGGCTCGTCCTGCTCCTGCGTTGGATCCGGCCGCCGCGTCCCGTCGCCACGGCGGCCGTCGCGCGGCCGCGCACGCTGGCCGAGCGCCTGCGTCCGCTCGTTCGCCGCGCCCTCGCGAACGAGCTCTCGCGCACCGAGCGCGCGCAGCTCGAACTCGCGCTCGTGCGCGTGTGGAAGAAGAAGCTCGGCATGGAGGAGCGCGACCCCGCGCAGGCGCTCGCGGCGTTGCGCGAGCACGCCGAGGCCGGGGCGCTGCTCCGCGCGCTCGAGGACTGGCTCCACCGGCCCGAACCGCCCGCGCACGTGGACCTCGAGGCGCTGCTCGCGCCGTACCAGGACCTCCCCGCCGAGGCGTTCGAGCACCAGGAGGCGGGCCTGCGCGCCTGACGCACGATGGACGTCCTCGATCCCTTCCGTCACGCGTGGGTGCTGGCGCTGCTCGTCGTGCCGATCGCGTTGATCGTGTGGACGTGGCGCCGCGGCGGACATCCCGTCGTCGTGCCGTTCGACCACGCGCGCGCGCGAGCATCGGGCTGGCGCTTCGCCTTGCGCGCGGCGGAGTCGCTGCCCGCGCTCCTGCTCGCGCTCGTGATCGTGATCCTCGCGGGCCCGCAGCGCTGGGACGAACCCAAGACGCGGCGCGTGCTCACGAACATCGAGTTCTGCGTCGACGTCTCGGGCTCGATGACCGCGAAGTTCGGCGAAGGCGACCGCTACGACGCCGCGATGCAGGCCATCAACGACTTCCTCGACCGCCGCGCGGGCGACGCGTTCGGCCTGACGTTCTTCGGCAACAACGTGCTGCACTGGGTGCCGCTGACGACCGACATCTCCGCGTTCCGCTGCGCGCCGCCGTTCATGAAGCCCGGGAACCTCCCGTACTGGTTCGGCGGCACCGAGATCGGCAAGGCGCTACTCGCGTGCCGCACCGTGCTGCTCGAGCGCGAGCAGGGCGACCGCATGATCGTCCTGATCACCGACGGCTACAGCGCCGACCTCGGCGGCGGCCGCGAGGACGAGATCGCGCAGAAGCTGCGCGCCGACGGCATCACCGTCTTCACCGTCCACGTCGCCGAGGGCGGGATCCCCGACGAGGTGGTCAAGATCGCCGCGATCACCGGCGGCGAGGCGTTCAGCGCGGGTGATCCCGGCGGACTCGCGCACGTCTTCGAGCGCATCGACGGCATGCAGAAGACCAAGCTCGAGAAGACGCACGCGGAGGCGACGGACGATTTCCTCCTCTATGCGCTCGGCGGGCTCGGGCTGCTCGCGCTGGGCCTCTTCGCGGCGTTCGGGTTGAGGTACACGCCGTGGTGACGAGCTCGCCGACGACGTGCGCGCGACACCGGTGCTCCACGCCGAGCGGGGAGCGTGCCGCGTGATCGAGCTCCCGATCTCCGCCGTCGTCGTGGCGCTCGTCGCGGCCCTGCTCGCCGCGGGGGCGGAGCTCCTGCACGCGCGCCGCGTGAAGCGCCTCGCGCCGCTCGCGTTCGGTCCCACCGCGCGGCCGAGCCTCTTCGCGCGCGCCGCGCCCACGCTGCGCGCGCTCGCGTTCGGCGGCCTCGCGTGGGCGCTCTGCACGCTGCTCGTCGTCGAGCCGCGGCGCTACTCGGGCGCGACGGGGGCGGCGCAGCTCACGCAGGATCCGCGCCACATCGTGCTCGTGCTCGACGTCTCGCCGTCGATGCGCCTCGTCGACGCGGGGCCGCAGAAGAAGCTCTCGCGCATGACGCGGGCGCGCGAGCTGCTCGAGTCGTTCTTCAGCCGCATCCCGCTCGAGCTCTACCGCGTGAGCGTCGTCGCCACCTACAACGGCGCGAAGCCCGTCGTGATCGACACGAAGGACCTCGAGGTCGTGCGGAACATGCTCGGCGACCTCCCGATGAACTTCGCCTTCCCCGCGGGCACGACGAAGCTCTTCACCGGCCTCGAGGAGGCCGCGCGCATCGCGAAGCCGTGGAACCCGCGCAGCACGACCGTGCTCCTGCTCTCCGACGGCGACACCGTGCCCGCGACGGGCATGCCCAAGATGCCCGCGTCCGTCCGCAGCACGATCGTCGTCGGAGTCGGGGATCCGACGGTCGGGAAGTTCATCGACGGGAAGAACTCGCGCCAGGACATCCCGGTCCTGCGCCAGATCGCCGCGCGCCTCGGCGGTTCATTCCACAACGGGAACGAGTACCACCTTGCCTCCGACCTGATCGCGGACGCGACCGGGCTCGAGGCGGAGGACGCGTGGGAGCGCCTCGGCGAGCGCGAGTACGCCCTGATCGCGGCCGGTCTGTGCTCGGCATGGCTCGCGCTCCTGCCGCTCCTCCTGCGCCTCGCTGGGACCCGCTTCCGGCCGGGAGTCCCCGGGAATTCGGTGCGGAACGCCGCGTCCAGGTCCGATGGATCCCAGGCGGGCGCCGCGCCGCGTCGCGCTGCCGCCGGAGCGGGAGTACCATGACCCCCGTCCCTCCTTCCTGCGGAGTCGAGAAAGACCAACGATGAAGAAGCTCGTCCTGTTCGCCTGGTTGCTGCTCCCCGTGGGCGCATTCGCCTACCACTACGGGCCCGGTCAGGAGCTCTCGCGCGCCGACGCGGCCGCGTCCTCGCTCGCGCGCGCCGAGACGGCGGCGGCGAAAGCGCGCGCGATCGCCGCGAAGGCCGGCGACGCGGCCGCGCGCGATGCGTGGGCCGAGGCCGACAAAGCGTTCGGCGACGCGTTGAACGCGCTCCCCGCTGGCCGCGTGCAGGAGAGCCGCTCGATCCGCCTCGAGCGCGCGAAGGCGCAGATGTTCCTCTCGAAGCTGCCCGAGGTCCGGCGCGACCTCGAAGGGCTCGTCGAGGAGCTCGCGAGCGACGCTTCCACCGATGCGCGGTTGCTCGACGACGCGCGCGGGACGCTCGCGAACGCGAAGTACTACATGACGTGGCTCATGCGCCTCGAAGGCGCGCCGCGTGAGGAATGGGAGAAGGAGATCGAGTCGTCGCGCCAGATCTACAAGCTGCTCGCCGAGCAGGCGGAAGAGCAGGGCGACGGCCAGGCTGCGCAGCGCGCGAAGGAGGACCTCGAGTCCGCCGTGAAGCTCGCGCGCGCGGAGCTGCACGATCTCCAGGGCTTGCCGCTGCCCTCGCAGTGAAAGGGTTGTGGCAACGGCCGCGGTCGCGGCCTGGGTAAGAACAAGTCGAAGAGCCAGGGCAAGCAACCCAAGGACGCGCGCGGCGCCGGTTCGGGGCCGCCGCCGGACGGCTCCGGCTCCTGACGACCGATCGTTCGAGGCAGAACACGCCCGTGCCCCGCCGCGCACGGGCGTGCTCGCAGGTGAGCGGCGGTGGAGTGTCGTGATGCTTCCGAAGCCGGTCTTTTCCGCGCTCGCGTTTGCGTTCCTCGTGTCCTCGGCACTCGCCCAGACGATCATCGTCAGGGGCAGCTCGATCAGCAGCTCGGTCTCGTTCGACGACGTCGGCGAAGGCCAGGAGCCGATGGTGGTCGAGGAGGGCGAAGCTACGCCCGTCGATCCCAACGCGAAGCCCGACGCGAAGGCGCCGAAGAAGCCCACGCCGCGTCAGGAGAAGCTCGCGAAGCTCGAGTACGACCGTCGACCTTCCTCGATCTTGAAGGCGTGGTCGACGCCGCCGAAACCGCCCGAGGAGCCGAAGAAGGACGAGGCGCAACCCGTCGAGGCCGCGCCCGCCGCACCCGCGGAGCCGAACGCCGCGCCGCCCGACCCCGAGGCCGCGAAAAAGGCCGCGGAAGCCGCGGAGAAGGCGAAGAAAGCCGCCGAGGAGGCTGCCAAGAAAGCGGCCGAGGCGAAGGCCATCGAGCTCGAGATGGAGCAGTTGAAGCGCAACGTGGCGCTCGGCGACTGGCCCGCGATCAAGGCCTACTTCGCGCGGCTCACGCCCGAGGAGAACCAGGCCGGCTTCAAGAAACTGCTCGAGTCGTTGCAGCGCGGCCCGCAGGACCGGCCGAACGTGCCGCAGCAGGGCCAGCCCTACATCGAGAAGAACCGTTTCGAGGCGCTCGACGTGCTCGGTCTGGTGCACGTGATGAACGTCGAGATCGAGAAGGCGGAGCTCGCGAAGGTCGGCGGCATCCTGCGCCTCGCGCTCGACCAGGGCGCGCAGCTCGACGTCTTCGTCGAGCTCGTGAAGCAGGACCTCGGCGCGCCCGGCTATCCGCTCGACGCGCGCAAGCTCGCGCGCATCCTCGCGGGCGCGAACGAGCTCGTCGCGATGGGGCCGTTCCTGCCCAGCCCCGACGAAGCGGAGCAGATGAACGACCGCGAGGGCCTGAACCTCCTTTCGCGCCACTTCCTCGCGCAGAACGGCAAGGAGAAGAAGATCGAGTGGCTCGAGAAGGCGTGGCGCGCGACGCAGGCGGCGCTCGCGGCCGGCGAGATCTCGGAGGAGGACAAGATCGAGGCCCTGAAGCGCGCCGTCGACATCGCGCCGAAGATCCAGAAGGAGCTGGGCCAAGCGTGGCTCGACGAGAGCTTCACCTCGCGGCCCGAGCGCGGCATGGAGATCCTCTCCGCGATCGGCTCGTCCGCGTCCATGGCCCTCGCCGCGCAGCCGACGCAGGCCGATGCGCGTCTCGAGTGGCTGAAGCTCCAGACGACGGCGACCAAGGCGCTCCTGCGCGCGGCACCCGAGCGCGCCGAGAGCTGGAAGCGCACGCTCTCGTTGCTCGCCAGCAACTGGCTCAAGGAGGCACAGTTCACCTACCAGTTCGACACGTCGACCGGCATGCGCTCGCGCGTGCAGCGCGACCGGTACGGCAACACGTACTACTGGGACCCCGAGATGTGGAACCAGGGCAATCGGCCGCAGTCGATCAAGACGGGCGAGGTCCTCGAAGCGCGCCCGGACGACGCGTGGCTCGCGCACGTCGAAGAGGCGCTGCGGCCGAAGTTCGACATCGTGTTCGCGCAGCTCTACCTCAAGGTGTCCGAGGAGAAGCTCGCGTTCCCGTACATCGAGAGCCTCGCTGCGCGGCACGGCAAACAGGCGAAGGAGCTCGTCGACGAGTTCCTGCGCGTGTGGTCGAAGAACCACAACCCCAACCAGGCGCAACAGAACAACCCCTACATGTACATGTACGGGTTCGACGAGCGCGCGAACGGCATCCCGCTCACGCGCTCGAAGCAGGAGCGCAACCTGGTCGAGCTCGGCGAGTGGATCGAGCGCCTGCGCAAGCTGCCCGTCGAGATGGACGAGAACCTCGTCTCGCAGGCCTTCACTTCGGCGCACGGCTCGGCGGAGGTCTACCGCATCGACACGATGGAGCAGGTTTTCGGGCCCATGAAGGGGCTGAAGCCGGCGACGATCGCGGCGCTCGTGCAGGCGATGCGCCAGAACCTGCTCACGATCTGGCGCGATCCGGGCACGCAGGAGAAGGCGAAGACCAAGCGCAAGCAGAAGGACATCGAGGCCGAGGTGTTGGCCGGGTACCAGCTCGCGAACGAGGCCGTGCGCAAGGCGCTCGCCGACCACGCGGACAGTTGGGAGCTGCTCCTCGTCCGCGCGGCGCTCGCGCACGACGAGAACAACTACCGCTGGACCCTGAAGAAGGACCCGGAGTTCGCGCAGCGCCGCAACGCCGCGTTCGAGCTCTTCCGCGGAGCCGCCGATGCCTACGTCGCGGCCGCAGCGACGATCGACGTCGAGAAAGAGACGACGCAGGCCTTCGACACGTGGTTCTACGCGGCACTCGGCGCCTCCGACCTCGGCGCGATCACGCACGAGCAGACGCTCGCCGAGAAGGAGATCGCGCGGATCCGCGCCGCGTTCGCGGCGCTGGGCGGCGAAAAGGCGAAACGCCACCAGGACATGTTCGCGAGCGCGCTCTTCACGCGCATGGGCAGCGCGAAGCCCGCGGTGAAGTTTCGCTACGTCCGTGAAGGGCTCGCCATCGCCGGCGACAACGACCTCGCGAAGGAAGCGAAGGACGTCTACGACTACTACAAGGACCTCGTCACCGAGATCCGCCTCGAGACGAAGATCGACGGCGCGGATCGCGTCGGTCACGGCGCGCCGTTCGGGTTGCAGGTGAACCTGCGCCACACGTCCGAGATCGAGCGCGAGTCCGGCGGCTTCGGGAAGTACCTCCAGAACCAGAACGCGATGGCCTTTTCCTGGAACTACGGTCGTCCGGAGGAGGACTACCGCGACAAGTTCGAGGAGGCGGCGCGCGCGGCGCTCTCCGAGCAGTTCGAGGTGCTCTCCGTCACCTTCAACCAACCGAACGTGCGCTCGATCGCGACCGAGACCTTCGGGTGGCGCGTCACGCCGTACGCGTACGTCCTGATGAAGCCGAAGGGCCCGCAGGTCGACCGCGTGCCGCCGTTGCGCCTCGACCTCGACTTCCTCGACACGTCGGGCTACGCGGTGCTGCCGATCGAGTCGGCGGTGCTGCCGATCGACGCATCGCCGGACCAGGGCGACGAGCGCCCGTACAAGAACCTCAAGGTCGTGCAGACGCTCGACGAACGCCAGGCGAAGGACGGCAAGCTCCTGCTCGAGGTCAAGGCGACCGCGCTCGGCATCCCGCCGCCGCTCGAGGCCTTCCTCGACCTCCCGATGAACGGATTCGACGTCGCGAAGAAGGACGACCAGACCGCATCGGTCGTCAAGTTCGACGAGGAGGACGACACGCGCGCCGTCGTGTGCGAGCGCATCGTGACGCTCACCTTGAAGGCCAAGGACGGTGCGCCGCGGCCCGAGTCCTTCGCGTTCGGCAAGGCGAAGGTCGAGACGGCGGGCAACGAACACTTCCGCTACGTCGACGCGGACCTCGCGAGCGTCGGCGACGTGGTCGAGCTCGAACGCCAGTACGGCAAGCCGAGCCGCGCGTGGATGTGGGCGCTCGCCGTGCTCCTTCTGGGCGGCGTCGCGACGTTCTGGCTCGTGCGCCGGAAGCGCACCGAGATCGCCGGCGAGGAAGCGCGCTTCCAGGTGCCCGAGGAGGTGACGCCGTTCACGGTGATCGGCCTCCTGCGCGAGATCGAGCGCGTCGACGGCCTCGCGCCCAAGCAGAAGAAGGAGCTCGCGGGCGAGATCACGCGCCTCGAGCGCCACTTCTTCGCCGACAGCGGCGGCGAGGAGCCGGACCTCGAGCACGTCGCGAAGACGTGGGTCGGCCGAGCGGGATAGAGCGGAGCGCGACAGACAGCTCGATGGGAACGGGGAAGCGCCTTGCAGTTCATTCACGCCATGAATGGCCTGCTCAACTCAGGCGCCAACCACCTTGACACCCACCGGTAGCGACCAACGCTCAGCGGGCGGTCAGGCGCGCGACCAGGCAGTCGTTCACCGCCTGCCAGCATGCGGGTGACACTCCGTCGTTCCAGACGACGACGAAGACCGGCCCTCCGCGGTGGACCCGAGCGAGGTCCTTGCCCACGTTGTACGCCCAAATCCCTCGCAGGATGCCCTCGAGCCGGTCCGCGTCCACTGTGGGCGCGGCCTCCAATCCGTAGATGCCGAGTTCGCTCTCGCCCTGGTAGAGGGCGTAGAGCGCCGCGCTGATCCCGTCGCCGCCGAGTTGGCCCTGCGACGCGTTGCGCGCGATCGACTCGACAACTTCGGGATCGGTCGAGAAGTGCGGGTTGCGTCGCACGCCGGCGGGCACTCCGTGGTTCGCTCCGTCGAGCTGCTTTGGCGCGAGCGAGACGTGTAGTTCGTGTCCGTCGAGGAGGAGCGGGTGCAGGCCGCTCGTCGCACACGCGGCGAGGAATAGGCCCAGCGACGTGCCGAGGAGCGCTTTCGTGATCATCGGTCGGAGAAAGGACTCGAACCCCTCCGGGATCCGCGGGTCGGGGAATGCGACGGGGCGTTGCATCACGCGTGGGCCAAGCCGCCGAGTCTAACCTCGGCGCGGCGGCGGTCGAAGGTAACCACGACGGTCCGGCCGCTCGCGCCTACAGCGTGAAGTACTTCGCGCTCGGGTGGTGGCACACGATGGCGCTCGTCGACTGCTCGGGGTGGAGCTGGAACTCCTCGCTCAGCGTGATGCCGAGCTTCTCCGCGCCGAGGAGCTCGAGCAGCGGGCCCTGGTCCTCGAGGCGCGGGCATGCGGGGTAGCCGAAGCTGAAGCGCGAGCCGCGGTAGCCCTGCTTGAAGAGCACGCTCATCTCGCGCGCGTCGGCGTCGGCCAGCCCGAGCTCGCCGCGGATCTGGCGGTGCACGTATTCCGCGAGACCTTCAGCGACCTCGACGCCGAAGCCGTGCAGGTGGAGGTAGTCCTGGTACTTGTTCGCCGTGAACCACTCGCGCGCGACGTCGCTCGCGCGCTGGCCGATGGTCACGACTTGGAGCGCCACGACGTCGGGTTTCCCCTCGCGCACGTGGAAGTAGTCCGTGATGCAGCGGCCCTGCTTCGCGAGCTGGCGCGGAAACGCGAAGCGCGCGGCGACTCTCGACTCGTCCTTCGGATCGAGCAACACGAGCGTGTCGCCCTCCGGCACGCAGCGCCAGTATCCGTACGCCGCCTGGCAGTCGACGATCCGCTCCTTGTCGCAGCGCTTCGCGAGCTCGAAGTAGAGCGGGCGCACCGTGTCCTTGATGAACTGCTTGTAGGGCGCGAGCGCCTTGCCCTTCCTGCGGTAGCCCCACTGGAACTGGAAGAGCGTCGTCTCGTTCACATAGGGGAGCACGCTTTGCAGCGGGATCTTCTCGATCAGGCGCGGGCCGAGGAACGGCGGGTCGGGGTACTCGATGTCGCGCGGGACGTCCGTGGACTTGCTCCACGCCTTGCTCGCGTAGCTGACGCGCTTGCCGTGGAGCATTGGGAGCGCGCGGTCGTCGGCTCCATGTTCGTGCTCCGGGGTCCTCGGCTCCGCTCCGGCGGTTCGCGCGGGTTCCGGCGGCGTCTCGGCCACGGCCGCGGCACGCCGGGCCGCGGCGTGCTCGCGGCGCTGCGACGCGACGACCTCCTCGGCATCGCGAATCGCCGCCTGGCCCGAGGCGCTCTTCGTGTCGCGCGCCGCGGGCTTCGTTTCGCCGCCAACGATGCGCGCCATGACGGCGAGGCCCTCGAACGCGTCCTCGGCGTAATACAGCGAGCTCGCGTACACGCGGCGGCAATCGTCCTCGACGTACGCGCGCGTCAGCGCGGCGCCGCCGAGGATCACGGGCGTCGTGACGCCGCGGCGGTTCATCTCCTCGAGGTTCTCGCGCATGATCACGGTGCTCTTCACGAGCAGGCCGCTCATGCCGATCGCGTCGGGTCGCACGTCGTGAGCGACGTCGAGGATGTGCTGGATCGGCTGCTTGATGCCGAGGTTGAAGACCGTGTAGCCGTTGTTCGTGAGGATGATGTCGACGAGGTTCTTCCCGATGTCGTGCACGTCGCCGCGCACGGTCGCGAGCACGATCTTGCCGCGCGAGTCGCCCGCGGACTTCTCCATGAACGGCTCGAGGTACGCGACCGCGGCCTTCATCGTCTCCGCGGACTGCAGCACGAACGGGAGCTGCATGTCGCCGCGTCCGAAGAGCTCGCCGACGGTCTTCATGCCCGCGAGCAGGTCGACGTTGATCACCTCGAGCGGCTTCTTCGTCTTCAGGGCGATGGCCAAGTCGTCCTCGAGCCCCGGCTTCTCGCCCTCGACGATGCGCCAGCGCAAACGCTCGAACACGTCCGCGGGCACGACGCGCGCGGCCTTCTTCTTCACGTCGACGCCTTGGAAGAGCTGGAGGTAGACCTGCAGCGGGTCGTAGCCCTCGCGGCGGCGGTCGAAGATCAGGTCCTCGGCCACTTCGCGCGCCTTGGGATCGATGCGGTGCAACGGTTCGATGCGCGCCGCGTGCAGGATCGCCGCGGTGAGCCCCGCTTCCGTCGCGTGGTGGAGGAACACCGAGTTGAGCACGTGCCGCGCGGCCGGGTTCAAGCCGAAGCTCACGTTGGACACGCCGAGCAGGAGGCCGACGCCGGGGAGCTCCCGTCGCACGAGCTCGATGCCCTTCAGCGTCTCGAGCGCGAGCTTGCGGTCGTCCTCGTTGCCCGTGCAGATCGTGAACGTGAGCACGTCGAAGAGCAGGTCCTCGGGGCGCAGGCCCCAGTCCTCGACGCAGACCTGGTAGATGCGCCGCGCGATGCGCAGCTTGTCCTCCGCCGTCTTCGCCATGCCCTGCTCGTCGATCGTGAGCGCGATCACGGCGGCGCCGTGCTCCTTCACGATCGGCAAGACGTGCTGAATGCGCTCGAGGCCGTCCTCGAGGTTGATCGAGTTCACGATCGAGCGTCCGCCGATGAGTTCGAGCGCGCGCCGGATCACGGGCGGCTCGGTGCTGTCGACCATGAGCGGCACGGGCACGTCCGCGCGGTAGCGCGTGACGACCTTCGTCATGTCGTCCACCTCGTCACGCCCGACGTACGCGGCGCAGAGATCCAGGACGTGACTGCCTTCGCGCACCTGCTCGCGGCCCATCGCGACCATCGCCTCGACGTCGCCCTTGAGCAGGTGCTCGCGGAACGCCTTCGAGCCGTTCGCGGTCGAGCGCGCGCCCACGAAGAGGATCGAGTTGTCCTGCCGGAGCGTGACGGCCGAGTAGAGGCTCGTGACGGACGGCGCGTGCGCGGGCTTGCGCGGGCGCGGCGCACGGACGCCGAGGCGCTTCGCGACGGCGGCGATGTGCGCGGGCGTCGTGCCGCAGCAGCCGCCAACGACGTTCATGCCGTCCTCGTCGACGAAGCGCATCAGCCAGTCCGCGAGCTCCGCGGGCGTCAACGGATAGAAGGGCTTCCCGTCGACGAGCTGCGGCAGGCCCGCGTTCGGGTAGACCATGATCTTCTTGCGGCAGGTCTGCCCGAGCAGGCGCACGTGCTCGCCCATCTCGCGCGGGCCCGTCGCGCAGTTGATCGACAGGACCTCGATCGGATACGGGTCGAGCAGCGCGATCGCCGCGCCCATTTCCGTGCCGACGAGCATCGTGCCCGTGACCTCCATCGTCACCGAGACGAAGATCGGCGCGTCGGTCTCGAACTCCTCGCGCGCGCGGAGCACGCCGTTCACCGCGGCCTTGATCTGCAGCGGGTCCTGGCACGTCTCGATCAGGAAGCCGTCGACGCCGCCTTCGATCAGGCCGCGCGCCTGCTCGGCGTAGCTCGACTTGAGCGCCTCGTAGCTCGCGTGCCCGAGCGTCGCGAGCTTCGTCCCCGGACCCATCGATCCGAGCGCGAAACGCGGCTTCGAGCTCGTCCCGACCTTCGCGCACGCGGCGCGCGCGACCGAGGCTGCGACGCGGTTCAACTCACGCGCGCGCTGCGCGATCCCGAACTCGGAGAGGACGTGCGGCATCGCGCCGAACGTGTTCGTCTCGACGAGGTCCGCGCCGGCCTCGAGGTAGGTCTCGTGGATGCGCTGGATCACCTCGGGCCGCGTCGCCGAGACGACGTCGACGCAGTTCTCGTGGCCGTCGTAGTCGCGTTCGAGGTCCAGATTCGCCGCGTGGATCTGTGTGCCCATCGCGCCGTCGAGCACGAGCACGCGCGTCGCGAGCGCTTCACGCAGCGCCGCGATGCGCCCCGGGTCGGTCTTCGTCATGGTGCGGCTCTCAAGCGGGCTTCACGCCGGTGGCGACGAGCGTCATGAAGTGGGGCGGCTGCGGATCGCGCGCCGCGCGTTGCAGCGTGATGCGCTCGAAGCCGGCGCGTTCGACGAGCTCGCCAAGCGCCTGCTCGGTGAAGCCCAAGTGGACGTGCTGCAGGTCGCCGCGCACCCAGTCCTCGTTGTGCGCGAGCAGGTCGATCACGAGCAGCCGTCCGCCCGTGACGAGGATGCGGCGCGCCTCGGCGAGCGCCTTCTCCGGCGAGTGCGCGTGGTGCAGCGCCTGGCTCATCACGACGACGTCGAAGCTCGCGTCCGGCAGCGGAAGGTCCTGAAGGTCGGCCTGCACCGTCTCGATGTTCTCGATGCCCTTGCGCGCGGCGCGCTGGCGGAGCTGGTCGAGCATCTCGCTCGACAGATCCACCGCGGTGACCTTCGACGCGACCTCGGACAGCATCAGCGTGAGGAGGCCGTCGCCGACGCCGAGGTCGACGAAGCGTCCGCGCGGCACGAGCTGCAGCAACGCGCGTGCGAGCCCCTCCCACGTCCGTCCGGGCAGGATCTGTTCGCCGAACGCCGCGGCGACGCGGTCGAAGTAGGAGCGCGTCTCCAATTGCCGCCGCGCGCGCAGCGCCTCGAGTCCCGCGAGGTCGGCCTGGAACTCGGGCGACTTCGCGTTCTCGGCGAGCACCTTGTCCCAGAGCGCCGTCGCGGGACCGGGGGCGATCGAGTAGAGGCTCCTCCGTCCGTGGCGCCGGTCGACGACGAGCCCGACCTCCTTGAGCAGGTTCAGGTGCGTGGACACCCGGCTCTGCCCCATGTTGAGGATCTCCATGAGCTCCGTGCCGGCGAGGTCCTCCTGCGCGAGCAGATGCAGCAAGCGGAGGCGGCTCTCGTCGGCGAGAGCTTTCAATAGACGCGAGGTTCCGGTAAGTCCGATCATGGCATCGGGATGGAATGATATCGGCTGATGGGGGCGCTGGGCTCGCGTTCCTTCTCACCCGGCAGGGCGCGAGAGGGTGCTCGCGGTGGGTGGGGGTCCGGGCTTGACCGCGCCCATGGGACGGGTGCCGGGCCGCCGACGGACTGGCCGCAGCGGCCTCGGGACCCGGGACTCCGCTCCGAAGTCGTGCTCCCGCACCCAGTTCCCGCACAGCCTGCGCCGGGGACCGGCCGATACCCGAGAACCCTCCGACCCGGCCCCCGGGCGGACCGCATGGACCCCACCCGCGACCTGAACATCTGGGCGCTCGCCAACGCTTGCCGGCGGCT
>JACRIO010000122.1 GCA_016220035.1 Planctomycetota bacterium | reverse complement strand
GCCAGAACGAGGCCGAGGAGCACCGCTTCCGCGCGCTGCTCGCCGAGAGCGGCGGCGTCGAGCGCGTCGAGACGCGCGTCGGCGGCGTCGCGCGCGGGTTCCGCGTGCCGGCACTGCAGCTCGTCGTGCTCAACCATCGCGTGCTCGCGGGCATCCTCGGCCGCCGCGCGGCGCCGAAACCCAGCGCGCACTACCGCGTGCGCGCGTTGCAGAGCTTCTTCGAGCTCAAGCCGCGCGACCTCGTCGTGCACGCGGTGCACGGGCTCGCGCGTTTCCAGGGTTTGAAGCGCATGGAGCGCGCGGGCGGTGAGGAGGACCACCTCCAACTCCTCTTCGCCGACGAGGTCAACCTCTTCGTGCCGGTGTCGCGCATCGACCTCGTGCAGAAGTACGTCGGCGCGGGCTCGGCGTCGCCGCCGCTCGACAAGATCGGCAGCCAGTCGTTCCGCAAACGCAAGGAGAAGGTCGAGCGCGCGCTCTTCGACCTCGCGACGGAGCTGCTCGAGGTGCAGGCGCAACGCGCGCTGCGCACGCGGCCCGCGTGGCCGGAGGACGACGAGCTCGTGCGTGACATGATCGGCGCGTTCCCCTACGTCGACACGCCCGACCAGAAGACCGTCGACGCCGAGATCCGCGCGGACCTCGCGAGCGACAAGCCGATGGACCGCCTGCTCTGCGGCGACGTGGGCTTCGGAAAAACCGAACTCGCCGTGCGCGCCGCGTTCCGCGTCGTGAACGGCGGCGCGCAGGTCGCGGTGCTCGTCCCGACCACCGTGCTCGCCGAGCAGCACCACGCGACCTTCAAGGAACGGTTCGCGGACTTCCCCGTCGAGGTCGCGGAGCTGTCGCGCTACGTCACGGGCAAGGAAGCGCGGGAAGTGCTGACGAGAGTCGAGCTCGGCGAGGTGGACGTCGTGATCGGCACGCACCGCATCCTGTCGGGCGACGTGCGCTTCAAGAACCTCGGTCTCGTGATCGTCGACGAGGAACAGCGCTTCGGCGTGCAGCACAAGGAGCACTTCAAGAAGCTCCGCGCGCAGGTCGACCTGCTCACGATGACCGCGACGCCGATCCCGCGCACGCTCCACATGTCGATCTCGGGCGTGCGCGACATCTCAGCGCTCACGATCGCGCCGGACGGCCGGCAGGAGATCGACACCGTGCTCGGCTACGTCGAGGACGAGGAGCGGATCCGCGAGGCGCTGCTCTTCGAGAAGAACCGCGGTGGGCAGGTCTTCTTCCTGCACAACCGCGTCGAGTCGATCCAGCAGACCGCCCTGAAGCTCTCCCGCCTCGTGCCCGAGTGCTCGTATGCGATCGGCCACGGCCAGATGGGCGCGCGCGAGCTGAAGCACGTCATGGACGCGTTCACGCGCGGCGACGTCGACGTCCTCGTCGCGACGACGATCATCGAGAGCGGCATCGACATCCCGAGCGCCGGCACGATCGTGATCGACAACGCCGACCAGTTCGGGCTCGCGGAGCTCCACCAACTGCGCGGCCGCGTCGGTCGGGGCAAGCACAAGGCATGGTGCTACCTGCTCGTCGAGCAGTGGAAGTCGCTGAAGCAGGACGCGAAGGACCGGCTGAAGGCGCTCGAGGAGATGCGGCAGCTCGGCGCGGGCTTCCAGATCAGCATGAAGGACCTCGAAATCCGCGGCGCGGGCAACATCCTCGGCCCGCAGCAGTCGGGGCACATCGCGGCGATCGGCTACGACCTCTACTGCCGGCTGCTCAAGCAGACGATCGAGAAGCTGCAGGACGGCCAGACGATCGAGGAGATCGCGCGCACGAAGGAAGAGGAGGGCGGCGCGGAGCTCGAGCTCGGCCTCAAGGCCTACCTGCCCGAAGAATGGATCCCCGACGCGAAGGCGCGCATCGAGGTGCTGCGCCAGCTCTCGACCATCAAGCACGAGGAGGACCGCGCGCGCGCGCAGGCGATGCTGCGCGACCGCTTCGGCCGCGTGCCCGAGCCCGCGATCGACCTCCTGATGCTCTTCCGGCTCAAGGCCGAGCTCGAGGAGCTCCGCATTCGCCGGCTCGCGTGGCGCAAGGACGTCTACTTGATCGAATACGAGGACCGGGTCGCGATCGAACAGGGCCTCGACCTGCGCCTCGCCGAGTTCCGGCCGCTGCGCACGGGCATCGCGCACCTCGTCATCCCCGCGCGGCATGCGACGCCACGCGCGGCGCTCGGATGGTTCGAGAGTCTCTTGAAGCGCGGCGTCGACGCCGTGAGAATCCCCGCGGCAGGTCCGCGACGATGATCCTCACGACCCTCTTCACCGCGCTCGCGCTGGCGCAGTCCTCAGCGCAGACGCCTGCGGCGCCGGCCCAGGAGGGCGCCGCGGCCGTGCAGGGCCCGGAGAACGGCTGGAAGGACGTCGACGGCGTCCTGCTCGTGATCAACGACGACCTCCTGACGCGCGGGCGTCTGCTCCAGACGTTCCTCCAGCGCAAACAGGAGGCGAACGAGCGCACCGAGGAAGGCCAGAAGCGCATCTGGAACGAGATCTACAACGCGACGATCCGCGCGCGCGTCGAGGTCCAGGCTGGGGAGGCGATGGGCTTCGACAAGGCGCAGATCGACCGCTTCGCGCGCGACGACTTCGAGCGCTACACGAAGCACATGGGAGGCGTGGTCGGGCTCGGGAAGGAGCTCGAGAAAATCGGCCTCACCGCGGAGGAGTTCAGGGAACAGCGCCGCAACTCCATCTACTCGGAGCTCTGGGAGGACTCGGTCACCGGCCGCGGGGCCTCGACCGCCGCGCGAGCGAGCCGCGACCGCTTCGTGCGGCCGGGGCTGATCCAGTTCGAGTACGGGCTCACGCTCGAGATCCCGTCCTGGCTCCCCACGATCGGCGGCAGCGAAGGCGAGCTGCGCGTGCAGCAGCTCGTGCTCGACGCCGCAGCGTTCGAAACGCTCGAGCGCGCGCACGACCTCGCCGTGCAGCTGCGTCGGCGCATCGTCGACGGCGAGGACATGGGCGCCGTCGTGCGGCAGTACTCGATTTCGGGCCAGAACGACGGCGTCGTCGTGGGCGTGAGCCCGTCGAGCTTCGCACGCGTCTATCCCAGCGCCGCCGGCTTCGTCGCGACCGCCAAGAACGGCGACACGTCCGATCCGATCCTCGTCGAGTCGGGCAAGGACCGCGGGTACCTGATCCTGCGCGTGCTCGATCGCAAGGGCGCCGAAGTGCCGTCGCTCGAGTCGCCCGCCGTGCAACAGCGCCTAGTCGAGCGGCTCCAGAAGAAGCTCGACGACTACCGGATCGAGCTCGCGCTGAGCCGAGCGCTCGCGAACTCGTACATCTGGCGCGCGGAGCCGCCGAAGACGCACTGACCCCTTTGCGCCGTGGCGCGGTCAGCACACGCGCCGACGGAACGGCGTCATGAACTCCAGGACGTTCTGACGGTCGCGCGCGAAGAGCCCGCCCCTGCTCTCCGAGGAACAGTGCACCGTCGCCGAGGGCAGACCCTCCGGCCCCTCGACGCGGATCGTCACCGTCGACGCCGGGGCGAGCATCCCGCCCGCGCGTTCGCACACGATCACGAACTCGCGCTCGTCCGCGCGCACGACGCGCCAGCCGGGGAGCTCGCTCGCGAGGTTCTTCGCCTCCTCGAACACGGACTCCCTGCGGATGGGGACGCGCACCGGCTTCAGGCCGGGGTGCTCTTCGGAATCGCTCGTGCTGCAGCCCATGACGCGCTCACGCCGGGATCTGGAGCGTGGAGCGCGAACTCCGACCGCGTCGCCGCCGCCGGAGCTCGCGACCGGTCACTTGCCCATCGCCGCGATGCGCTTCGCCATCCGGCTCTTCAGGCGCGCCGCCGCGTTGCGGTGGATCACGTTCTTCTTCGCGGCCTTGTCGACGCGCGACATCGCGGTCGGGAGCACGGCCTTCGCGGCGTCCTTCGTCTCGGCCTGCCGGAGCTGCTTGACGGCCGACTTCATCGCGCTGCGCTGGCGCAGGTTGCGGATGCGGGCCTTTTCGTTCGTGCGGGTGCGCTTCTTGGATTGCTTGAGGTGAGCCATGGGTCAGCGGAACCGTTCCATCTTCTGAGCTACGTCGCGGTAGCCGATGTCGACTTCGAACACCCGGGAGTAGAAGGCCCGCGCCGCGGCGACGTCTTGGTCGTCCTCGGCGAGAGCACCCAGGTTGTACAGGATCTCCTTCGCGCGCTCGTCGTTCTGGGGAGCGCCGTCGAGGGCGTTGTTGTATTCCTTGCGGGCCAGATCGCGGAAGCCCTTCGCCTGGAAGCACTGGGCGAGCAGGAACTGGGCCTCGCGGCGGTTGCGCGGATCGGAGGTCGTCTTCTGGAGCTCCGCCATCGCGCCGTCGAGTTCGCCGAGGCGCAGGAGCCTTCGACCGAGCTGCAGGCGCGAAGCGAGGTCGCCGGGGTTCGACGCGATGCGCCGGCGTAGCTCGTCGGCCTCGTGGCGCCACAGCTCGCGCTCGAGCTGGCCCGCGCGCGCTTCGTCGCCGGTCTTGCCGGCGTGGACGATCGCCTTTTTCAGAGCCTTGCCCCGCAGGTCCGCGGCCCGCGCGACGAGCGCCGGGTCGTCCTTCTTGTAGGAGAGCACGCGCTCGACCCACTCGAGCGCCGTCTCGGGGTCCTTCAGCTTCTCGTGGACCTCGGCCATGCGCTCCATGACCGCGACGTCGCGACTCTCGGCGTAGCGCGCTTCCAGGCGCGCGAGTTCCTCGCGCAACTCGTCGTCGCTCTGGTGGAGGCGCTTCTCGCGCTCCATCTCCGCCGAGCGGTCCTTGTCCTTGATCTGCTCGCGGCTGTGGCCGATCGGCAGGCTCGACTTCGCCATCGCGCGCTCGGCCGACATGTCCTTGCGCGCCTTGATCGACTCCTGGTCGCGCGGATCGATCGCGAGCGCGCGCTCGTAGTACTCGAGCGCCTTCTCGTGGTCGCCGAGGCGCGCCGTCATCGCGCCGGCGCGCTTCAGGCCTTGGCAGTTGCGCGGCGCGATCTCGGCGATGAACTCGTACACCGCGCGCGCCGACCGATAGTGGCCGCCGTCCTCGAGCGCCATCCCGAGCAGGAGGTTCGCGTCCTCGTCGAGCGGGTTCGACGCGAGCAGGCTCTCGAGCGTCTTCGCGCACGCGTCGAACTTGCGCGCCTTGTGCAGCGCCCGCGCTGCGGCGAGTTGGGGGGCGCCCGACAGCGCGCGGAAGAATCCGCCGCCGCCCTTCTTCGAGTCGTGACGCTTCTTGAGCGCCTGCCGCAGTCCCGCGCGCGCCTCGCCCTGGTCGAGGTCGATGTCGAGGATCTGCTGATAGAGCTCCACCGCGAAGTCGTAGTTGCGCTTCTTCGCGGCCACGTCGGCCTTCCGGATCTGCTTCGTGAAGTCCACGCGGGGGAGGAGTCCTCCGCGCGCGCTCCAGGCCGAAAAACCACGGAGGAGCCGGCCGGCGCGAGAGGGGGGCGAAAAGTCTATGAGCGGGTCGTCGGACCGTCAACGCGGGCTATGCTCTGCTCCTCGCGCGCGCGAGCTCTTCTCGCCGCGCCGCGCCGCGAATCCTCCATGCCCCACGCGTTCGAGTTCGACCTCACCCTCTACCCCGACCCCGTCCTGCGGAAGCCCTCGGAACCCGTCCGCGCGTTCGACGAGGAGCTCCGCGCCATCGTCGAGGGCCTGTTCGAGCGCATGCGCAAGTCGAACGGCGTGGGCCTCGCGGCGCCGCAGGTAGGCCTCAAGCAGCGCATCCTCGTGCTCAACCCGACCGGCGAGGCCGCGGACGACCTCGCGCTCGTGAACCCCGAGATCGTCGACCGCTTCGGGCAGCTCACGCTGTTCGAGGAGGGCTGCCTCTCCTTCCCGGGCATCTACGCCGAGGTCAAGCGGCCGGAGCGCTGCAAGGTGCGCGCTTTCGCCGTCGACGGCAAGCCGATCGAGGCGGAGTACGACGGGTTCGTCGCGCGCATCGTCCAGCACGAGTACGACCACCTCGAGGGCGTGCTGCTCGTCGATCGCATGTCGCCCGCGGACAAGCTGGCGAACAAGGCGCGGCTCGAGGAACTCGTCTTCAAGTTCAAGCGCAAGCAGGAGCAGGCCTCAGCGCGTTGACCCGCGCGGAGGTGCACAGCGCGTGCGCGTCTCCCACAGCGTAGACGAAGCGGCCGGCGCGGCGCCCGCTAGCGCCGTGGTGAGCGTGGGCGTGTTCGACGGCGTGCACCTCGGACACCAGGCGATCCTGCGGCGCAACACGGCCTGCGCGAGCGAGCTCCGCGCGCGGCCGACGGTGGTCACGTTCCGCGAGCACCCGAAAACGCTGCTCCTCGGCCGCGCGCCGCGCATGCTGACGAGCCTCGACCACAAGCTCGAGCTCTTTCGCCGCGCCGGCATCGAGCACACGGTCGTGCTCGCGTTCGACGCCGCGTTGCGCTCCGTCCCCGCGGCGGAGTTCGCGCGCTCGGTCCTCGTGGAACGGTTGCGCGCGACGAAGCTCGTGCTCGGCTTCGACAGCAAGCTCGGCCGCGACCGCGAGGGCACGCCGGAGTTCCTGCGCGCGCTCGGCCTCGACGTCGAGGTCGTGGGCCAGGTGCTCGTCGGCGGGCGCGCGGTCTCGAGCACCGCGATCCGCGAGGCGGTCGAGCTCGGCGACCTCGCG
>JACRIO010000120.1 GCA_016220035.1 Planctomycetota bacterium | reverse complement strand
GCTCGTGCACGCGCTGCGCGTCGAGCTCGGTTGCGATCGCTGATCCCCCGCGCGCGCTCCTCGGAAACGAGCACGGGCCCGCGCTCCACTCGGAGGCGCGGGCCCGTGGCGTGGTCCATTCGGTGCAGCGGCCGCCGCTCGCGGCGATCGCGCGCGGTTCGCCGCTCGAGCCGTCGAACGCGAAGCCGCGCTCGAACGCGCCGTTGCTCCCGGGGATCAGGATGCGCAGTGGATGGTCCTCGTCGAGCGTGCAGCCGAGCTCTTCGAGCTCGCGTTCCGCGTCGCGCAGCGACCGGCGGTGCTCGACGAGCCGCAGTTCCCAGCGCGCCGCGTGACCCGCCCGCGCGTCGCCGCGCGCGCCCCCGATCGCGCGGTCCAGGCGCTCGATCACCTCGCTCCGCTCACGGATCTCGCGTGTGATCGAACGGAGCAATGGCACCAAGCGCTCCGCCTTCTCCCGATCGTAGTTGTGGGTTTGCATCGTGAACCCTCCGGGCGGGTTCCTAGGCCGAGCACGCCCGCGCTTCCGACCCTCCGTTTCCTGGAAATCCGCGCCGCTCGGCGCGCGCCGGCGCACACGCGGGCCGGTAGGAGGATCCGTGCACGGTGGAGCGTGGCCGGCGGCGCGCGGCGGCTGTAGAGTCTCCGGCCCACCGGCCCCGAGGCCGGCCGTCGAACCCGCCGATGACCGCGCCCTACGTCGAGATCACGCGCCGCGAAGAGTTTTCCGCCGCGCACCGGCTGCACAACTCACGCTTCTCCGACGAGGAGAACCGGCGTCTCTACGGCGTGTGCAACAACCCGAACGGTCACGGGCACAACTACGAGTTCGAGGTCACCGTCCGCGGCCCCGTGCCGCGCGAGACGGGCATGGTGATGGACCTGAACCGGCTGATGGTCCTCCTGCACGAGGAGATCGTGAGTCAGGTCGACCACAAGCACCTGAACCACGACGTGCCCTGGCTCGCGGACGTCGTCCCGACCGCGGAGCACCTCGCGATCGCGTTCTGGAAGCGGATCGAACCGCGCCTCGCGGCGTACGAGGGCTGCCGGTTGTGCCGCATCCGCGTCTACGAGAGCCGCAGCAACTTCGTCGACTACCACGGAGAGAGCGTGTGAAGACCGCCGACGTCGTGCGCCAGTTGCTCGTGAACCTCGGCGAGGATCCGGGCCGCGACGGCCTGAAACGCACCCCCGAACGCGTCGAGCGCGCGCTCGCGCAGCTCACCCAGGGCCGCACGCAGACCGTCGAGGACGTCGTGGGCGACGGCGTGTTCGAGGAGGACGTGTCCGAGATGGTCCTGGTCAAGGACATCGAGTTCTACAGCCTCTGCGAGCACCACCTGCTGCCGTTCTTCGGCAAGGTGCACGTCGCCTACATCCCCGACGGGCGCATCATCGGTCTGTCGAAGATCCCGCGCATCGTCGACGTCTTCGCGCGGCGCCTGCAGGTGCAGGAGCGCATGACCGTGCAGATCGCACAGGCGATCCAGGACGTCCTGCGGCCCAAGGGCGTCGGCGTCGTCGCGGACGCGGCGCACCTTTGCATGATGATGCGCGGCGTGCAGAAGCAGAACTCGTCGACGATGACGTCGTGCCTCCTGGGCACGTTCCGCAGCGACTTCCGCACGCGCAACGAGTTCCTCGGGCTCGTGCGCAGCATCGGACGCTGAGCTTCGCGCGTGGCGGGCCCGTTCCGCGATCAGCCTTTCGGCGGCGGGACCTCGAGGTCGTCGACGTTCGCCCCTTCGGGCGCGACGTACGCCTTCCACACGACTTCGGCGACGTCCTCGGGCTTGTTCATCTTCGCGCGGTCCCACTGTCCCGGCTGGCCATCGAACAGCTTCGTGTCCGTGGGCCCCGGGTAGACCGTCGAGACGCGCACGCCCTTCGGCCGCAGCTCCTCGCGCAGCGCGTCGCTGAAGCCGCGCAGGCCGTACTTGGAGGCGCAGTACGCCGTGTTGCCGGCGAAGCCCTTGCGCGCCGCGACCGACGCGATGTTGAACACGTGGCGCCGCTCGCCGTCGAGCAGCGGCTCGAGCGCTTCCAGCGTGACGAAGAACGGTCCGCTCAGGTTCACCTCGAGGTTGCGCT
Source organism: Planctomycetota bacterium (assembly GCA_016220035.1). Lineage (GTDB taxonomy): Bacteria > Planctomycetota > UBA1135 > UBA1135 > JADJNY01. Next base: position 5,158 of record JACRIO010000120.1, on the reverse strand, counting down.
GCCAGACCTTGAGGTCCATCTCCGCGAACGGCTTGACGTCGAAGACGCCCGCGTCGTTCACGAGCACGTCGATCGCGCCGCCGAGGAACTCGACCGCGCGCCAGACCGCACCCTCGACGGAGCTGTGGTCCGCCACGTTCATCTGCTGCGCGCGGCCTTGGCCGCCCGCCTTGCCGATCTCGATCACGACGGCGTCGAGCTCGCTCGACGTGCGCGCGGCGACGCAGACCTTGGCCTGCTCGCGTGCGAAGCGCAGCGCGATCGCGCGGCCGATGCCGCGGCCGCCGCCGGTGACGAGGACGCGCGGAGTGCTCATGGATTCGTTCTCGAAGGGTGCGTGGAGGCCGGCATGGGGCGCAGAGGTTAGCCCGGGATCGGGCGGCGCGCGATCGGGAGCTGCGTGCGTTCTCCCGCCCTCGGCGCGGACTACGCGGTCGCACCGTCGGCGAGTTGCTGACGCAGGACCGCGGGATCGTCCGTGGGCCGTTGGCAGGCGTAGTCGCGGCACACGAACGCGCGGGCGGGTCCTTGGGCGCCTCGATCGCGGACGAGCGGCGTGAGCTCCGCGTCGCTCCGTTCGTCGGCGAGCGCCACGACGCGCGCGGGCTCGAACGTCGTGCGCACGGCGCGCAAGAGGAGCTGCGTGTCGCGCGCCTCCAGGGCTCCCGAGAGCACGACTTCGCGCGGCTGCGTCGCGAGGAAGTCGAGCGCGAGCACGAGCTGGCTGAACGCCGCCGGATAGCGGTGCGTGAGGCCCGCGAACGCGCGCAACGTGCGTGCGGCGCGCTCGGCGAGCTCCACGCGCCCCGTGAGCTCGGCGAGGCGCAGCAGGTTGAGCGCCTGCACCGCGTTGCCGGCCGGGAGCGCGCCGTCGTGCGGGCTCTTCAGGCGCGCGATGAGCGCTTCGTGGTCGTGCCCGGTCGTGAAGAAGCCGCCGTGCTCCGCGTCCTCGAAGCGCTCGGCGACGATGCGCTCGAGTTCCAGGGCGTCGCGCAGCCAGCACGGGTCGAAGTCGCTCTCGTAGAGGTCGATCAGGCCCTGAATCACGAACGCGTAGTCGTCGAGGTACGCGTTCAGGTGCGCGCGGCCGCCGCGCGCGGTCGCGAAGAGCCGGCCGTCGGGCTGGCGCATGCTCGCGAGGACGTACCGCGCCGCGCCGCGCGCCGCGTCGAGGTAGCGCGGCTCGTCGAGCACCTGGTGCGCCTGTGCGAGCGCCGAGATCGCCATCCCGTTCCACGCGGCCAGCACCTTGTCGTCCGTGCCGGGGGCGACGCGCTTCGAGCGCGCGGCGAGGAGCCGGGCCCGCGCGTCCTCCATCGCCCGCTCGAACTCGGCGGGCGCGACGCCGGCCCTCTTCGCGGCCTCGTCCAGGGTTGCATCGCGCCACAAGACGCTCTTCCCGTGCTCGAAATGGCCCTCGTCCGTGACGCCGAACCCGTCGCAGGCCCACGCGCCGAGCTTCGGGCCGAGCACGGAGCGCAGCTCCTCCGCCGTCCAGACGAAGAAGCGGCCCTCCTCGCCCTCGCTGTCGGCGTCCTGCGAGCTCGCGAAGCCGCCCTCGGGCGTGCGCATCTCGCGCAGCATCCACTCGCAGGTCGCGCGGGCCGTGCGGGCGAAGCGCTCGTCCTTCGCGAAAAGGAACGCTTCCAGGTACGCCGGCACGAGCAGCGCGTTGTCGTAGAGCATCTTCTCGAAGTGCGGCACGCGCCACTGCTCGTCGACGCTGTAGCGGTGGAAGCCGCCGCCGAGCTGGTCCTGCAGGCCGCCCCTCGCCATGCGGTCGAGCGTGTGCAGGGCCGCGTGTCGCGCCGTCTCCGAACCCGTGCGCCGCGCGTGACGGAGGAGCGCTCGGAGGTCGGTCGCGTGCGGGAACTTGGGCGCGTTCCCGAAACCGCCCCAGACGGGGTCGAAGCTCTCCTCCAGCGCGGCCTGCGAGGCGTCGAGCACTCCGGGGTCGATCGCGCCGCCCGTGTCGACGCGGCCTTCGGCCGCGATGCGCTCGCGCATCCGCTGTCCGAGCTGAACGACCCGTTCGCGGTCCTCGCGCCACGCGCGCGCCAGCGAGGCGAGGACGTCGGCGAAGCCCGGCCGGCCGTAGGCGCCACGCGGGGGGAAGTACGTGCCGCCGTAGAAAGGCTCGAGCTCGGGCGTCAGGAACACGCTCATCGGCCAGCCGCCGGAGCCCGTCATGGCCTGGACGGCCTTCATGTAGATTTCGTCGACGTCGGGGCGCTCCTCGCGGTCGACCTTCACGTTGACGAAGTGCTCGTTCATCAGCGCGGCGATCGAGGCGTCCTCGAAGGACTCGCGCTCCATGACGTGGCACCAGTGGCACGCGCTGTAGCCGACCGAGAGGAAGATCGGCTTCGAGTCCCGCCGCGCGCGCTCGAGCGCCTCCGGACCCCACGGATGCCAGTCGACGGGGTTGTGGGCGTGTTGAAGGAGGTACGGGCTCGTCTCGTTCGCGAGCCGGTTGGCGCGGGGCGCCGAAGGTGCGTCGTGCTTCATCGTTCGTTCCCACTCGCGCGTCGCGCGTCCGCGGGGTGTCCTCGCCGCGCAGTCTCCGCGCTCCAGACCCGCCTGTCGAACCCGTCGACGAGTGTGCGGGACGCCGTCCGTCCCCAGGGAGCGCCCAGCGGACTCCCGGAAATGCACGAGGCCCCGCGACGCGCGCGGGGCCCCGTGTGATTCGTCCCGTCCCAACCGCGACGCGCGCGGCCGGGCCGGTCGTTGGGATCAGAAGCTGACGGCGAGACCGACGCCGAGGACGTCGAAGTCCCCAATCGCGTTGTCGGTCTTCACGGTCTGCCACTCGACCTGCCACTTGATGTCGTGGTTCTGGACGTAGCGGTTGACGCCGAGCTTGATCGAGCTCGTGTCTTCGCTGTCGTCGGCGTCTTCGTAGCGGACGGCGGCTTCGTACATGTCGGTGAACATGTAGCTGCCCGTCACGCCCCACGGGGTCGTGTCGGCGACATCGCCGCCCACCACGCCCCACTGGCTGAGGATGCCGTTGGTGATGCCGAATGCGCCGGCGGTGCCCTTGTCGAAGTCAGCGATTTCGCCGGCGATCGAGAAGGGGCCCGAGGTCATCTGGACTTCGACACCGATGATCGTGCCGTCGTCGACGTTGCCGTCGTCCTGCCACGCGATGCTGCCGGAGAGGCTGGAGTCGTCGCCGGAGCCGTGCGCACCTTCGACCATGCCCGTGCCGTTCCCCATGAGGTTCGCGCGCAGGCGGCCGTAGAACTTGTGCTCGTCACCCTGGCCGTCCGAGCCGTTCTGGGCGCCGACGGCCCACTTCAGCATGTCGAACTCGCCGTTGACTTCGAAGCCCAAGTCGCGGCTCTTGAAGATGTCGCCGAGCGCGGTCCGCTCGAGGAAGAGCGTGCGGTTTTCGGAGATCAGGCCGCTCTGGAAGAAGGCCGTCTTGTAGCGGCCCATCTTCCCGTTCACTCCGTTCGCGATCTCCCAGCGAGCGTACGCGTCCTTGAGGACCGCCGCGCCCGTCGAGAAGTCGAACGAGACCTTGTAGTTGTAGGTGTTGCCGGCGTCGCCGGTGATTTCGACGCGGGCGCTGTCGATCTGGAAGCCCTGGAGGTCGTTGCCCCCGGACTGCAGGTCGCTGGAAGCACGGAAGGACGAGATCACCCAACCGCCGATCTTGGGGCCGCTCTGGGTCTGAGCCTGCAGACTGGCCGACAGGCTGTTGAGCTCCTGGTCGAGAGACGACCAGTTGTCCGAGGCGATGCCCGGCACGCTGCACAGCGTGATAGCCAGGGCGCTGTAGACGAGCTTGTTCATGTGGAATGCACTCCGAAGTGGATGTGTGAGAGACAGAGAGTCTGAGACGTGGGGATGGGGGTCAAGAGCGCGCAGAGGATGCCGCTCCTCCGAGGCCAGGAAAAGCCCTCGGTGCGGTTTTTTCGCGGGAATCTCGTCGCGGTTGCGTCCCGTGCGGGTTGGGGTCGGGCCGCGTCCGACCCGCCAACATACAAAGTTGCTGATCGCAACATCTTGTCGCGAATGATTCAGATCGAGCCCGAGATTCAATAGCGCAATGCGATGCGCCGTTCCCGAGAGAGCGGCCGGCCGCAGGCCGTCGCCCGTCTTCGTGCTCCGGCTCGAATTGCGCAATGGTGGACGGAATCCAAGGCCGCGCGCCGGCTGCGACGCCACCGCGGTCCGCCGGGCGCCCAGCACGGGCGCGCGCCCTCGCTCCCAGCCGGCCGACCGAGGAAGCGCACGGGAGCAGCTCGTCCCCGCGCCCGCGCTTCAGCCGCCGCCGCGCTTCTGCGCCAGATGCGGCGCGAGCTCGCGGTCCGCGCGCTCCAGCTCGCGCATCCATGAAGGAGGGAACGTCAGCCCCAGCACGTCCATCGCCCCGAGCCTTTCGGCGAGCCGCTCGCGGACGTCCAGCGTGTAGGCGAAGTCGTAGTCGGGGCGCGCGAGGTAGCGGCGATCGACCGACTTCGCGAACTCGGTCACGGCCATCTCGAGCTCGTCCTCGACCGCCTGCTTCCACTCCGCGGCGACGGGACCGACGGTCTCCATCAACCGCCGGGCGGCGGCGTGTCCATGCTCGGGAGCGGGTCCCGCGAGCTGCGCTCCGAGCGGCAGGAGCGCCGCGCGTGCGTGGTAGCGGTTCAGCGGCTGCTTCTTCTGGAGCGCTTCCCGGATGAGGGAGAGCGCAGCCTCGAACTCGTTCACGGGATCGTTCATTCGTCGCCGCCTCCGCGGCGGGTCGCCTTGGTGTCCGAGCGCCGTCGCTTCGAATCCAGCCGCCGCCGGACGGACCCGCGCGTGGGACGGCTCTTCTTGCGCGGTTTCTCGACGAAGAGCGCGCGGCGGAGCAGCTCCGCCAGCCGCTCCCGCGCGTCTTCGTGGTTCCGTTCCTGGGAGCGGTGGTCGGCGCAGGCGACCAGCAGTTCCCCGCGCTTGGTCAGCCGCGGACCGAGGCGCGCGAGGAGCCGCGCGCGCTGTTCGTCGGTGAGGACGCTCGAACGCACGACGTCGAACCGGAGCTGCACCCGCGTCTCCACCTTGTTGACGTTTTGGCCGCCGGGACCACCCGCGCGCGAGAACTCCGCATGCAGCTCCCATTCCGGGAGCGTCAGCCCCGGGCGGACGAACAGCGGGCCCCGGTCGGCCACGGCTC
>JACRIO010000121.1 GCA_016220035.1 Planctomycetota bacterium | reverse complement strand
TCCTTCTCTTGGAAGCCGCCGCGGAAGAGCGCGACGACGCCGCCCACCGCGCGCGAACCGTCGCCGCGGCAGAGGTTCTCGGCCACTTCGAACGGCGAGGCGGCACTCGTCCAGCCGATCAATGCGCGCACGCTCTCGCGGCCGGGTCCGCGCTGCGCCAGCCGGTCGAGCGCCGCGTCGAGCGCGTGGAGGTCGTTCCCCACCGCGGCGGCGACGTAGAGCGCCTCGTCGGGCTCGAGCGGGACGCTGCGTTCGCGCGCGCGCGCGCGCCGCCACGGCACGAGCTCGGTCTTGCGCGGAGCGGGGTCCCCCGCGGGGGGGGGGTCCCACAGGCGGCGGAACGACGCGACCCGCCCCCCGGCGTTCACGGCGGCCTTGAGGAGCACGGAGTCGGCGCGCAGCGACTCGGCCTCGAGGACGAGCACCCCCGCGCGCCGCGCGTCGCCGAGGAAGGCCTGCGCGGCACGCACGAACGCGGAGTCGCTCGAGCCCTCCTTCTTGAGCAGCGTCTGCACGTTGCGCACGAGCACCGCGCGCGCGCTCGCGAACATCGGCGGCGCGGCGAGGTCGTCGCAGAGGGCTCCGAGTGTGAAGTCGGGGTCCTGCGGGTCGTGGCGCACGAGCTCGAGCTCCTTCGCGCGCGCCGCATGGACGACGCGCTCGAGCGCGCGCTCGCGGAACCAGCGCTCCTCGCCGCGCAGGACGTACGCGCGCGCGAGCTCGCCGCCCGCGAGCGCGCGGTCGAGCTGAAGGAGCTCGTCCGCCGGCGCCGCTTCCGACTTGCCGCGCGCCGCCATCAGCCTCCCCCCGCGACGCAATGGAGGTCGAGCACGAGCCCGACGAAGAGCCCGACGCCGATCCAACCGTTGATCGTGAAGAAGGCCGCGTTCACGCGCGAGAGGTCGTCGGGCGCCACGAGCCGATGTTCCCACACGAGCAGCAGCGCGGCCAGCGCCACGGAGCTCCACCAGATCCAACCGAGCCCGGCGAGCGCGCCGACCGCGGCGAGCGCCCCGATGGTGACGACGTGCAGGAGCGCCGAGACGCGCAGCGCGTTCGCGACCCCGAAGCGCGCGGGGATCGAGTAGAGGCCCGCTTCGCGGTCGAAGCCGGCATCCTGGCACGCGTAGATCAGGTCGAAGCCCGCGACCCAGGTCAGCACGGCGAGCGCGAGCACGAGCACGGGCGCCACGTCGCTCGTGATGGCACCGCGCACCGCGAGCCACGCCGCCGGCGGCGCGAGCCCGAGCGCCACGCCGAGCACGAGGTGCGCGGTCCAGCTCACGCGCTTCACGAGGCTGTAGAGAAGGAGCACGAGGAGCACCGGGAGCGCGAGCCACCCGCACAACGGGTTCAACTGGAACGCCGCGAGCACGAAGCCCGCCGACGCGAGGAGCACGAGCGCCTGCACCGCGCCGGCTCCGAGCACGCCCGCCGGCAGCTCGCGCCGCGCCGTGCGCGGGTTCCTCGCGTCGACGTCGCGGTCGACGAGGCGGTTGAAGCCCATCGCGGCCGTGCGCGCGGCGACCGCGCAGACGACGATCCAGAGGAGCGTGCTCCACGGCGGCCTCCCGCGCCCCGCGAGCCACGCGCCCTGCAGCGCGAACGGGAGCGCGAACACGGAGTGGCTGAAGCGCACGAGCGAAAACCAGTCGGCGACGCGCGCCATCAACGGCCTCCGCGGCGCTTCGCGCGCGCCTTGCGCGGCCGGGCCGGGCGCGCTTCAGGGTCCCCGGTCGCCGCGTCGACCGGGCGCGCGATCTCCGCTTCCTCCGCGGGCCGCGCGAGGCCCTTCCAGCGCGCGCTCACCGCATGCTCCACGCCGAGGCGGTCGAGGATTTTCCCCACGACGTGCCGCACGAGGTCGTCGACGCTCGCGGGATGGTGGTAGAAGCCCGGCATCGCGGGCAGCACGGTCGCGCCGAGGCGCGCGACGCGCAGCAGGTTCTCGAGGTGCACGACGGAGAGCGGCGTCTCGCGCGGGACGAGCACGAGCTTGCGCCCTTCCTTGAGCGCGACGTCGGCCGCGCGCTCGACGAGGTTCGAGCTGAACCCGATGGACACGCGCGACAGCGTGCCCATGCTGCACGGACACAGGATCACGCCGCCCCCGAGCGCCGTGCCCGACGACGGCGGCGCCTCGATCGCGTCGCTCGGGAACGCGCGGAGCGCGTGCACGCGCTCCTTCCCCGCGAACGCGGCGAGCTGTCCCGTGAAGCGCTCGCCGCGCGCGCCGGCGTCGATCCCGAGCTCGTGCCGGAGCACCTTGGCGCCCGCCTCGGTCACGGAGAGGTCCACCGCGTGCCCCGCGTCGACGAGCGCCTTCACGAGCGCGCGCGCATAGGCGTGCCCGCTGGCACCCGTGAGCCCGACGAAGAAGCGCGTCATAGGAAGACCTCGGGGCCCGCGCCGATCGCCAGCGCGAGGTTGAAGAAGGCGTGCGTCCACGCCGCGACGCCGGGGCCGCGGAAGCGGAACAGGAGCGCGAGCAGGATGCCCGCGAGCACCCGCCACGGGAAGACGCCGGCGTGGAAGCTCTCGCCGCCCGGCCCGAAGACGCTCGTGAACACCGCGAGGTGCGCCGCGGCGAACACGAGGGCGCTCGCGAGCACGGCGCCGCCCTCCGCGACCCAGCGCGCCGCGCCGGAGAGGCCGAACCACCACGGGAACACCGGGAGCAGGAGGAGGACGAAAAGGCCCTGCAGTCCGAGGCGGAAGACGAGCTCCTCCCACGCCGCCCCGCCCGCGAGCACCGCCGCGCGCGCGAGCCCCGGACCGTCGGGAGCGGTCGGCATGTGCACGCCGCGCAGCGCGTCGAGGCCGCCCGCGAACGACAGGAGCCCGAGCAGCACGGGACCGAGCAGCACGGCCGCGACGAGGCCCTAGAACGCGATGCGCAGGATCCGCGGCGCGAGGCCGAGCTCCTCGTGGAAACACCGCCACGCGGCGGCGAACGCGAGCGCGGCGAGCGCGGCCCGCCCCCCGAGCGCCGCGTGCTCCCCGTGCACGGAGAAGGGCAGCGACGCGAGCACTTCGGCGAGGTTGCGCGACGCGTCGCGCCCGCTCCCGACCGACGCTTCGTACGCGACGAGCAGCGGCAGCATCGCGAGGAAGCCGAGCGCGACCCCGTGCGTGCGCACGGAGCCCGCGACTACCGGCTCGCCCCCTTCCTCGACGGCTCGCGTGCGCGCGCTCACGCCGCGGGATCCGCCGGCGCGCGCCCCCAGTGCAGGCACGCGATGCCGCGCGTCAGGCGGCGGTGGCCGCACTCGACGAGCCCCTCGTGCTCGAGCTCGCGCTGGAGCTCCTCGGGCGACGGCCAGGCGAGGACGGTGCGCGGCAGGTATGAGTACGCGTCCTTGTCGCGCGAGACCAGGCGGCCCACGAGCGGCAGGACGCGTGTGAAGTAGAAGCGGTAGCCGGCGCCGAGCACGCGGCCCGGCGGCAGCGTGAACTCGAGGATCACGACGCGGCCGCCCGGGCGCAGCACGCGGCGCATCTCGCGGATCCCGGCGAGCCGATCGCGCACGTTGCGGATCCCGAAGGCGTTCGTGCAGAAATCGGCGCTGGCGCTCTGGACGGGCAGGCGCAGCGCATCGCCGTGCGCGAAGACGGCGGAGGGCGCGCGCGCCGGCTTCTTGCGTTCCGCGCGCTGGAGCATCTCGGGTGTGAAATCCACGCCCACGACGCGCGCTCCCGAGGCTGCGAACTCGAACGCGACGTCGCCCGTGCCGCAGCAGGCGTCGATCACGACGCGGCCTTCGACGTCGCCCGCGGTCGCCACCATCGCGCGTCGCCAGCGCCGGTCGATGCCCAGGGAGAGCACACGGTTCAAGAGGTCGTAGCAACCGGCGATGCGCGCGAACATCGCTCGGACTTGGCGCGGCTCGGTCATGGCGTCACGCAGCGGGCCGGGATTCTAATGGAGCCGCGGGTGCAATCTCCCGGCCCTCCACCTCCGGAATACGGTGCCAGGGTCTTTTTCCTCCGGTTCGCCGTTGAGCAACGGCGAGCAGGGAGCAACGGCGCGATACGGTGCCAGGCACTTTTTCCTCCGGTTCGCCGTGGAGCAACGGCGAGCAGGGAGCAACGGCGCGAACCGGAGAAAAAAGAGCCAGGCACCTATGCGCGCGGCGCGCGGTGGAGGCCGCGCGCCGCGTGGAGATCGCGTCGACTCCGGATCAGCTCATTGCCGGAAGTAGTCCATGACCACCGAGACATTCGGGGCCGGGATTGACTGCGTGCCGGACTGGAAGCGGTTCGTGTCCGTGCGCGCCAGTCCGTTGTCGAGGTTGAGCACGTCGACGACGCCCGAGCCCGCCGTCGGGTTGGGCACGGCGACGAACATGTAGCGCGGCGTGCTGTTCTTGACGATCGCGCCGTTCGGGAGGATGCGGATCATCTGCTTGCCGTTGATGGGCTGCCCCGCCGCGGCGCTGAAGAAGCTGGTCACGTTCGGCAGGGCCGACAGGCTGCGCAGGTTGTCGAACGCGATGTCGACCGGCACGCCGGAGAGACTAGGCGGGCCGCTCGAGACGACGACGCCCAGGAACATGTCGCGGAACTGCGGCACGAAGAGCGACTGGACGTTCAACGGCAAGGCGCCCGTCAAGCCCGACACGATCGCGAGCTTGGAGACCGCGCCCACGCCGAACGCACCGGGCTCGTTGTTGGTCGTGTTGATCGGACCTTCGTGCGCGATCCAGACCGCCGAGCGCAGGTCGGCCTGGTCGGGCTGGATCGTCTTCGGGTTGCGGAAGGTCTGCGTCGCGATGCCGATCACGTCGTCGTAGCCCCAGCCGTTCACCGTGTTCGGGCCCGACTCGAAGATCGCGACGCGGCCGTTGCGATTGACGATGTAGGCGAAGTAGACGGAGCGGTTGAAGCCGAAGCCCTGCTGGCGCGGGGTCACGGCGACGTCGAAGGGCTGCGAGAGCTGCGAGCTGACCGTCTTGCGCACCTGCAGCGACAGCGCCGAGATGATCGAGACGTTCCCGTCGAGCTCGTTGCACACGAGGATGTCCTCGTTGCCCGGATCCCACGCGATGCCGCGTGGGCTCGCGCCGACGGCCGTCGTCTGCACGACCTGGTGGAACGTCGCGGAAGTCGGGTTGATGTCGATGAAGCTGACCGTGTTGCCGAGCTGGTTCACGACCGCGAGCAGGTTCAGGTTCGGCGACATCGCGAGCGTCGTCGGGTCCGACGTCTGGATGCGATCGATGACCGACATGCGGTTCGAGTTGAACACCACGATCTCGCGCCGGCCGCGGTCGATCATGTACATGTACTGACCGATCTGTTGGCGGATCATGTAGGGCGCGCATGCCGCCGGGTTGGTCGGACCCGGGAGCGAGGGACCCTGGAAGAAGGCGTTCTGCTCGGGCGACAAGAGGCCGGAGGGCGGCACGCCCTGGGCCGGCGTGCCGAATGGGTCGCCGGGACCGAGCAAGTTGACCACCGGCGTGTTGATCGACGTGGGCTCCTGGCCGTTGATGAACGGCGCCACGCAGAGCGGCGGGAACGTGAGCGGCGGAGGGTTGGGGTGCGGCGCCCAGCAGCACAGGTTCTCGGCACCCGTGCCGATGACCCCGTTCACCTGGCCGGGCAGCGCGGGCTGCATCGTGTTGCCGTTGACCGCCGGGTTGATGACCTTGTTGCCGTCGATCGCGCACAGGTTGCCGCCGCCGGCCTGGCAGCCGAAGGGCGAAGGACCGTTGTTGAACGACGTGTCGAGCGAGTGCCCGAGCATCATGTCGCCGATCGACGTGATCAGCGGCGCGCGCACGATCAGGTTGCCGAGCGCGCTGTCCAGCGTCAGCGTGAACACGCCCGCCGAGCCGCCGTTGAACGTGCACGTGCCCGGCTGCAACGGGGGCTGGAGCAGCGCGCCCTGGATCTTGACGTTCGGGTTGTTCGGGTAGTTCGAATTGCCCTCGGTGAACGTCGTGTAGGTCGGGTCGAAGGTCGGGTTGCCGGTCGACGCCCCGAAGCCGTTCAAGTCGACGACCGAGAGTCCGGGGACCGCGCCCGAGCGACCGAGGTACACCGTGTCCGGACTGACCGGCGCGTTGACGATGCCGGGACCGTCGCCGGTGCGGAAGAACGTCATGCCGCCGACGAGGTTAGTCAGCGCGGCGAGGTCCTTGAACTGACCGCCGTTGACGGTCACGGTGACCGCGTTGAAGTCGCCGCAGCTCGACGTTCCGATCGGGCTGCGACCGGGGAAGTTGAAGGCCGGGATGATGCGGTAGTTCGTGAGGTCGAACACGCTCACCGGGAGGACTGCGAAGGGCACGTTCACGAGCGAGGCCGAGGGCCCGAACGTGACCGACACGGCGGGCGACGGGAGCGGCGGCTTGCCGTTCTGGATCGAACCCAGCGTCAGCGGCTGGATCGGCTCGGTGAACTCGATGCGGATGTCGGTCAACGGATCGACGTCCGTGTCGCCTTGCCCGGGCGTGATCACGGGGCTGTTGATCGGCGGCGGGGTGGTCGCGACCTCGGGCCGCGTCGTGTCCGGGCCGACCGTGGTCATCGCGAGGCCGGCGTTGCGCAGGAAGTTGCCGTTCGTCGCGCGCAGCGCGGTCGAGACGCGCAGCTTGATCTGGCGGCCCGTGGGGAAGGTCTCGGAGGTCGAGAGGTCGTTGTCGGAGTCCGCCACGAAACAGATCGTGCGCGGCGAGACGAGCTTCGCGGCCCCCTGGAAGTTGCTCGCGACGCCCGGGAAGCCCGCGCCCTCGGCGGTCAACGCCCGCGGCTGGTCGTTGCTGTCGAGGTCGACCCAGTGCTGGAGCGGGAGCAGCGGGGGCGTGCCGGTCGTCGTGCCCGCATACGTGAAGCCGTTGACGAGCACGCGGCAGGGCACCGGCTCGGTTTGGCCGGTCGCCGGATCCTGCGCGACCAGCGTCACCGAGCCGAGCAGGCCCGACTGCGCCTGCGCGCTCGGCAGCGGCGAGAGCACGCTGTCGATGTCGATGTTCTGGCGGAACTCGGCGTAGATGAAATGGTTCCCCGCGGCACCGGTCGGGAGCGTCGCCGACGTCGGCCACTGGGGCGGCGGGAGCACCAGGTTGCCCGGGACGACGTTCGCGACGAAGTCGCTCTCGCGCCGGATCGAGATGATCGTCTGCGTCGGGTTCCCGGTCGCGTCGACCTTGCGGATCGTGTGCGGCAGGAGCTGGCCGAAGCCATTCGCCACCTGCTCGATGTCCATCACGGATCCAGCACCGCCGCTCGAGCTCCCACCCCCCCCACCGCACGCGGCGAGGAGCATGGAGGAAGCACCCATCAAGCCCAGGGAGAGCCGTAGCTTGTTCATGTGCGCAAACACCTGTCGGTTCGGACTTCGGATTCGGGCGCGGTGCGGCGCGCTCGTGCGTGGGGACCGAGCGCGCGCGACTTCGAGCGCGGGGCGATCGAAGCGCAGCCGTGTTTCTAAGGGGTCGGGGGGAGGGCGGGTCGTGCTCGAGGAGCTCGAGCGCGGCGTCGCGTGCGGTCGCGAGGTCAACCTGCGTGCCGTTCGTCGGGAGCGCGTCCCGCGGCGACATCAGGTCGAAGCTTACCTCTTGGTTTTCCGGCAGTTACTGCGTGTTCGAGGAACTCCGCGCCGGACCCGACCCGAGGCTCCTGGAACGCGTCCGGGAAGCGCGCGTGCGGGGGTACGGCGCGGCTCGTGCGCCTCCGCACATCCGGGGGGACGGGGAGGGGCTCGGGCGGGCGGCCAGTCTAGGGCCGGGGGAAGGGCTGTCAAGGCGCGCCGAAGCACGCTCCCGCGCGGGCGCGCCTTGCACGGTCGCACGCTTCGAGGATCCCGTCCCGCGCTCCCGAGGCGCGCTTCCCGCCGCTATCGTCTGCGCCATGGCGAAGAGCGAGCACGTGTTCGACCCGAGCGCCCTGCTCGCCGAACCCGAGGAGGAGGGGCGCGGCGAGCGCGAGGTCGAGTCGAGCCTGCGCCCCCAGCACCTCGGCGAGTTCGTGGGGCAGGCGCGCGTCCTCGACAACCTGAAGGTCGCGATCGCCGCCGCGCGCGGGCGCAAGGAGCCGCTCGACCACGTCCTCTTCTCGGGCCCGCCGGGGCTCGGGAAGACGAGCCTCGCGCGCATCCTCGCGCGGGAGCTCGGCTCGACCCTGCACGCGACGAGCGGCCCGGCACTCGAACGGCCGCGCGACCTCGTCGGCATCCTCACGCAGTTGAAGCCGCACGACGTGCTCTTCATCGACGAAGTGCACCGCGTGCCGGCGCCGGTCGAGGAGTACCTCTACACGGCGATGGAGGATTTCACGGTCGACTTCACGCTCGACCAGGGGCCGCACGCGCGCGTCCTCCCCCTCTCGATCCAACCCTTCACGCTCGTCGGCGCGACCACGCGCGAGGGCCTGCTCACCGCGCCGTTCCGCGGGCGCTTCGGGATCGCCGAACGGCTCGCGCCCTACCCACCCGAGGACCTCGAGAAGATCCTCGCGCGCTCCGCGGGCATCCTCGCGGTCGAGCTCGACGCCGCGGCCGGCCGACTGATCGCCGAGCGCGCGCGCGGCACGCCGCGCATCGCGAACCGCTTCCTGCGGCGCGTGCGCGACCTG
>JACRIO010000118.1 GCA_016220035.1 Planctomycetota bacterium | reverse complement strand
CGGGAAACCCGTCGCCGAGGCGTTGGGCCTCGACGACTGGACCATCGAGATCGACAACAAGTCGATCACGCACCGGCCGGACCTGTGGTGCCACCGCGGCATCGCGGGCGAGATCGCGGCGATGCACAAGCGGCACCTGAAGCCGCTCGACCTCACGCTGCCCAAGTCGGCGAGCGCGCAACCGTTCCCCGTGCGCCTCGAGAACACGGCGTGCTCGCGCTACCTCGCGCTGCCGATCGACGGCGTGCGGTCCGCGCGCTCGCCCGATTGGCTGCGCGCGCGGCTCTTCGCGGTCGGCCAGCGGCCGATCGACCTCTTCGTCGACGTGTCGAACTTCGTCATGCTCGACCTCGGGCAACCGAACCACATCTTCGATCGCACGCGCCTCTCGCCCGAGGGCATCGTCGTGCGCGCGGCGCGCGCGGGCGAGAGCATGAAGACGCTCGACGGCGTCGAGCGCGCGCTCGTCGCGACCGACCTGCTCATCTGCTCGGGCACGGAGCCCGTGGCGCTCGCGGGGATCATGGGCGGCGACGGATCGAAGGTCGCCGAGGGCACGCAGTCGCTGCTGCTCGAGGTCGCGACCTTCCACGCCGCGACCGTGCGCCGCACCGCGCAGCGGCTCGGTCTGCGCACGGATTCCTCGGCGCGTTTCGAGAAGAGCCTCGACCCGACGCTGCCGATGAAGGCCGCGGCGCACCTCGTGAAGCTGCTCGCCGAGCTGCAGCCCGGCCTCGCGCTCCCCGCGCCGATCACCGACGTCGGCGCGTGGAAGGACCCCGCGCGCACGATCGAGCTGCGCGGCGACCGCGTGCGCCAGCTCCTCGGCGACGAGGTCTCCGACACGCGCATCGCCGAGATCCTCGCGGCGCTCGGCTTCGGCGTGAGCCGCGGCGCGGACACGCTGCACGTCGCGGTCCCCTCCGCGCGCGCGACGAAGGACGTCACGATCGAGCAGGACCTCGTCGAGGAGGTGGGGCGCATCCACCGCTACGGGAACATCCCCGAGCAGCAACTCGTCGCCGCGATCGCGCCGCCGCCCGCGGAGCCGCGCCGGCAGCTCGTGCGCCGCGTGCAGGACCGGCTGTCGGGCACGGCGCGCTTCCACGAGACGCTGTCGTACTCGTTCCTCACGGACGCGATGGTCGAGACGCTCGGCCTCTCCGGCGAGCGCTTCGTGCAGGTCCTGAACCCGATCCAGGAGGGCGCATCGCGCGTGCGCCGCTCCGTCGTGCCGAGCCTGCTCGAAGCGCTCGTGAAAAACCGCCGCCACCGCGCGGAGGTGCGCCTCTACGAAGTGGGGAAGGGCTACCTGCCCGAGCACGGGAACGCGCGCGGCGAGCCCAAGGAGCTCCACCTCTGCGGCCTCGTCTGGGCGGGAGCGGCGAGCGCGTCCCGCGGAATCGGCGAGCGCTTCGACGCCGACCGCGCGCACGCGCTGCAGGGCGTGCTCGACGATCTCTCGCGTGCGCTCGGCTACCCAGCACTCGCGTGGAACGCGGCCGAACCAACGCGCGTGCCGACGTGGGCGCATCCGGGGCGCGCCGTCGAGGCCGCGTTCGCGGGTGCCACCGCGCCGATCGCGCTGCTCGCGCCGCTCGAACCCGGCCTCGCGCGCCGCCTCGGCCTGGTCGGCGAGCTCGCGAGCGACGTCGCGTGCGCGGAGCTCTCGATCGACGCTCTGCTCGCGAGCGAGAAGCGTCCGCCCGGCTACGCGCCGATCCCGAAGTTCCCGCTCGTCAAGGTCGACGTCGCCGTCGCGATCGCGGCCGAGACTTCGGCGCGCAGCGTCGTGCAGGCGCTCGAGAAGTCCGGCAAGGGCCTCGTGTCCGCCGTCGAGCTCTTCGACGTCTACACGGGCCCGAACCTGGCGGCCGGGAAGAAGTCGCTCGCCTTCCACGTGCACCTCGCCGCGGACGAGCGCACGCTCACCGATCAAGACGTGGCGAAGTTCCTCGAGCGCGTCGCGCGCGAGGTGCAGAGCCTGGGCGGCGAGCTGCGGCGTGAATGACGCCGCGGCCCGAGCGAAGTACCCGTGCCGCGCGCTCGCGCGGCCGATCCACGAAAAGGAGAGACGATGAACGACATGCAGCAGCCGCACACCGAAGAATCGAAGCGCATCCTCTGCGGGATCATGGGGATCCTCCTCGGCGGCCTCGCCATCCACAAGTTCATCCTCGGGTACACGAAGGAGGGGATCATCCAGTTGATCGTCTCGGTCGTGACCTGCGGCGCCGGGAGCCTGATCGGCCTGATCGAGGGGATCCTCTACCTCACGAAGAGCGACGCGGACTTCGTGAACACCTACCAGCGCAACAAGCGCGGTTGGTTCTGATCGCGCGGGGTGGAGTGCGCCCGTCGCGGTCGTCCGGGAAAGGGCTCCGACGGATGACTCATCGTCCTGAGTAATTTTACTCAGCGTATTGAGTAATCCGGGATGGGCTCGACCGACGCCGCACCGGCCGACCGGGATCGAGGTGGGGAACCGTCGCCGGCGCGTCGAGTTGCCCGGGGTGGAGGCCATCGCGAACGCGTTCAGCTCGTGATGAACGTCCCTTGGCCAGGAGGACGCCGATGTGCGCCGAACCGAGCTTGCCACGAGCGACGGTTTCCAGGCGCGATCTTTGAGCGCAGGCGCGACGCGTAGGAGCGACGCTCGGCGTCCTAACAGGTGAGAAATGGTACTGGCCCCGTCTTGGCCGACGGTCGACACTGGTTCGGTGCGCATCGTCCTCGTCAACCCGCCGAGCCCGCCCGAGTACCGCGTCAGCCGCGGGTTGATGGGGGGCTTCGGCATGGCGGTCAATCCGGGGTTGCTCTATCCGCCGATCGAGCTCGCGCACGTCGCCTCGGTGTTGGAAGCGGCGGGGCACACGGTCGTGATCCACGACGCGGATGCGCGCGGGCTCGATGCCGACGGTGCGCGGAAGGCGATCGTCGCGGAGCGGCCGGGGCTCGTCTGCGTCGACTCGTCCTCGACCTCGCTCGACCGCGATCTCGCGCTCTGTCGCGCGCTGCGGGCGGAGCTCGGCGTGCCGGTCGCGATCCTCGGCTCGCAGGTCACGTACACGCCGGGAGAGGTGTTCCAGAACGACAACGTCGACGTCGTCGTGCGCGGCGAGCCCGAGTACACGGTGCGCGAGCTCGCGGCGCGTGTCGCGGAGCGGCGCGACCTCGCGGGCGTCGCGGGCACGAGTTGGCGATCTCCGAGCGGCGAAGTCGTGCACGAGCCCGAGCGCGAGAAAATCGCGAACCTGGACGAGCTCCCGCTCCCCGCGCGGCACCTGCTCGACAACCAGGCCTATCGCTTCCCCGGCATCGAGGGACCGATCACGACGGTCAAGAGCTCGCGCGGGTGCCCGCTCAACTGCTCCTTCTGCGGTTACACGCTCGCGCAGGGGCTGCGCTTCCGTTTCCGTTCGCCGGAGCACGTCCTCGCGGAGCTCGTCGACCTCCATCGCGTCCACAAGCTGTCGCACGTCGTCTTCCGCGACCCGATCTTCACGACGCGCAAGGACCGCATCGTCGCGATCTGCGAAGGGATCGTGCGGGAGAAGCTCGACCTCGTGTGGCAGTGCGAGACGGCCGTGAAGACGCTCGACCCCGAGCTCATTCGCGTGATGGCGCGCGCGGGGTGCCGCCACCTCTCCGTCGGCGTCGAGTCGGGCAACGTCGAGATCCAGCGGAAGCACTGCGGCTCGAAACTGCTCGACGGGCAAAAGAACCTCGACGTCGCGCGCAGCCTCGCCGTCTTCGACGCGTGCCGCGAGCACGGGATCGAGACGCGCGCCTTCTGCATGGTCGGCTTCCCCGAGGAGACGCCGGCGATGGTCGAGGAGACCTTCGACCTCGTCGAGACGCTCGATCCCGATCAAGTGCAGTTCTGCGCCGTGACCGCGTACCCGGGCACGCCGCTCTACGGCATGCTCCACGGCGAGCGCGACTTCGACTACGCGACGATGACCGGCTTCCAAGCGCTCGAGGGCAACGAGCACATGACCAAGGAAGCGATCGAGGCCAAGATCCGCGCGGGCTACCGCCGCTTCTACGGCCGCCCGAAACGCCTCGCGCGCGAGTTGAAGCACCCGGTGCGCCTCGCGGGCAAGGTCGCGCGCTACTTGACGTTGTTCAAGAAGCGGGCGTGAGGGCGGGCGGGTTCCGTCCCGCCGTTGGATCGCCTCGCGCGCTCCGCTACGCTGCGCTCACCCCCGGAGGCGCCCATGTCGCAGATCGAGAACGTCCTGCACGAGAACCGCCACTTCCCGCCGCCGCGCGAGTTCGCCGCGAAGGCGCGTCTCGGCCGCGAGGAGGACTACCAGCGCATGTACCGGGAGTCGCTGGCGGAGCCCGACGTGTTCTGGGGCCGCATCGCGCGCGAGCTCCCGTGGATGCGGCCGTTCACGCGCGTGCTGGACTGGTCGAACGCGCCCTTCGCGAAGTGGTTCGTGGACGGGAAGCTCAACGCCTCGGCCGTGTGCGTCGATCAGCACGTCCTCAACGGCCGCGGGCAGAAGCGCGCGATCGTGTGGGAGGGCGAGCCGGGCGACACGCGCACGCTCACCTACGCCGAGCTCCACATGGAGGTCTGCCGCTTCGCCAACGTGTTGAAGGCGCGCGGCGTGAAGCGGGGCGACCGCGTCGCGCTCTACATGCCGATGATCCCCGAGGCCGCGATCGCGATGCTCGCCTGCGCGCGCATCGGCGCCGCGCACTCCGTCGTCTTCGGCGGGTTCGCCGCGCATGCTCTGCGCGAACGCATCCTCGACGGCGGCTGCACCGCCGTGATCACCGCGGACGGGAGCTTCCGCCGCGGCGCGGTGCAGGCGCTCAAGCCGCAGGTCGACGAGGCCGTCCAGGGGCTCGCGCAAGTGCACACGGTGGTCGTCGTGCAGCGCTCGAAGCAGCCCGTCGACTGGGTGCCGGGGCGCGACGTCTGGTACCACGAGCTCGCGTCCCAGGTGCTCGTCGAGTGCGCGCCCGAGGCGATGGACAGCGAGGACCTGCTCTTCCTCCTCTATACGTCGGGCTCCACCGGCAAGCCCAAGGGCATCGTGCACACGACCGGCGGCTACATCGTCGGCGCGTACCTCTCCACGCAGTACGTCTTCGACCTCCGCGACGACGACGTCTTCTGGTGCACGGCCGACGTCGGCTGGGTCACGGGCCACACCTACATCGTCTACGGTCCGCTCGCGAACGGCGCGACGCTCGTCATGTACGAGGGCGCGCCCAACGCGCCGCACCAAGGCCGCTTCTGGGAGCTGATCGACAAGCACCGCGTCACGGTCTTCTACACGGCGCCGACGGCGATCCGCACGTTCATGCGCTGGGGCGACGAGCTCCCCGCGCGGTTCTCGCTCGCGTCGCTGCGCCTGCTCGGCTCGGTCGGCGAGCCGATCAACCCCGAGGCGTGGATGTGGTACCACCGCACGATCGGCCGCGAGCGCTGCCCGATCGTCGACACGTGGTGGCAGACGGAGACGGGCAGCATCCTGATCACGCCGCTCCCGGGCATCACGTCGACGCAGCCCGGCTCCGCGACCCGACCGTTCTTCGGCGTCGAGCCCGCCGTCGTCGACGAGCACGGGCAGGAGCTCGGCCCCAACCAGGGCGGCTACCTCGTCCTCAAGCGGCCGTGGCCGTCGATGCTGCGCGGCATCTGGGGCAACGAGGAGCGCTACAAGGAGGGCTACTGGAAGAAGTACCCCGGCTGGTACTTCACCGGCGACGGCGCGCGCAGGGACGAGCGCGGCTACTTCTGGATCCTCGGGCGCGTCGACGACGTGATCAACGTCAGCGGCCATCGCTTGTCGACGATGGAGGTCGAGAGCGCGCTCGTCGCGCACGCGAAGGTGTGCGAGGCCGCGGTGGTCGGCCGCCCCGACGCGATGACCGGCCAGGCGATCTGCGCGTTCGTCACGGTGGGCAAGGACCACGTGCCCGACGACGCGCTGCGCTCGGAGCTCATGGAACACGTCGCGCACGAGATCGGGAAGCTCGCGCGGCCCACGGAGCTCCGTTTCACCGACGCGCTGCCCAAGACGCGCAGCGGGAAGATCATGCGTCGGCTCCTGCGCGACATCGCGGCGGGCGTCGAGACCGTGCAGGACACGAGCACGCTCGAGGACTACACGATCCTCGCGCGCCTGCGGCACGACGAGGAGTGAAGCGCGGCGGCCGCGCGCGTTCGGCGTTCGGCCGCCGCGCCGTCAGCGGCCGAGCGCGGCTTGGATGCGCGCGCGGCCCTCGCGCGCCGGGACGAGGTTCGGATCGGCGGCGAGCGCCGCGTCGTACTCCCTCGTCGCGCGCACCAGGTCACCGGCCTTCTCCGCGAGCATCCCGCGCGCGAGCGCGTACACGGAGCCGTCGCCGACGAACGCGCTCACGCGCTCGACGAGCACGAGCGCCTGCGCGGCCGCCGGCGGCGCATGCGGCTTGTTCGCGCGCTCGAGGCACCAACGCGCGAGGAGCTGCGGGATCCACACGCCCGCGTCGAGCTGGCGCGCGATCGCGAGCTCCTTCAGCGCCTCGTCCGCGCGCCCGCGGTCGAGCAGCAGCGTGCCGAGGTTCACGCGCGCGAGCACGAACTTGGGATCGAGCTCCGTCGCGCGCCGCAGGTGCGCGAGCGCGTCCTCGGGACGTCCCAGACGGTCCTCGAGCAGCCCGAGGTTGACGAAGACGCCCGGGGTCGGGCTCTTCGCCGCGGCGGCCGCGTAGGCGGCGCGCGCGTCCTCGGTGCGGCCCGCGGCCTCGAGCGCGAGCGCGTGGAGCACGCGCACGTCCGCGATCGGGAACGCGGAGAGGTGCGCGTCGCGTTCGAGCGCGCGCAGGCTCTCCTCGAACCACGCGAGGCTCTCCTCGGCGCGGCCGAGCGTGCGCAGGCGGTCGGCGAGGCGCAGGACGATTTCGACGTGGTCGCGCGTCGTGTGCCCCGGGTCGTCGGCGGCGAGCGCCGCGCCGTCGCGCAGGAACTGGAGCGCGGGCTCGGTGTGCGCGGCTTCGCCCGCCTGCGATCGCTTCCAAGCGAGGTCGCCGAGCGCTTGGTGCGCCTTTTCGCTCTTCGGGTCCTGCGCGAGGAACACGCGCCAGAAGCGCTCCTCGTCGCACCAGTCGGGGATCCGGGCGAGCGCCGCCGCGGCGTTGCCCACGACGAGCGCGGCGCCGAGCACGAGGGCTCCAACGCGGAACGGAGCGCGCGCGGAGGCGAGGCCGCGTTCGACGAGCGCAGCGAACAGCGCGCACGCGGCGACCGAGGGGACGTAGAGGAAGCGCTCGGCCATGACCGCGCCGATCAGGAGCACGAGGTTCGACACGATGAGGACGAACGCGGAGAACCAGAGGAGCCAGAGCGCCGCCCACCGGCTCTGCCGCCACGCCCAGAGCGCGGCGGCGAAGAGCGCTGCGGAGAAGGCGAGACCGAGGAGTGCCTTCGGCTCACCGAGGCCGGCGACGAGCTCGCGCGCATAATCGATGCGCAGCGGCCAGGGGACGACGAGCAGACGCGCGTCCTGCAGGAGGCACCAGAAGGCCGAGCCGAGTCGCGCTCCGGGTTCGAGCCCGTCGAAAGCGAGCGAGCCCTTCACCGGCGTCAAACTCCCGAGTGCGCCGACGCGCAGGAAGGCGTAGACGACGAGCGCGCCCAAGAAGGGAGCCAACGCGACGAGGCCGGGGCGCGTGGGTGCGACCGCGAGGGCGCGCTTCTCCTTGCGCGGAGTCTCGGGTTCGGAGGGCACCGCAGGCGGCCCGACGCCGAGCACCCAGGTGGCGCCGAGCAGGACGAAGGGCAGCATCGCGGCGTTCTCCTTCGACGCGAGGCCCAGGAAGTAGGCGAGCGCTGCGATCACGAGCGTGCTCGTCCGACGGGTGCGCACGAACTCGAACCACGCGATGGCGCTCCACAGGACGAAGATGGCGGCGAGGATCTCGGCGCGGCCGACGACCCAGGCGACGGCCTCGACGTGCACGGCGTGGAGCGCGAAGAAGCTGCCGGCGAGGAGCGCTTCACGCGCGCTCCGTCCGAGGACGAGGAGGAGGCGCGCGACGAGCGCCGCCGCGATCGCGTGCAGGAGCACGTTCGTCGCGTGGAACGTGCCGGCGGACAGCCCGCCGCGGAGGTGGTCGAAGAGGAAGGTCGCGGCGGTCGCCGGACGGTAGAGACCGCTCATCACGCGGCCCGGCGGGAAGCTCGAGGTCCAGAGCTCGAAGAAGTTCCCCGCGCTCCGGATCTGCGCGTTCTCCACGACGCAGACCTGGTCGTCGTACAGGAACGGCGCGCTCCACGTCGCCGCGTAGAGCACGACCGCCAGGAGCGCGGGCACGCTCCATGCCCACCGGGGGTGCGGGTTCGAGCTCGGCATGGCGCAACTCCCAATCTACCATGCTCTAGGAACGCCCAAACATGCCGGTCGGTCGGTTCGACGCTTGCGCGCGGTGCTCGGGTCCGTAGGCTGCGGCCGGTGAAGCTCTTCGGCATGCTCGAGCGCGCGGCGGCGCTCCACGGGCGCGACCTCGCCGTCGTCGACGGCGCGTTCCGCTGCGACTACGGCGAGCTTCGAGCGCGTGCCGCGGCGCTCGGGGCCTTCTTGCGGACCGCGGGGGTCGAGCCGGGGGCGCGCGTCGCGATCCTGGCCTGGAACGGGCACGAGTACTTGGAGACGTACTTCGCCGCCGCCGCCGCGGGGGTGATCCTCTGCCCGCTCAACGTGCGCCTCGCCCCCGTCGAGCTCGCGGCCATCCTCGCCGATGCCGGCGTCGAGTGGATCGTGGCCGACACCGAGTTCGAAGCCGGGCTCGCGCGCGTTCGAGCCTTCCATGCGGGCCTCTGCGGCGTCGTGTGGATCGGAGCGGGAAGCGCCGAAGCACCGGGGCTGCGCTCGATCGGCTACGAGGCCGCGATCGAGTCCGCGCGCGGAGCCGGCGCGTCGGCGGACCGCGCGCTCGACGACGTCGCGCAGCTCTACTACACGAGCGGGACCACGGGCCGGGCGAAGGGCGTCATGCTCTCGCAGCGCAACGTGAGCGTGCACGCGCTCGGCGCGATCGCGGAGCTCGGTCTCGAGGAACGCGACCGCTGGGCGCACATCGCGCCGATGTTCCACCTCGCCGACGCCTGGGCGACGTTCGCGATCACGTGGGCGGGCGGCGTGCACGTCTTCCTGCGCCGGTTCGAGGCCCGCGCCGCGCTGGAGCTCCTGGAGGAGGAGCGCGTCACGATCACGAACCTCGTCCCGACCATGCTGAACCTGATGCTGCACGACCCGTCGGCGCGCGGTCGCGACTGGTCGAGCTTGCGGCGCATCCTCTCGGGCGGCGCGCCGATCGCGAGTAGTGTGGTGCGCGAGATCGTGACGGTGTTCGGCTGCGAATACGTGCAGACGTACGGGATGACGGAGACGAGTCCCTTCCTCACCCTCAGTCTCCCGCCGCGGCGGCGAACGCTCGCTCCGGAGGAGGAACTCCGCGTGCGCTGCAAGACGGGGCGGCCGTTCGCGACCATCGAGCTCCGCGTCGTGGACGCCTCCGGGCGCGACGTTTCGGCCGACGATCGCACGGTGGGGGAGATCTGGGTGCGCGGCGAAACCGTGACGCGCGGCTACTGGAACCAACCGGAGGAGACGCGCGCGGCGTTCACGGAGGGCTGGCTGCGCACGGGCGACCTCGCGACCCTCGACGGCGCGGGCTACGTCACGATCGTCGACCGCATGAAGGACATGATCCTGACCGGCGGCGAGAACGTGTACTCGACCGAGGTCGAGCACGCGCTCTACGCGCATCCCGCGGTGCTCGAAGCCGCGGTGTTCGGCGTCGCCGACGCGCGTTGGGGGGAGGCGGTCTGCGCGGCCGTCGTCGTGCGCTCGGGCGCGAAGGTCGAAGTGGCGGCGCTGCTCGAGCACTGCGGCGCGCGGCTCGCGCGGTACAAGGTGCCGCGCCACGTCGAGTTCCTGGCCGAGCTTCCGCGCACCGGGAGCGGCAAGATCACGAAGCGGCTCCTGCGCGAGCGGTTCCTTCGGAGCCCGCTCGACGTGGGTTGAGCTCTGCTTCGCGACTTTCTATTGCGCGAACGGCGGTCGTGAGCCGGTTCGGGGATTTAGGATGTCGCAAAACTATTTGGAGTCTCCGGGCAGGTCCTCGAGGTGTTCGCACGGCCTCGACGAGAGCGACGGCATGCCGTCCCAGGTCCCATCGGGCACCCGCCGTCGGCCGCCCCGTGCGCAGGTTCGGCGACGCTTAGGAAGACGCAAATTGGATTCGACTCGGACCGCGGTGTCGGGGGTCGTCCTACGAAATGAAAGTTCGACAACTTCGGGCTTGGAGGGCGCTTTCCTGGGGAATCATTCGCGCTAGACTGACCGCCGCGCGCCGAGCGTTCACCCGCACGGTGTGGCACGACAACAGGGATTCATCACCGCAGTCTTCGGGAGGAGGTTGTGTCGCGCATCGAGGGTCGAGCCTCCGCAGGGCTCGCTTCCGCTGCGACGAGCACGAGAGCTTCCTTCGGGTCCGACTTCGCGTCCGCGCGAAGCACGCGACCGCGCATCGAGCTCTCCGCACTTTCTTTCGCGACTCGAGGGCGTCCTCCGGCACGACCGGCGGAGCTCTCTCGGCCCGGCCGCCGGCGTGGCCCTCCGCACGTTCCCGCAATCGAGTTTCTCGCGAACATGAAGGTCAACAACAGCGCTCTGGGGTTGCTCGTCCTCGCTCTCGCCTGGCTGACTCCGCGCATCGAGGCGCAGGGTCCGGGCGGGGTCTCCGGGACGTCGGCCGTCACGCCCACACCGACCGCCGGCGCCGCGAGCCATCTGGGTCAGCGCACAGCTCCGCTCGGACCCGGATTGTGCGCCGGGGGAACGCCCGCGGGCTGTTGCGGCACGTCCACCGTGTCGTTCACCGGTTCGATCGGGCCGATCCAACCGCCGTCCTCGAGCCAGGTCACGGTGTCGAAGTTCGATCCCGCGCTCGGACAGCTGCTCAAGGTCGAGTACACGGTCACGATCACGATCCCGAACACGGCGCAGTTCCCCAACCGCGCCCAGTTCGAGAACACGAACACGAGCTCGAGCTGCACGCTCAGCAACTACAGCTT
>JACRIO010000127.1 GCA_016220035.1 Planctomycetota bacterium | reverse complement strand
TGTGGACGTCCAGGCCGATGTACTTCGCTATCTTCGTCATTGGACCGGCTCCTTGTGCGGCTCTGCGCCGCGGTTTGGGTTCTGACGGCCGCAACGTAACCCGCGATCGTCAAGGAGCCCGGTCCACCCATCCTGTTTAGAAGCCGCCGCGCGCGCGGCGCACGGCCGCGCGAACGTCGAACCGCGGGGCACGCGCACGAGAGCGCGTGCCTCGCGGCGTTTTCGTCAGGTCGCTCGGGCGCGACGAACACTCCGCTCCACCTGGTCACTCGCCCCCTCGCTGCCAAAGACCCCGCCTCGAGCCCCCTGCTCGCCCTGGCCCGCACGCACTCCTTTTGGCAACGGTACCCCGCGAAGCCTCGGGGTCGTCCTCGGCCCCGAGGCTGCGCGGGATCAGGCATGCGGACCGACCTCGCGTGGCGCCTTGCCCCAGATCGCGCCTCGGGCCTGCGCTCTCGCTCGTCCCGCTGTTCTCGCCGCCGACCCTCTTTGCTGCGCCTCTCCCGCTCACCGCCCCCTTGACCAACTGTCCTATGTCATCTATAACACCTAACACACGCCCCGCACATGCTCCTCCGCCTCGACCCCCTCTCCCCGACCCCCGTCTTCGAGCAGCTCGCCCGCCAGGTGAAGACGCTCGTCGCCAAGGGCCTCCTCCGCCCCGGCGACAAGCTCCCCTCCGTCCGCGACCTCGCCCGCGACACCGCCGTCAACCCGAACACCATCCTCCGCACCCTCGAGCTCCTCGAGCGCGACCACGTGATCATCCGCCGTCAGGGCTCGGGCTGCTTCGTCGCACCGCGCACGACCGACCTCAGCACCCCGGCGCGCAAGTCCCAACTCACCACCCTCGCCGCCCACCTCGTCACCGAAGCCTTCCACCTCGGTTTCGACGCGACTGACATCCGTTCCGCCGTGAACTCCACGCTCGACGAGATCGACTTCCCCAAGCGCAAGAGGTCCACCTCATGACGACCGCCCTCCAGTTCGATCGCATCGTGCGCCACTTCCTCGGCCGCGCCGTCCTCGCCGACCTCACTTTCCAGGTCCGCGCCGGCGAGGCCTTCGCGCTGCTCGGCCGCAACGGCTCGGGCAAGACCACCGCACTCCGCATCCTGCTCGGCTTCCTCGAACCGCACTCGGGCCGCTCGACGATCCTCGGCGCGGACAGTCGCTCGCTCGACCCCGCGACGCGCGACCGCATCGGCTACGTGTGCGAGGGCGTCGCCCACTTCGAGCACCTGACCTTGACGCGCGTCCTCGACTACGAGAATGCGACGCGCCCGAGATTCGACCGCGACCTCGCCCTCCGTACGCTCTCCCGCCATGCGTTGAACACGCGCGTCCCCTTGCGCAAGCTCTCGCGCGGGCAGCGCGCGCTCGTCGCCCTCGCGCTCGCGACCGCGGGCCGCCCGGAGGTCCTCGTCTATGACGACCCTGCGATGGGCCTCGACGTCGTGCATCGGCACGAGCTGATCCAGGGCCTAGCCGAGATCCTGGCCGAGCAGGGCATCGCGCTCCTCTTCTCCTCCCACATCCTCGCCGACGTCGAGCGCATGGCCGACCGCGTCGGGATCCTCGCGAAAGGGCGTCTCGTCGTCGATGCGCCACTGGACGTGCTGCGGCGCCGCGTTCAGCGCCGCACGTTCCGGCCCAAGCCCGGCGCGAGCACGAACGGGACGCTCGGCGCGCACGTCCCTTGCATCCTGAGCTCGCGCGAGACC
This sequence comes from Planctomycetota bacterium, assembly GCA_016220035.1. Taxonomy (GTDB): domain Bacteria; phylum Planctomycetota; class UBA1135; order UBA1135; genus JADJNY01. The sequence continues at coordinate 9,408 of JACRIO010000127.1, read as the reverse complement.
GCGGGCGGCTTCACGCTGACGCTCGTCGACTGCGACGCGGAGCAGGAGCGCCGGCTGCGCGGCGACAGCGAAGTGCTCACCGACCCCGAGCCGCTCAATCTCGAGGAGCTGTTCGTGGAGTTCACGTCCGACCCGCACGCATCCGCTCTCCACGCCGACAAGGAGGTCTCGTCGTGATCGCGCGTCTCGCCCGCCACCTCTTCGCAGCCAACCTGCCGGTCCTCGTCGGCCCGCTTCTCGGCCTGACGTCGGTCCTCGCGTTCCGCTCGACGGAAGAGCTCTTCTTCGACCTGGACGAGGAGCACCTCGCCTTCGTCCAATTCGGCTGGTTCACGATCGGACTCGTGCTCGGCGCGGCACTGTTCTTCTTCGAGCAGACCCCGGCGAATCGCGAGATCGCACTGCAGCGCGGGAGCTCCGTGCGCGCGCTGTTCTGGAGCCGCGCGGTCGCGAGCCTCGCGCTCGCCGTGACGATCTGGCTCGGCGCGTTGTCGCTCGGGACGGCCGTGCATCTCGTCGGTCCCAATTCGGCGCTCGTGACGCTCGGCTCGACGGCGCGCCTCGCCGCCGTCGGCGCCTCCACCCTCGCGGGCTTCGGGATCGGCGCATGGCTCACGACGCTGCGCGGGACCCCGTGGAGGGTGAGCTTCGTGGCCGTCCTCGCGACCGGTGCCGCGATCCTCGTGGAGTTCCTGCTCGTCCTTCCCAGCACGCCGGAGCCCGCGCCGAGTGTCGCGCGCTACGTGGGCGCGCAGTTCGCGCTCGCGGCGCTTGCGCTCGTCGCGGCATCACGCGGGTACCTCCTCGGCCACGATCCGGACCGCCCCGTCCGGCTCGATGCGCAGCTCGGACGCGCGGCACTCGTGGCCGGGGCCATCGCGACGCTCATCGTCGCCGTCCTGCCCGAACTCCAGGAGACGATCGCGCGTGGATTGCGCGTGCCGAGCGTGATCGGTAGAGCGAAGGACGGGAGCTACGTCGTCGGTGCGCTCGTCGCTCCCCGCTTGCTCGTCCCCGTCGATGGCGCACGAGAGGAACGCAGGACGCCCGTCGAGATCGAGGAGGTCGTGTACCGGCTCGGCTTCGCACCGAGCTGGAACGCGGACCCGCGCGAGTACGCGGCGGCCGATGGGACGCCGATCGCCTACGCGCAACACGACTTCCGCCTCGGCGCAGAGACCCACCGGCTCCTCTTCCACCCGGTGGAGCGACTGATCCTCGATTCGTCGTCGGGGCGGCTCGACTTCGCGCGGGTCGCACGCCCGTGGGACGCGGGCGGGGACGCCCCGAGCCTCGAGCCCACGCGATGCGAGCTCGCGCGTCCCGACGGCCGGCGCTTCGGCCGCCGGCCAACGGTCGTCGGCGGTTCGCACGTGCTCGGTTGGATGGACTACGACGGGAAGCTGGGACCGCTCGTCCTCGGCGACCTCGACGACGGGACGCTGTGGCGCGTGCACCTGCGGGACGGGACTCCGCGACTCGAGGCGGTGCCGCTTCCGGACGGCGATCGCTGCTTGGGCTGGGGTTGGAGCGCCGCCGTCGTGCGCGAGCGCGGCGAGGATTCGCTGCGCGAGCTCGCGGGCCAGCTCGACGCCGTCGTGTTGCGCGGAGAACGGGGTCGCTACGCATTCGACGCGAACGGCGTCGTCGGGCCCACGACCGAAGAGGTCCACCCGTGGGGTCGCGAAGCGCACTTCGTCGCGCACTCCGTGCACGACGAGGACGACCCGTTCCGAGGGCGCGTCGAGATCGCGGCGCGCGCCACCTCGCCTGCCTTCACCTACGACTTCGCTCCGCGCACGCTGCGGGAGAAGCTCCCGAGCACGCTGTGTCCCGCGCTGTCGCTCCTCCGGCCGCCGATCGCGCTCGATCGCACCTTCGAGGGCCTTGGCCATGGACAGGCGTCGCGCGCGGTCTGCCGCCCGATCGCGACCTTCGTGTTCGCGCTGGTCCTCGCCGTGCTCGTCGCGGGTACCCTCGCACGTCGAGGCGCGGAAGCCGCGCGGGTGGCGGCGTGGAGCATCGTCGTGCTCCTCCTCGGATTCCCTGCCGCGATCACGTTCGTGCTGCTCGAACGTCGTTCCGCGTTCGCTCCCGCGGTGCTGGAGGCGAGCTACACGCGCATCGCTGTGCTCGAAGGGCTCGCGCCCGAGACGTGACGTTCACGGGCGCGACGTCGAGCCAGCGGCCGTCGTCGCACGTTCCCGCCCGAGCAGGGCGGACACGAGCGCGGCGATCGCGGATCCCGTGAACCAAGCGTACGGGTAGACGGCATCGCACCACGCGGGCACCTGCTCCACGCAGCCCGCGGCCCTCGCGAAGCCGGGCACGTGGGGCGCGACGCCCACGACGAGCGCCGCGATCGCGCTCCAGCGCACACCCGCGTGCTTGCCCTTCGGCCGGTAGAGCTCCGCGACGTCGAGCTCCCTCCTCCGCAGCACCCAGTAGTCGACGATCATGATCCCCGCGATCGGCCCGAGCAGCGCCGAGTACCCGACGAGCCACGTGAAGATGTAGTCGCCGACGCTCGCCATCAGCTTCCACGGCATCATCGCGATCCCGAGCAGCCCTGTGATCAACCCGCCCGTCCTGAACGAGATGAAGCGCGGCGCGAGGTTCGCGAAGTCGTTCGCGGGGCTCACGACGTCGGCCGCGATGTTGACCGACACCGTCGCCACGACGACGCGGCGAGCTACGGCGCTTGCAGACGAAGACGCACGCGCGTGGTGGCGGTCGCTGCCGGGACGACGGCCTCGGCCGTCGCGGTCGAGCGCGTGGCGCGGAGCTTCAGCGCCGACGTCGGCAGCGGACCGAGGAGCGCGAGCCCGCTCGCCGCGACTTCGCACTCGAGCTGCGCGACCGGGAAGCGGGGCGCGGCGGGGTCGAGGAGCAGGCGATCCTCGGCCGTGCGTGCGCGATCGACGACGGTCCGGCGGCGAAGCGCGAAGTCACGGCTCACATGGACGCTCCGGCCGGAGGAGACGCCCACCAGGGTCATGCCGACCCCCGAAGGAAGGGGCGGATCCAGCCGCGCGCGCGCGCGCTCCCCGAGCTCGTCCTCGACGACGAGGTCGATGGCAAAGTCCGTGACGACCTCGGATCCGACGATCTCCTCCTCCGGCACCTCCTCGTCGAGCACCGCGAGCCGACGGCTCCACAGGGTGGCGAGCGAGCTCCCATCGACGTCGACGAAGTCGAGCTCGACCATGCGCGAGCGCGAGGCGTCGAGGACGACCGACCCACTCCCGCCGGGGAGGAGCTGGAGGCGCTCCTCGTCGCCGAGCGGCGCACCACGCTGGTCGGTGAGGCGCACGACGTACTCGCCGTGCACGAGGTTCCCGAACGCGAAGCCGTCGCCCGCCCGGAGCTCGAAGCGCGAAGCGTCGCGCGCATACCCGCACGCGCGGCACGGATCGCGCCGCTCCCATGCGTCCGGAGCGCTGCGTTTCGCGTCCGGCACGCCGGCGCCGGCGGGTCGCGCACCGTCGACGTCGCTCGGCTCGATGCAGCGTTCACACGGCCGGCGTCCCGCCCCGATCAACTCGACGACGACGCTCCGCCCCATCCCGAGGGCATCGAACACCGCGCCACGGATGCATGCGGACCCGGGCTGCATGACGACCGGATCGAGCCGCACCGTGGCGCCGCTCGTGAGCTCGACCCGCGCGATCTCCGCCGGCTCGCAGCCCCGCGCGGCGACGACGACGGCGTAGGTCCCCGGCGTGAGCGGGAGCTCGAGCTCGCCGTCCGCGGTGCCGTGCTCCGCGGCGAAGCGCGTGTCGCTCGCAACCCGCACGTCGAACCCGCGCAGCGGTCCGAGCGGCGAGCGGTCCTCGGCGCGCACGACGAGCCGCGCGGGCTCGATCTGGAGCGTGGGCTCACGGCGCTCCGCGGCGGCGACCGCACGCTCGCCTCGGGCCTCCGGGCTCGGCGCGCCGACGTCCTCGGGGGGCTCGAGCTCCGGCGGCGTGCGGAGCGCTTCCGGCGCCGCGGATCCGGGGGCCTCGCGCGCGGACGGGCGGAGGCTGGGTGCCTCGTCGACGAACCACCACGCGCTCCACGCGAGCACGAGCACGGCCGCAGCGGCGAGCAGGGTGATCGGCCTCGACCGCGGACTTCGGACGGAGGGCGGCATGGCGAGCGGCCTACCCCGTCGACGCGACGCGGTTGCGCTCGCAGCGGCGCACGCGACCCTCCACGCACGCCGATCGGCGCCGCTTCCCGCGCCCGGTGCTCACGCCCGGGCCTCCACGGACCGCGGCGCGTCCGCGCGCGCGAGGAGGCCGTACACGACCGCCGCGATCGCGAAGCCGCTGAACCACGCGTAGGGATACACCGCCTCGCACCACGCGGGCACGCGCTCCAGCCAACCCGCCGTCTTCGCGAAGCCCGGCACGTTCGGTGCGACGCCCACGACGAGCGCCGCGATCGCGCTCCAGCGCACACCCGCGTGCTTGCCCTTCGGCCGGTAGAGCTCCGCGACGTCGAGCTCCCGCCTTCGCAACACCCAGTAGTCGACGATCATGATCCCCGCGATCGGCCCGAGCAGCGCCGAGTACCCGACGAGCCACGTGAAGATGTAGTCGCCGGCGCTCGCCATCAGCTTCCACGGCATCATCGCGATCCCGAGCAACCCTGTGATCAACCCGCCCGTCCTGAACGAGATGAAGCGCGGCGCGAGGTTCGCGAAGTCGTTCGCGGGGCTCACCACGTTCGCCGCGATGTTCACCGACACCGTCGCCACCCCGACGCCGAACAGCGCGATCGCGGCCACGAGCCCGCGCACGAAGCCGCTCTCGATCATCGGTGCCTCCATCCCCGCCGGCGCGCTCGAGCTCGTGAGTTGCGACAGCAGGAACACCGGGTCCCACAGCTTCGCCGGATCCGCGCCGACGAGGATCGCGTGCGACGCGCTCGTGATGAGCACGCCCATGGCGGAGAACACGACCATCGTCGTGGGGAGCCCGAGCACCTGGCCCCACACCTGCTCCTTCTGCCCGCGGCCGTAGCGCGTGAAGTCGGGGATGTTGAGCGACAGCGTGGCCCAGAAGCCGACCATCGCGGTGAGCGACGGCACGAACACGGTCCAGAACGCGCCGAAGTCCTCGAACTTCGAAGGCTGGTCGAGCATCGGCCCGAAGCCGCCCGCCGCGTTCCAGGCCCACAGGAGCAGCACGAGCGCCAGCACGAGCACGAGCGGCGCGGCCCAGTTCTCGAACACGCGCACCGCGTTCATGCCGCGGTAGACGATCCAGAGGTTGAGCGACCAGAACACGAGGAAGGTGAGCGCGCTCGACGCCGACAGGCCCGCGACGCTCGCGCTCCCGCCGAGCTCGCCGAACGCGGGCCACAGCGCCACCACGAACGTCTTCACCGCCTCGCCGCCGATGTACGTCTGGATCCCGAACCACCCGCACGCCACGAGCGCCCGCAGCATCGCCGGCACGTTCGCGCCCACGGTGCCGAACGACGCGCGCGCGAGCACCGGGAACGGAATCCCGTACTTCGTCCCGGGGTGCGCGTTGAGCAGGATCGGCGCGAGCACGATCAGGTTGCCGAGCAGAATGGTGAGGAGCGCCTGCCACCAGTTCATCCCGACCGCGATCAACCCGCCCGCGTACATGTACGTCGGGATGCAGTGCGCCATCGAGATCCACAGCGCGGCGAAGTTGTAGGTCGTCCAGGTGCGCCGCTCCGCCGGAACGGGCGCGAGGTCCGGGCTGAACAGCGGGCTCTCGACGACGTCCTTCGGAAGTCCGCCCAGTTCCTCCCGCGTGAGCGCGCGCTCGTGCATGGTCTCCTCCGCGCGGGAAGATAGCGATGCAGGAGGCGCGCGAACACCCGGCGGTCAGCGGCCCGGCCGGTTCCGGGGTCGCGCGGGGCCGAGCTTCTCGCGGAGCTGCTTCGCGAGCGCCTCCCACTCCGCGCTCGAAGCGCTTTTCGGCGGGACCGCCATCCCGAGTGCGTTCGCCGCGCGCTCGAGCTCGGGCACGGCGCGCGTCACGTCGCCGCGCTCGAGCCGGCGCTCGCCAGCGATCGACGAGCACTGCGCGGCCATCCAGCGCGTGGACTCGTCGTCGCGGAGCGAAAGCGCGTGCATCGCGACCGAGACGGCGCGGCCCAGGTAGCGGTCGCCCTCCTCGGTCGGGAGGCCGAGCTCCAGGCGGATGGGCTTCATCGCGGCATCCACGGTGTCCTTCATCGCGCGCTTCGGGTTGCGCCCGTCCGCGCGCAGCGCCTCGCGCAGCATCGCGTCGCTGATCGCCAGCGCCCAGTCCGCGCCGTGCGCGAAGTCGACGTAGTCGAGATCCGCGCTCAGCTGCACCGCGTCGACAGGACTCGGCCCGCTCGCGCGCCACTCGAGCACCGCGTCCACGAGGTCGATCGCCTCGCGGTCGAGCCCGTCGCGCGCGGACGCGACCGCCGGGTTCGTCTCGATGCCTTCCAGGAGGTCGCGCGCGGCCTCGAGTTGCTGCCCTTCCTCCATCACCCGGGCGAACCCGCTCCCGAGCCACGCCATCGCGACGTAGTGTTTCGCGCTCTCCGCGTACGCGGGGTTGAGCTCGATCGAGCGCGCGAACCGCTCGCGCGCCGTGGCGTAGGCCTCGACCGCTCCTCCGCCGCGCTCGCTCCGACGTGCGTCCTCCGCCGCGAGCAGCCACGCGTACCCCGCGAACCACGCCGCGTCGGCCGACCGCGGGTGCGCACGCGCGATCTCCTGCGCGAACTCCGGCGCGAGGTCGATGCGCCCGCCGTTCCACAGCGCCGCGTTCAGGCGTTGACGGAGTTCCTGATCGGCGGGCAGCCGCAGCGCGCCCTCCTTCAACAGCGCGAGCTCCTCGCGCCAGAGGCCGACCGCGCCGAAGATCGACGCGAAGCTCGTCCAGTCCTTCCCCGTCGCGAACGGGCTCGCAGCGACGACGCCGAGCGCGCGCGCGCCCTCGACGAAGCCGGCGATCTCCGCCGCCGGGTCCTTGCCCGAGCGCTCGGCGATCAGGCGCGCGTCCGCGTCGCCGACCCAGCGCAGGCCCTCGATCGCCCACGCGTCGTCGAGCGTCGCGAGCGCGAGCTTGCGTTCCGCCGATTCGGCGCGCACCGACCCCGTCTCCGAGAGCCACGCCGCAGCTTCGGTCGGAAGCGCGTCGCGGAACGACGGCGCGATCGCCACCACCTCGCGCCCGCAACGGGCCTGCAGCTCGAATCTCCCGAGGAAGTATGCATTGCGCGCGCGCTCGATCCACCACGGCATCGAGCGCGGCTCCGCCTTCAGCGCGAGCTCGAACTGGCGCTCCGCGTCCTCGAAGAGGAACTGCGCCCCCTGCTGGTTGGCTTCGATGCGGCGCCGACCGAGGTCGAGCGCCGCCTTCGCGTAGCGCGCGAGGAGCTCGGGGGCCTCGCCGCCCTTCTGCAGCTCCTGCTCGAGCTGCGCGAGCGTCTTCTCGAGCTCGGCGGCTTCGGGCATGGCGTCGCTCGCGTACCCGGCGCGCGGGAGCGGGCCCGCGATGCGCTGCGGTCCGCCGGGGCTCCAGACGAGCCGCGCGATCGCGAGCACCTCGTCCAACGAGCACGGCCCGCCCGCGCCCACTAGCTCCGCGCGCACCCACGTTTCGTCCCGCGCGCCGAGCGCCGCGACGAGCGCCTGTGCCGCCGCGCCGCCGTACGCGCCGGTCCCCGCGCACGCCAGCAGCAGTGTGCGCGTCGCCGCCGAGACCCCGTCCAGCTCCGCGAGCAGCGCGAGGTGTGTCTCCGCGCCGTTCGGCGCGAGCTCGCCCGGCGTGCGTCCGAGGCCGCGCACCCCGTCGCGCGCGAGGTTTCCGACGCCGGCCTCGAGCTTCAACGCGCGCGCCGTCGCGACCGCCTTCGATCGCACGGGCTCCGCGCGCCCGCTCGTGCGCGCGAGCACGACGCGCAGCGCGTCCATCGAGCCCGCGTCGCCTGCCGCGGCGAGCGCGTCGAGCGCGAGCAGCGTCGATTCCTCGCGCGCCCCCGCGAGCGCGTCCTCGAGCACGGCGCGCGCGCGGTGCGAACGCTCGCCCTCCCACGCGCGCCAGTTCTCCGCGTCGGCGACGTCGAGACGCGCGGGAAGACGCTCCTCGAGCGCGAGCCCCGCCCGCGCGCGCCGCTCCACCTCGTGCTGCGCCGCGTTTGCGACCAGCCGGTCGAGGTCGCGCAGGTCGAAGAGCAGGAACTCGTCGAAGGCCTTCTTCCCGTCCTGCAGCACGAGCGCGTGCCGCGGCGCGACGCGGTCGGCGTCGGACAAGAACTTGTCGTAGAGCAGGGGCTCGAGCGCCATGTGCTCGCCGCAGGTGACCGCGCCGAGGCGCGGGCAGGCGATGCGCCGTCCGTCGTCGTCGTGGTCGCGCGGCGTGTGCCGGAAGAAGCTCGCGACGACGCACACGAACGCGCGCGTCGACGCGACGAAGGCGGGATCCTTGTACTCCTCGCGCACGATGCGCTCGCCCGCGCTCTCGCCGTCCATGTTCACCGCGACGAGGAGCGGCCGATCCGTCGTCCGTGCGAGCGCGAGCGCGTCCTCGAAGCTGCGCTCCCAGTGGATCTGGCGCGGGTCGTCCGCGATCACCGGCGCGGCCGTGGGCGCGGGAGCTTCTTGCACGGCGACGGCCGCCGCGCAGGCCGTGAGGAGGGACGCGAGCGCGAGGGAGAGGAGTCGTCGCATGGGGTCGTTTCGAGCGCGGGCCGAGGGAGGAGCGCGCGGATTCTAGGCGCGCCGAGCGACGCGGGTCACGCTCGGCCGCGCGCTCATCCCTAGAATCCCGCGCCCATGGACGCGCTCGACGTCGTGTTCGCGCTGGTCGCGCTCCTCTGGTGCGTGCTCGCCGCGCGCGGGCTCGCCGACCTCGCGGCCGTGCCGGATCTCCCGCGTGAACGCGCGAGCGGCCCGCCGCCGAGCGTGACCGTCGTCGTGCCCGCGCGCGACGAGGAAGCGCGCATCGGGACGACGGTCGAGCGGCTGCTCGCGCAGACGGGGGTCGAACTCGAGCTCGTCGTCGTCGACGACCGCTCGCGCGATCGGACGGCGGAGATCGCCGCGGAGATCGCTTCGCGCGACGCGCGTGTCCGCCTCGTGCGCGTGACCGAGCTCCCCGAGGGTTGGCTCGGCAAGCCCCACGCCTGCCAACGCGGCGCCGAGGAGGCGCGGAGCGAATGGATCCTCTTCACGGACGGCGACGTGTGGCTCGCGCCCGACGTGCTCGACCGCTCGATCGCCGCCGCGCGCGCGCCGGACGCGCGGCACGTGACGCTCGCCGCGCGCCTCGCGAACGCGACCCTCCTCGCGCAAGCCGGCGTCGCCGCGTTTGCCGCGCCGCTCGTGGCGGAGCTCGCGCGCGCGAACCGCGACCGCCCGCGGAGCGGCGCGGGCATCGGCGCGTTCAACCTGGTGCGCGC
>JACRIO010000126.1 GCA_016220035.1 Planctomycetota bacterium | reverse complement strand
CGCCGAACTTCGGCTTCTTCTTCTCCTGCGCCTTCGTCGTCGGACGATCCTCGGTCGCGGCGAGCTCGAATTCCGCGCCCTTGTTGCGCCACCATTCCTCCCAGCGCGGCACGTCCTGGCCGAGCGGCGCGCCCGTGAGGCGCTCGAGCGCGGCCGCGAACTCCTCGAGCGGCCGACCGGTCTCGCTCTTCATCTGCGCGATGATCAACGGGATCGCGTTCTTGTGGCGCAGCTTCTCGAGCGCGAAGAGCGCGGACACGCGCGTGCTCCAGTCCTTGCTCTTGAGCTGCGCGGCGATGATGTCGAGGTGTTCGGCCTTGCCGAGCTTGCCGAGCTCGTCCAACGCCGCGTTGCGGAAGAACGGGCTCTCGTGGACGGTGAAGTCCTTGAGCTTCACCTCCCACTCCGCGAGACCCTTCAAGTTCTTTTGATGGAGCTTCGTGATCCCGCCCATCGCGACGCCGATCGTCGCGAAGTCGGATTCCTTCTTGAGGAGCTTCTCGAGCGCCGGAACCGCGTCGACCCACTCGCGCAGGACCAGGATGTCGACCGCCACGCCGCGCAGGTCGGCGTCCTTGTCCGCGGTGAATGCGACGCACTTGTCGCAGATCTCCTTCGCGAGCTTCGCGTCGGCGATGTTCTTCGTCGCGCGCAAGTGGAAGATCTTCTCGTCCGCGCTGCCCTCCTTGAGCTTGCCGACGATCTTTTTGTCGACGCCCGGGTCCTTCATGTCCGCGAGCAGGAGCGCGATCTGCACGCGCAGGTCCGGCGTCGTCGTCGCCTTGGGTCCGATGTCGAGGAACTCGTCGGCGATCTTCGGCCCCATCGCATTGGCGAGCTGACGCGCGGCGACGATGCGCTGCCCCGGCTGCTTCGTGACGTCCTTCAGCGTGTCGAGGTCCGCCTTCTGGTCGAACGCGACCGGCGCAGGCGCGATCGTGGAGCTTGCGAACGTGACGGAAGCGCTGGCGATGAGCGCGAGGAGGAGGCTTGCGATGCGCGGCATGAGCTCGTCTCGGATTCGACGGCACCTCGGCGCGGATCGTCCGCGCCGCGGGTCGTGCTGGGATCGGGATCGTACCCCTCGCGTCGGTGTCCGACTACCGCGCTGGAGGCCCGCCCGGGACCTCCGCCGGTCCGCGCGCGGGCCCGGGGGGTTCCAGGATCGCGCGGCGGATCGCGGCGAGCGGCGCCGCGTCGTCGAACTCGACCGACCGGCCGCGCCGCACGATGCCGAGCTCCTTCCAGAGCGTTTCCAGGTCCGTCGCGACCGGCGTGTGGGCGTGCGCGGCGTACAGGTCGAGCAGCACGCGCCCGCCCGCGGCTCCATCGGCGAGCGCGAGCACGCGCTCGATCGGCCAGTCCTCGCCCGCGTTCCCGCCTTGCGCGACGACGCGCGCGAGCGCCTGCTGGAGCCCGACCTGGTTCGCGCTCCGCTTGCGGAGCTCGACGTCGGCGAGCAGACACCACAGCGCGCCACCGTAGTACGTGCGCCCCCACGTCGAAGTCGCGTCGAGCCCGCGGTCGCCGTCGCGCGGCAGACCCTGCGCGTAGTCGCGCGTGAACTCGCGCCACACTTCTTCGGCCGTGCGCTGGCCGGCGAGCGCGCGCGCGATCGGCTCGACGTAGGTTGCGCTGCCCTCCTCGAGCCAGTGGTGTTCGCGCGCGAGCGTCGGCAGCGCGAGGTGCGTCATCTCGTGCGTCAGCGTCCAGTCGCGATCGAGCGCGGCGCGCGGCGCGTCCTTGCCCACGAGCACGCGGATCCCGCCGGCGCTCGCCTGGCCGTAGAGCACGCGCCGTCCCGGACGCGAGCTCACCGTCACGCGCGTCTCGTCGAGCGGGAAGCGGCCGAAGTACGCCTCGATCGCGGCGATCGCGCGTTCGCACCAGCGCACGAGCTCCTCGTCGGGCACGGCGAAGTCGCTCGCGGTCAGCTCGAGCACGATCGTCGCGCCCGAGCTCGAGCGCAGCACGTGGACGCGTCCGCCGGGAGCGAGCGGTGCGTACGTCCGCGGCGCGGGCTCCGACCGGCAGCCAGCGAGCAACGCGAGGACGAGCAAGAGGCCGCGCACGTTCCTCAGCGCGCCGCGCGGAAGCGGTACGTCCCCGCGCGCACCTCGATCACGGCGCTGCCGCCCTCGCGTCCGGTGAGCGTCGCGTGCGGCGCGGCCTTCGCGAGCTCCGCGCCGCCCTCGGTGATCGTCGTTCCGTCCGGCGTGGGCAGCACGACCGTCGCGCTCGTGTTCGCGGGCACCGTCACGTCGAGCTCGAAAACGCCGTCCGACTTCCTCCACGCGACCTCGACGCGGCCGCGGAGCGTGGCGTGCCAGCCCTTCGCGTGCGTGACCTTCGCGGTCGGCGCGGGCGCGACGACGAAATGCTTCCAACCCGGCTGCTTCTCGTCGGGCCGCATCCCTACGAGCCAGCCCATCATCCACTCGCCGACCGATCCGAACGCGAAGTGGTCGAACGAGTTCATGCCCGCGTCTTGGAACCCGCGGCCGGGCACGAACGCGTCGCGGCGCTCCCACATCGTCGTGGCGCCCTGTTCGAGCTGCCATCCGAGCGCGGGGAAGCGCGTCTCGCACAGGATGCCGTCGGCTGCGATGCCGGCGCGAGCGAGCTCGATCAACGCGCGATGCGTCGTGTGGAAGCCGGTCGTGAGCTGGTTCCCGCGCGCCTCGATGTCGCGGCGCAGGTGCTCGGCGATCTTCGGACGCAGGTAATCGGGTGCCAAGTCGAACGCGAGCGCGAGGACGTCGCCCGCCTGCGTCTCGCCTTGGATGCGGCCCTCCGGGTTCATCCACTTCGCCTGGAAGGCGTTCTTCGCGCTCACGGAGTAGTCGCCGTACGTCGTCGGCGCGCCCTGGTAAGTCTGCGTGGGATCTTCCTGGCCGGTGAGCAGGAGCGCGATGCGCGACATCTGCCGTGCCGAAGCGCGCAGGAACGCCGTGGCGAACAGCTCCTTGTCGACCGCGCAGCCCTCGGTCTTCCAACCGTCGCCGACGATCGCGCTCCCGTTCAACCAGTCGCCGTAGTCGTTCATGCGCTGGTACTCCCAACGGAACTGACGGTTGTAGTTCATCAGGAAGTCCAAGTGCCTGCGCATCGCCGCGTAGTGCCGCTCGAGCAGCCGTCGGTCGCCGTAGTTCACGTACGCCGTCCACGGCACGCTGATGCCCGCGTCGCTCCACGCCGCCGAGCCGATGAAGCGGCCGTCCGCCGCGAACGGGTTCGGCGCGAAGTCGGAGAAGCGCCCGTCGGACGCCGCGGCGTCGCGCACGTCCTGCGCCCACTTGCCGAAGAACGCCGCGAGGTCCATCTGGTACATCGCGGTCTGCGCGAACGCGCCGAGGTCGCCCATCCAGCCCAGGCGCTCGTCGCGCTGCGGACAATCGGTCGCGACGCCCGTCAGGTTGCCCGCGAGCGACGCGCGCGCGTTGCGCCAGAGACCGTCGAGCACGGGCTCGGACGACTCGAAGCCCGCCGTCTCGCGCGCGGACGTGCGCACGACGCGTGCGACGACGTCGCCGAGCGCGGGCTTCGTCGCGAGCCCCGTGAGCTCGACGTAGCGGAACCCGTGGAGCGTGAAGCGCGGCTCCCAAGCCTCGCGACCGCCGCCTCGAAACGTGTAGCGGTCCGTCTGCAGGGCGCCGCGGAGATTGGCGGTGTAGAGCTGGCCGTCCGTATCGAGCACCTCGCCGTGCCGCAGCGTCACCGTCGAACCGGCGGCGCCAGCGAGCTCGATCCGGCAGCGCCCCGTCACGTTGCGTCCGAAGTCGACGATCCACGTCTTCGGCGCGAGCTCGGTGATCGCGACGGCGTGGAGCTCCTCCACGACGCGCATCGGCTCGCAGGGTTGCGCGTAGATGCCTTGGTCGGGATCGCCGACCTTCGCGACCGGCGTCCAGTCCTTCGCGTCGAATCCCGGACGGTCCCAGCCCGCGAGCTCGCGCCGCGCGTCATAGGTCTCGCCGTCGAGCAGGTCGTTCGAGCGGATCGGCCCCGCGAGCGTGCTCCTCCATTCGGGGTTGGTCGAAAAGCGCGCGTGCTGGCCGTTCGCGAGGTCGACCTCGAGCTGCATGAGGAACAGCGGTTTGTCGCCGTACACGCCGCGCCGCGGCGAACCGGGCACGCTGTCGAGCAGGCCGACCTTCCCCGCGTACCACCCGTCACCGAGGAGCGCGCCCGCGGCATTGCGGCCGGGATTCAAGAGCGCCGTCACGTCGTACGCCTGGCATTGCACGCGACCGTCGTAGCGCGTCCACTCCGGCGCGAGCACGTGGTCTCCGACCGCGGCGCCGTTCAAGTGCAGCTCGTACAGGCCCAGCGCCGTGACGTACGCCGTCGCGCGCTTCACGGGTCCCGCGAGCTCGAACTCGCCGCGCAGCATGGGCGCGGGCGGCGGAGCGACGTCGATGGCGAGGTGCGACTGCTTGTCGCCGTCGAACAAGTTCGCGAGCGACCAACCGTCGCCGTCGAAGGACTCGCTGGCGGTGATGCCCGCGCCCTTCGAGACGATCGCGCCGAGGTCGACGAGCTCGATCTCGCTCAGCGCGACGCCGAAGCCCTGGCCCTCGGCCTTCGCGAGCTTCAAGAACCCGATGCGGAGATAGCGACAGGTCGTGCGGGAGACCAGCTTGTGGACCTTCACCTCGTCGCCGGGATTCGGCACGTCGAAGGCGGTCTCGTCGACGACGTGGATCGGCATCTTCTGCAGGAAGGTCGGTTCCTCCGAAATCCACACGCGATACTGGCGCGGGAAGAGCCAGCCCGCGGTCGCTTTCGGATCGTTGCACGGGTGCGCCGGATAGAAGCGGACCGCCTCGACGGGCCGTTGCTGGCCGAGGTCGACCTGCACCCAGACCATGTCGTCCTCCTTCTCCTTCCACGTGCTGCGCCACCCATGGTGTTCGCGCTTGGGCTTCTCGACCGCGTGCGGGTCGGCGATCCACGCGCCCTTCCAGTCCGTCGGCGCGAGCGGGCCCATGCTCCACGTCGCGGGCGCGCTCCACGGCGACTCCTTGCCGGCGCCGTCGATGCTGCGCACGCGCCACCAGTAGGTGCGATCGAACTGGAGCGCGGGACCGGCGTACTCGATCTGGTTCGTCGCGTCGGAAGCGACGCGGCCGGAGCTCCACACGTCCGCGTTCCCCGCGAGCGACGCGTCGCGACTGGAGGCGACCGCGAGCTCGTACGCGCTCTGTGTCGCGCCGCGCCGCGCGTCGTCGAGCTCCCACGAAAAGCGCGGCTTCGTCTCGTCGAGGCCGAGCGGGTTCTCGAGGTACTCGACGCGCAGACGCTGGGGCGCGCGCGCGCCGTCCTGGATCACCGAGAGTCCCGGACCCGCATGCGCGACGTTCGTGCTCGCCGCGGAGGCCGGGGGCGCGGGATCGGAGCTCGACGCACTCGCACAGGCCGTAGTGGAAGAAAAGGCCAGCGCTGCGGCGCCGAGCACGAATCGGAACGAGTTCATCATCGGAGGGCTTGGACGCGGGTCGAAGCGTGGACGATACCATGCGCCCGCGACGCCGAAGAAGGCGCCGGAGCGCGCGTGACCGATCCCCAAGCGTCCTGGTTCGAAGTCGCGCGCTCGCGCGAGCAGCGCAAGGCGCGCGAGCACGGTCTCGTGCTGCACTCCGTCGGCATCCAGTCGGGGACGATGCAGGCCGATGGCGAGTGGATCGTGCTCGCGCGCCTCGAGGACGCCGAGCGCGCGCGCGTCGAAATCGAGCGCTACGAGCGCGAAAACGTCGGCTG
>JACRIO010000014.1 GCA_016220035.1 Planctomycetota bacterium | reverse complement strand
GCGGCCCGGTCCACCGGCGAGGTACGCGCCGTCCTTGCGCACGAACGCGTTGCCGTCGGAGTGGTTGCCGAAGCGGTTGACGAGGAACGCCGAACCACCAGCGTGCGCGGCGAGCGGCGCGGTGCACAGGAAGGCGAGGGCGAGCGTGGCGCGGGAGAACATGGCAAGACGTCCTGGGGATCGGGGCGAAGCCACGGCGAACACGAAACGCGCGCGGAGGCTCCAGGGGCAGCGAGTCCGTCGACAAGGATACCCGGTCCTACGAAGAGCTGCGTAGGGGTGCCGGATTCGCGCTGCGTAGTCCGCGGTCCCATGCGTCCGTCGGGTCCGGACGCCCGCGTCGCCGGGGTCGGCGGGTGAGGGCGGCCGCCGAGTCGCTCGTCACGCACCGCGCCGGCGCTCGCGCTTCTCGGCGCGCTGCTTCACGAGCGGCCGATTCAGGTCGCGGAGCACGTCCTTGCCGATCCAGCGCTCCGGCGTCGTGTCGGATTCGGCCAGACGCTCCGCGAGCGCCGTGCAGGCCGCGTGGAGCGCGCGACTGCGCGTACCCATCCCGCGCAGGGCCCAGCTCACCGACTTCTTGACGAAGTTGCGCTCGTCGGCGGCCGCGCGCTCGGCGAGCGGGAGGCAGCGCAGGAACGGCGCGTCGTCCGTTTCCTTGTCGTGCAGCGCGAGGCTCGCGAGCAGCGCGAACGCGGCGCGTTTCTCGAACTCCTTCGAGCGCTTCGCCCACGCGGCGACGCGGCCGAACGCATGCGGCGTGCGATCGAAGAGGTGGAAGCAGAGCGTGTCGCACACGGCCCAGTTGTCGAACCCGCGCGTCCAGCGGTCCATCTCGGCGGGCGTGACGCGCTCCTTCTCGGCGACGAACGCGGTGAGCAGGCGCGCTTCGTACCAACCGGTCTTCCACAGAGCGTGCGCGAGCGCGTGATCGCGTCCGAGCCGCTTCGCGAGCGCGTGGATGCGCCCCATGGGCACGCCGAACGCCTTCGTCGTCGCGATGCCGTAGCGCGGACCGTAGTCGGCGAGCGTCTTCGGATTGCCCGCGCGCTCGAGCTCGGCGAGCGCTATCGCAACGCGCTCGGCGACCGTCCCCTGGAGCTCGGCGGCGCGTCGCGGTTTCGCGGGAGACTTCGATCGTCGTGTCGTCGCCATGGAGGTCCGTCCCCGCCGCTCAGCAGCTCTTCACCCACGCCTCGAGGATCGCGCGCGGCGCGGCGCACCGCTTCCCGGCACGCCCGCGAAGCCTTCGGCGACCGTGGCGGTGGGCTTGGGCATGGCGGCGGGAGGGTACTCGCGCGCTCCGCGCGTCGCCAAGCGCCGACTGAGGGCCGATCGCGGTCGCGCGAAATCCTCCGGAATCCGCCAGCTCCTTCCAGCGCGCTTCGCGCATGGCCGGGTGAGCGGGCGAGCGCCGCCCGCCAGGAGACCCCCATGTTCAACTCGATCGAATCGTCACGCATCACCCCGCCCCTCGAGACCCTTCGCCGCCGCGCTCGGAGCGTGCTCTTCCGCGGCTTCGTCCCGTCGATCCTCGTGCTTGCGCCGCCCGTCCTCGCCCAGACGACGGAGATCGCGAGCGTGTCGACCACGGGCGTGCCGGGGAACAACCAGAGCTACACGCCGGCGATCTCGGCCGACAGCCGCTACACCGCGTTTGCGAGCCTCGCGCACACGCTGGTGTCCGGGGACACGAACGGCCTGTTCGACGTCTTCGTCCAGGACCGCGTCGGCGGAGCCACGACGCGCGTGAGCGTGGGGACGGGCAATGTCCAGGGGAACGGCGAGAGCGTCGGCCCGTCGATCTCGGGGGACGGACGCTGGATCGTCTTCGGCAGCGCCGCGTCGAACCTCGTCGCGAACGACACAAACGCGACGGGCGACCTGTTCCTGCACGACCGCCAGCTCGGCGCCACGAGCCGCATCCCTCCGTTCCAGGGCAACGGACCGAGCGGTCCGGGCACGCCGGGGCAGTCGATCTCCGCGGACGGAAGATACGTGGTGTTCCTCAGCGCGGCCACGAACCTCGTCGCGAACGACACGAACGGCGTGGCGGACACCTTCCTCTACGACCGCACCACCGGCGTGACGACGCGCGTGAGCGTCGGCACGGGCGGTGTTCAGGCGAATAGCCAGAGCTCGCGCGCCGTGATCTCGGCGGACGGCCGCTACATCGCGTTCGAGACCGTCGCGACGAACCTCGTCGCCGGCGACACGAACAACACGGCCGACGTCTTCGTGCACGACCGCGTGGCAGCAACGACGACCCGTGTCAGCTTCGCGACCGGCGGCGTGCAGGCGGTCATGAGCTGCAACTCCCCTTCGATCTCGTCCGACGGCCGTTACGTTGCGTTCGTCAGCGCGGCCTCGAACTTGGTCGCGGGCGACACGAATGGGAGGGTGGACGTCTTCGTGCACGACCGGACGACGGCGACGACGACGCGCGCGAGCGTCGCGAGCGACGGCGCGCAGGGGACGAACGACGTGGGAGCATACGTCTCGATCTCCGGCGACGGCCGCTTCGTCGTCTTCGACTCTCCGTCGACGAACCTCGTGATCGGCGACACGAACGGGACGAACGACGTCTTCATCCGCGATCGCGTTACCGGGCTCACGAGCCGGGCGAGCGTCACCTACGCCGGCGCCCAGGCGAACCAGGCGAGTTGGGCCGGCCCGATCACGACCAACGGCCGGTACATCGCGTTCTACAGCTTCGCGACCAACTTGGTGCCGACCGACATCAACGGCGTGATCGATTCGTTCGTGCGCGACGTCGGCGTGCTCGACACGGGGGTCTTCTTCTGCTCCGGCGACGGCGGCGGTGCGCCGTGTCCCTGTGGGAACACCGGGATGTACGGCCGCGGCTGCGCGAACTCGTCGTTCCCCATGGGAGCGCGGCTCGCGGGGACGGGGACGCCCAGGGTCGCGGCGGACACCGTCACGCTCTCCGTGCTGGGTCTCACCGGAGCCACCTGCATCTTCCTCCAATCCGACGCGCAGCAGGCGCCGGTCGCGCTCGACGACGGCCTCAGCTGCCTCGCGGGTGCCGTGATCCGGCTCGGGACCAAGGGCGTGCTCTCGAACCAGAGCAGCTTCCCGCAGGGCGGCGATCCGGACGTCAGCGTGCGCGGCGCTCTGCCGGTCGCGGGGGGCACGCGCTTTTACCAGTGCTTCTACCGGAACTCCGCCGCGTTCTGCACGCCCTCGACCTCGAACCGCACCAACGGTTTCGCGATTCCATGGTCGCCCTGAACGGGAATACCGTGCCGGAGCAATTTGTCACCCGATAGAACGGCCGCGCAGCGAAGCTGCGC
>JACRIO010000116.1 GCA_016220035.1 Planctomycetota bacterium | reverse complement strand
CCGCGCTCGACACGGAAGTGAGCACGACCTCCGTCGCGGTGATCGCGCCGGAGCTCCCGGTCGAGCGCGCGGACGAAGCGCCGGTGCAGCCCTTCTCCCTGCTCGCGGTCGTGCCCGAGTCGATCGAGCCTCCGAGCGAACTCGCGGCGCTGAAGCTCGAGCTCGCCGCACTGCGCGCCGCCGCGGAGAGGAGCCCGCTCGGCGCCGAACTCGAGCAGGAGCTCGACGCGCTCGGCCGCGACATCGACGCGCTCGACTCCGAGGCTCGCGAGCTCCAAGCGCTGCTCGAACAACTCCACACGTCCCCTTCCAACCACGTTCCCTGATCCAGCGGCAGAGCTCCCATTCCAGGCAGAAAAGGAGTCCCATGAAGACCACGTTGCTCGGTTCCCTCGGCATCCTCGGCGTCCTCGTCGCGACGGCGGCGCCTTCGTCCGCATTCTGCGATCACAAGCACGGCTGCTGCTGCGGCAAGGCGGCGCAGGGCGCGATCGCTTCGACGGCTCCGCGCGGGGCTGCGGCAGGTTCGACGATCACGGTGATCGGCGGCACGGGGCTGCTCACGTGCTCGTCCTCGGGCGCGAGCACCTGCTCGAGCGCCGGCGCGAGCGCCGCGCAAGGTGCCTGCGCGGCGAGCGGCGGCAGCGCGTGCGGCTCCACGAGCGGCGGCGCTTGCAATTCGTCCAGCGGCGCTGCGTGCCTCTCGGCCGGCAGCGGCACGCAAGCGCCCGCTGCGCCGTCGGGGGCCCCCGCGCCGCGCGCGTGGACGATCGAACGCAAGCACGGCCCGATCACGCTCGCGCCGCTGAACGGTCACACGGTCGCGGTCGCGCCGCTCGGTGGAGCTTCGATCGCGCGCGCTCCGCTCGCGACCACAACGACCTCCGGATGCGCCGTGCAGGGCGGGGTCGGCGACGCCGCCGCTCCTGAAGCTCCCGCGAGCGCGCCCGCTCCGCTGCGCGTGCGCTCGCTCTTGTCGCGCGTGCGCGGCGACCACGTCGCGCCCGCGCCCGCCGCTGAAGCGCCCGCGCCGTGCGGTGAACCCGCGCTACCTTGCACGCCCTGCCCGCAGGAAGCCCCCATCGACGCGCCCGGCCAGTTGCAGGTGGACCGCCTCTCCGTGAACATCGTTCCCGACGGCCCGGACGCGTGGAAGATCGAGCTGCCCGAGATCGCCGAGCTGCCCGAGATGGCGGAGATCGCCGAGCTCCCCGCGATGGACTTCGACCTGGCGCTCCCGGACGTCCCCGCCTTCGAGGGGTGGGCCGTGAGCGACGGAGAATGGTCCGAGGAGGACGCTCAGGAGCTGGCCGAAGCGCAGCGCGAGGCCGAGGAGGCGACACGCGAGGCGCACGAGGAAGCCATGCAGTCCTGGCGCGAAAGCCAAGAGGAATGGCGCGCGAACCAGCAGACGTGGCAGGAAGAAGCGCGGGAACGCGCGCGGGAAGCGCTCGAACGCGCGCGCGAGGCGCAGCAACGCGCGGCGGAACAATGGCGCGGCCAGGCACAGGCGCTGCAGGAGCGCATGCGCGAGCAGTCCAAGGCGATCCAGGAGCGGGTGCGCGCCCAGTCGGAAGCGCTGCGCGAGCGCCTCGGCGACCTCCAGCAGCGCGCCCACTCCCGCACCGACATGCGACGCGCCGCGGAGCCGAAGAAGCGCGGCGGGCGCACCTCCGCGAAGCGCGCGGAGAAAGCGCCGGAGGGCGGCGCAGGCCTCGACGAGCGCATCGCGCGCATCGAAGGCCAGCTCGCGCCCGGCTCCGGGAAGCAGCAGGATGCGCACTCGCTCGAGGAACGCGTGGCCGAGCTCGAGAAGCTCTTGAAGGAGCGCGACGGCGTGCGCGGCTTCGTCTTCGCCACCCCGCGCTCCGAAGCGAAGGCGTTCGGCGCTTTCGCGCCCGAAGCGGAGACGCGCGTCGAACTCCACGGTCTCGACGCGAAGCCGTTCGAGTTCCGGCTCGGTCCGGGCGCTTGGCGCATGGACTCGAACGGCGCGTGGAAGCGCCTCGACGACGGACAGGCACACGCGTGGAAGCTCGACACCGAAGCGCGCGAGCGCGCGAAGGTCGGGGACGAAGACGCGCACGCCGATGTGCGCGCGGAGATCGAAGCGCGCCTGCAGGAGCTGCGCGCGCGCATGGACGAGCTCCGCGAACGCATGCAGCAACTGCGCTCGAAGCTCGAAGCGGGCTCGACGCGCTGACGATCACTCCCCCGGTCGTGCCGTACGCGGCACCCGGAACGCCCCGGCCTCGCGCCGGGGCGTTTTCGTTTCCTGCCCGGCGATTTCGGCGAGAATCCCGTCCCCCATCGGTTCGCGCACGTCGGCGCGGACATCGGGAGCAGAGCGGCGCGCGTCGACGCGCTGAATCGCATCAGTCGCGGAGGAGCTCGAAACCCGCGCGGCCGCCGGGTTCGACGGGCTCGACCGCGAGCTCCGTCACGCTCGCCGTGGGCGGGCCGCGCCGGAGCCACGCGACGAACGCTTCGACGTCTTCCTCCGCGCCCTCGGCCCACACCTCGACGCGCCCGTCGGCACGATTGCGGACCCAGCCCGCGAGCCGACACCGGAGCGCCGCGCCGCGCGTCGCGTGCCGGAAGCCGACGCCTTGAACGCGGCCGGAGACGAGGACGTGAACGGCGTGACGCACCATCCCCTCGAGGATACCGGCCGCACGCCGCGAGGGCGGGCGCGTGCATTGGTAGGATGTCGGAATGCTGCTCGAGCTCCTGATCGCCGCCCTTCCTCTCCAGACACCGACGCTGCCCGCCGTCATCACCGGCGCCTGGCGCGCGACGCTCGCGAGCCCGGGCGGCGAGCTCCCGTTCGAGCTCGTGATCGACGCCGGTGGATCGGCGCTCGTCGGGAACGGCGAGGAGCACGTCGAAGTCCCCGAGGTGCGCTTCGCGGACGGCGAGCTCGTGCTCGGCTTCCCGCACTACGACTCGGCGATCCGCGCGCGCCTCGTCGACGGCGCGCTGCGCGGCGCGTGGGAAAAGCGCGGCGCGGCGGCGGCGCCCGCGCGCATGGAGTTCCAGGCGACGCACGGCGCAACGCCGCGCTTCCCGCCGGAGCCGAAGGCGAGCGGGGCGGACGCGCCCTCCATCGCGGGACGGTGGAGCGTGCGCTTCTCGTCGAGCTCGGATCCGGCCGTCGGCGTCTTCGAGGAGCGCGGCGGACTCGTGACGGGCACGTTCCTCACCACCACGGGCGACTACCGCTACCTCGCGGGCGTCTACGCGAACGGCCGACTGCGCCTGTCGTGCTTCGACGGCGCGCACGCGTTCCTCTTCGACGCGCGCGCCTCGGGCGGCGCCCTCGCGGGCACGTTCCATTCCGGCCCGACGTGGAAGGAGGACTGGACCGCGACGCGCGACGACGGCGCGAAGTTGCCCGACGAGTGGAGCCTGACCCGCTGGGACGAAGCTCTGCCGCTGTCGATGCTCGTGTTCCCGGACCTGCAGGGTGCCTCGCGCTCGCTCGCGGAGTGGCAGTCGACCTCGAACGCGATGATGCTGGTCGTGTTCGGTTCGTGGTGCCCGAACTGCCACGACGAGCTGCGCGACCTCGCCGAATTCGACCGGCGCATGCGACCGAAGGGTCTGTCGATCGTCGGACTCGCTTTCGAGCACTCGGGCGACTTCGAGCGCGACGCGCAGCAGGTGCGGCGCGCGCTCCTGCGGCACAAGGTGTCCTTCCCCGTGTTGCTCGCGGGGAGCTCGGCGAAGGAGAAGGCCGCGGAGGCGCTGCCGCAGCTCTCCGGCGTGCACGCGTTCCCCACGACGGTGTTCTTCCATCGCGACGGGCGCGCGCGCGCCGTGCACACGGGCTACAGCGGTCCGGGAACGGGCGCGGCGCACACCGCGTTGCTCGGCGAGTTCGAGCGCATCGCGATGGAGCTCGTCGAGGAGCCCGAGCCCGACCTGCGCGACACGTGGTCGCGCATCGCGACGGGGAGCTGGGTCGACCTCCCCTACTACTTCCGCACGACGATTTTCCGCGACGCGTCGGGAGCGCGCTTCTTGTCCGACGATCCCAACTGGCAGCCGGATGGAGTGCAGACGGGACTCCACGACATGCGCGCCGTCGGATCGTCCGTGTGGTTCGGGGAGCGGCTCTATGCGTTCGACCTCACGACCTCCGTGTTCCTCGATCCGTTCGACGCGGGACACCGCCTCGTCGCGGAGTTGCCGCTGAACGCACCGACGGTCGCCGACTACCCCGTGCCCGAACCCGTGTGGACGCTGCGACCCGAGACGGTCGACGAAGCGAGCAGGAGCCCGCTCGCGCGCATGCGCCGCGAAGCCGTGTATGTGTCGGTGCGCGCGTTCCACAAACAGTTGCGCGCGGCGCCGCTCGATCCGACGCCGTTCCTGTCGGATCCCGACGTCCAGGTGCGCTGCACGGCGGCGTGGGCCGCGGGCGAGCTGCGCGTCGCGGACGCGCTCGAGAAGCTCGCCGAGAACGCGAGGCACGGCTTCGCCCCGCTGCGGCGCGAGGTGGCGCGCGCGCTGAAGAAGCTCGGCAAGCCCGCGGCGCGCCCGACGTTGGAGCTCCTGGCGAAGGACTTCGACCCGCTCGTCAGGATCGAGGCGCGGACCGCGCTGTCCGAACTCGGGCAGTGACGCGGCGTCAGCGCGCGCTCGTCGCGGGCTGGACGTCGCCCGAGTGCATGCGGACTTCGAACGCGAGTGCCTGGATCACGCGCGCCTCGACCGCACGCAGCTCCGCGAGCCGAGCATGCACGCGCGCTTCGGGGTAGCGGCCGCGCGCGAGCTGCACGAACAGCGCCTGATGTCCTGCTTCGCTCGGCACGAGCTCGCGGTAGAGCGCGGCGAGCTCGCGATCCGCGAGGTGCTCCGCCAGCAGCACGAAGCGCTCGAGGCTGCGCGCCTCGATCAGCGCGGCGATGAGCAGGCGATCGAGCAGGAGCTCCTCCTTCTTGTGCGCGCGCGCGGCGAGCAGGCCCTCGGCGTAGGGGTTCGCGCGCGCCGGCAGCAACCCCGCGCCGCGCTTCGCGAGCACCCCGAGGACGCGCTCGAAGTGCTCCAACTCCTCGCGCGCCACCGCGCTCATGCGGAGAACGAGCTCCACGTCCTCGGGATACTTCACGATCAACGCCTGCGCCGACGCCGCCGCCCTCAATTCGCAATGCGCAT
This sequence comes from Planctomycetota bacterium, assembly GCA_016220035.1. Taxonomy (GTDB): domain Bacteria; phylum Planctomycetota; class UBA1135; order UBA1135; genus JADJNY01. The sequence continues at coordinate 11,513 of JACRIO010000116.1, read as the reverse complement.
GATCCGAGAGCAACTCGAGCGGCCGCTCGGCGACGCGCTCGACCCACCGAGGAGACGTGTCGACCTCGAGACGGTTCATGGCGATGACATCCTGCTGCTCCCTGCCGTTGCCTTCGACGTTCGTCGTCGGAGGATGGAGACCTCGTTCAACCCTGCTGGCCCGGGACCCACAGGAGGTCACCGCGGCCATGGTCGTTCAGCGCGCGGCCGAGGACGAAGAGCAGGTCGGAGAGCCGGTTCAGGTACTTCACGACCTCGAGGTTGACGCGCTCCTTCTCCGCTGGGTCGGCGCGCAGCTCGGTGACGAGGCGTTCCGCGCGGCGACACACGTTGCGCGCGAGGTGGAGCCATGCGGAGGGCGGCGTGCCGCCGGGGAGGATGAAGCTCGCGAGCGGCGCGAGCGCTGCGTTCTCACGGTCGATGAGCTCCTCGAGCCGCTTCGTGTACTTCGGCGTGAGACGCAGCCGCGCGCCCGCCTCGCCCGGCACGCACAGGTCGGCGCCGACGTCGAAGAGGTCGTTCTGGATCGCCTGGAGCTCCGAACGCAGCGGCTCGGGCACGCCGTGCGCGATCGCGAGGCCGATCACGGCGGAGAGCTCGTCCACCGTGCCGAACGCGGCGACGCGCGGATGATGCTTGGGGACGCGCGTGCCGTCGCCGAGGCTCGTCTCGCCTTCGTCGCCGCCGCGCGTGTAGATGCGATCCAGTCGAACCATGCCGTGCTCCTCGCGCGCCATCCTCCGGTCGCGGCCGTGGGGAGGCAAGCGCGCTCACGGCGCCGCGAGGCGGAGTTCGAACGAGCGCAGCACGTAGCGACCGGCCCGCGCGCCCGCCCGCAGGCGCAGCGGGCCGAGGAGGTCGAGCGCGTCGAGCTCGACGTACAGCGTCTGGCGGCCCGCGCTCGTCGTGGCGCTCGCGATCTGCCCGCGGTGGAAGCGCGGAAGGCGCTGCGTGCGGTACAGGACGTCGAGCTTGTCGGCGTGATCGGATTCGAGCTCGATGCGCGCGAGGCACGTCCTTCCCGAGGGGAACTCGGGCGCGTCGATCTCCACGAGGCCCGCCGCGCCCGCGTCGTGCTCGAGGAGGAAGCCGCCGTCGACGCGCGACACGCGCGTCCCGTCGACTCCGCGGACGGCGGCCGGGTCGCGCAGCGGGTCGAGCGCGAAAAGGAGCTCCGCGCTCGCCTCGAACTCGCGCGCGATCGCGTCGCCCCCGCCCGCGACGATCGCGGACGGATGATCGAGCAGGAGCCGCCGTTCGGCGAAGAGCTCGATCACGACGTCCGGGTGCTCGGCGCGAACGCGCTCAGGGTCGAATTGCGGCGCGAACACGAACGTGGAGCGCGCGAAGCGGAGCGCGAGGAGCTTGCTCACCCGCTCGCCGAACGAATCGTGGAACACGAGCAGGCTCGGCGCGTCCTCGAGGCCCCCGCGAACGCGCGTGACGCCCCCTTCGCGCTCGACCGGTCCCTCGAAACCACGGTGCATCGCTGTGATCACGCGCGCCTGCTGGTGGAGCTCGTCCGAAAGCCGCAGTCGATGCGCCCACGTGTCGCCCTCGGCGGGGTCGAGCTCCCAAGCGAGGTGCTCCTCGTTCACGGGCGCGAGCAAGGGGAAGCGCGGACGGAGCGCATCGACGAGCACGCGGTGCACGGCGTAACCGCCGCGATCGGTCCAATGCGTGCCGAGCGGGTAGTACGCGAAGTCGGGCGCGCGATCGCGTGCCTTCTCCGCGAGGAGCGCCGGCCGCAGGTCGACGAGGCGGAAGTCCGAATGCCGCCCGAGCCACGCGACGAGCTGGTCCTGCACGCCGGGACCGATCGGCCCCCATCCGTCGGGCAGCCGCTCGGGGTAGATCGAGCTCTTCTCGGGCGCGAGCGCGACGCGGTACTCGGCGCCGAGCGCAGCGCAGAACGCACGCCGACTCTCGAGCGCCTTGCGCCAAGCTTCGAGGCGCGCTCGTGTGAGCTGCGCGCGCCCGCGGCTCGCGTCGAGGATTCCGAGAAGCGTCGGGAAGACCCAGTCGTCGCGTCCGACGAGCAGCGGCTCACCCGGCGCGACGCGGAAGATCTGCACGCGCGCGCGGCTGTCCCAGTGCAGGAGCACGTCGCGGAGACCGAGCGCGTCGCCCCACCACGCCTCGACGCCGCGCGGGAACTCGCGCAGCGACTCGAACGACGTGTCGAGCGCGGGAAACGGCTCGGGGGAGCGCGCTTCGAGCTCGACGTCGCGCCGCGCCTCGGGGCGGAGCAGGGCATCGACGGCGGGCGCGAGCAGCGCGGCGGCGAAAAGCACGATGCGCGTCCAGTCGAGAGCAGCTTGCGTGCGCACGTTCATGCCGGGGAGCCTGCACCATCGTCAGGGCACGTGTGCGAGACGGCAAGCACGGCGCTACTCCCCGCGCTCGCGCACCTCGAGCGCGCGCAGCACGACCGTGCGCACGTCGCGGCCGAAACGGAAGCGCAGCGGGCCTTGGAGGTCGGGCTCGTCGATCTCGATGTGCGTGATCGAGCGTCCGGCGGGAAGGCTCGCGGTCGCGACCTGCCCGCGGCGGTAGCGCGGCACGCGCGCGGTCATGTAGAGCAGGTCGAGCATGCCGGGATCGGCGGCTTCGAGCTCGACGCGCGCGATCAGGCCGCGACCCGGCGTGTACGCGAGGCCGGCGAGCTCGAAACTGCCGGAGGAGTCCTCGGCCGGACGCGCCGCGAGGCCGTTCTCGACGCGCGTCAGCGAGGCACCGTCGACGGGGACGAGCTCGACGGGATCGCGCTCGAGTTCGAGGCGCCAGAGGACGCGCTCACAGCGCTCGAAGACCGGCGCGAGCGGGTCCTTGCCCGGCGTCACCATCGGCGCGGGACGGTCGAGGAGGAGTTGGCGCTCCGCGCGCAGCTCGATCACGACGTCGGGGCGTTCGCGCGCAACGATCGCGGGGTCGAACGCGCCCCAGCAGAAGTAGCACTCGGAAAAGTCGCGCGCGAAGAGCTTGCGCATGCGGTCGCCGAACGAGTCGTGGAAGAGCACGAGGCGCGGGCGGGTCGGGTCGGGGCCGCGCGTGACGACGTGGGTCTGGTCGCCGCGCGGGCGGCCGAGCTCGCAGTCGTAGTCGGACTCGATCTCGCGGAGGACGCGCGCGGTTTGGCGCAGGGTGTGCTCCATGCGCAGGTTCGTGGCCCAGGTGTCGCCGTCGTCGGGGTCGATCGTCCAGTGCAGCGCGGTGAGCGGAGTGGGCGCGAGCGTCGGGTGCCGCGCGGTGAGCGCGTCGAGCAGGTGGGCGTAGGCGCGGTAGAGCGCGCGGTCGGTCCAGTGCGTGCCGAGTGGGTAGTAGGTGTAGTCGGTGGACGTGTCGCGCGTGCGCTCGCTCTCGAGCAGGGTGCGGAGGTCGACGGGGTGGAAGCTGGACGCGACGGCGAAGTGAGCGGTGAATTGGTCGAGCGCGGTCGGCGGATGCGGTGCGAGGTGCGCTGGGAGGAAGTCGGGGTAGAGGGTCGGTTTCTCGGGGGCGAGCGCGAAGACGTAGTCGGCGTCGAGGGACTCGGTGAAGTCGCGGCGGGACTCGAGCGTGCGCTGCCAGAGCGCGAGGCGGGCGGGCGTGAGGTGCGTAGTGCCGCGGGACGCGTCGAGGATGCCCATCAGGGTCGGGAAGACCCAGGACGAGCGGCCGAGGATGGCGCTGGACGTGGGTGAGCGGTGGAAGGTCGTGATGTACAGGTGGGATCGGTGGCGGAGTAGGTGGTCGCGGAGGCCGATGTGGTCGCTGAACCAGGCGTCGAACTCGGCGGGGGTCGAGCGCAACGCGGCGATCGTCGTGGGTAGAGCAGGGAGCGGCGCGGGGTTGCGGAGCTCGCGGTGGATGTCGGTGATCGCGGAAGGGCGGAGGAGAGCGTCGAGGGTCGGGGCGACGAGCGCGAGGAGGAAGAGCAGGGTGAGGGTGGTGTCGAAGGGACGGCGCACGGGGGACTAGCGTACTTCGGTGGGATCGGGGGGCGGAGGGATCGCACCGATCGGAACCGGTGGGCCGCCGTCGCGGACCGTGCGCCGCTCGAGCGCGGACGCAATCCTGTCCGCTCGTTGTGCGGGCCGAGGCACGGGTGGGAATGGACGCGGAAACGGCCGGACCGGACCGCTGTCGCGCACCCCGACTCCGTTGGAATCCGGCCGGCGTGCGGCCGCAACTCACTTCGTCTCGAACACGACGTTGCCGTCGAAGCGCGACACGCGCACGAGCTCGTAAGGCTGCGAGAGCACCATCGGCACGATGGCGCCGGCCGGGGGCTTCGTCTCGTGCACCTCGACGTGCAACTCGCCGCCCTCGAGCCGCGTGCGCGTGATGCGCACGCCGTAACCGCCCGTCGGACGCTGGCCGACGGCGACGCAGAGCACCATCTCGCGGTTGAAGTCGACCTTCGGCAGCGGCGGGACCGGGATCACGTTCGAGTGGTGGCGCAGCCACAGCTCGTACCACTCCTCCGCCGTCCGAATCACGCGCTGGACGGGCGCCTGCAGGCCCGTGTGGTAGCCGTACACGATCGACCGCGGCCCCTCGGGCGGGAGCTCGGTCCTGCGCCGGTGGATGCAACCGGCGAGCGAGCCGACGAGGAGTCCGGTGAGGCTTCCGGCGAGGACGAGGGAGACGCAACGAGCCATGCGCAGAAGTTAGCGGATCGCGCGCTCCGTGTCCTCGTCGCGGAAAGCGTCGCGCGCGCGCCCGTGCGCGGACCGACGCGCAAGGAACAGGTCAAGCGCGAGCGCGGTCCGTGCACGCGCTAGGCGTGCGGGACCGGGCTCCCTATCCTTTCCGGCCTCGTTCGCTGGCGAACGCACCTCTGGAAATCGAGCAGGATCATGAACTCCACCCCCACGCACCGTTTCGTCCTCGCGGCCGTCCTCTGCAGCGCGCTCGGCGCCCTCGCGCACGCCGACGAGGGCATGTGGCCCTTCAACCGCGCGCCCAAGCAGCAGATCCAGGCGAAGTACGGCTTCGACCTCACCGACACCTGGCTCGAGCACGTGCAGAAGTCGGCCGTGCGCATCTCGAGCGGCGGTTCGGGCTCGCTCGTGTCGCCGACCGGGCTCGTGATGACGAACCACCACGTCGGATCGGACATGCTGGAGAAGCTCTCGACCAAGGAGCACGACTACATCGCGAGTGGTTTCCACGCCGCCACGCCCGCGGAGGAGATCCAGTGCCCCGACATCGAGATGCACGTGCTCTGGACGATCGAGGACGTGACCGACAAGGTTCTCGCCGGCGTCAAGCCCGGCATGTCGGGCGCCGAGGCGAACGCTGCGAAGCGCACGGCGCGCGGCCAGCTCGAGAAGGACGCCAAGGAGAAGTCGGGCCTCCACTGCGAGACGGTCGAGCTCTACCAGGGCGGCCGCTACCACCTCTATTCGTACAAGCGCTACACGGACGTGCGCCTCGTGATGGCGCCCGAGAAGGGCATCGCGTTCTTCGGCGGCGACCCCGACAACTTCGAGTTCCCGCGCTTCGACCTCGACATGTGCTTCTTCCGCATCTACGAGGGCGGGAAGCCGCTGCATCCCGAGCACTACCTGCGCTGGAGCAAGAACGGCGTACGCGACAACGACCTCGTGTTCGTCGCGGGACACCCCGGCCGCACGGAGCGCCTGTTCACGACCGAGCATCTCGAGTACATGCGCGACTTCAGCTATCCCCTCTCGATGCGCACGATTTGGCGGCGCGAAGTGCAGCTCGCGACCTTCATGGGTAGGAGCGAGGAGAACCGCCGCATCGCCGAGGGCGACTACTTCGGCATCCAGAACACGCGCAAGGCGCGCACCGGCATCTTCGCCGGTCTGATGGACCCCGCGATCATGGACGCGAAGTTCGCGGCCGAGAAGAAGCTCCGCGCCGCGGTCGACGCGAACCCCGAGTGGAAGAAACAGTGGGGCGACGGCTGGGACATGGTCTCGCGAGCGCGCAGCACGAACCGCGAGTTCGCCGTGCGCTACGCCGCGCTCGGCGGCGGCGGCATGGGGCTCGGCGGCCAGCTCTTCGGGAAGGCCGTGACGCTCGCGCGCCTCGCCGCGGAGAAGGAGAAGCCGAACGGCGAACGGCTGCGCGAGTTCCGCGACACGAACATGGAGCCGCTGAAGCTCCAGCTCTTCTCGCCCGCGCCGATCTACACCGAGCTCGAGGTCGAGAACCTGACGGCCGGCCTGCAGAACATGGTCGAGCTCGTCGGCGGCAACGACGCGACCGTGAAGATGGTGCTCTCCGGCAAGAGCCCGCGTGCTCGCGCGGAGGAATTGGTGCTCGGAACGAAGCTCCTCGACGTCGCCGAGCGCCAGCGCGTCTTCGACGGCGGCCTGGACGCGGTCAAGGCGTCGAAGGACCCGATGATCCAGCTCGCGGCCGCGCTCGACCCCGAGGCGCGCGCGCTGCGCAAGCGCTTCGAGGACGAGGTCGACGCGCCCGAGAAGCTCGGCTACGCGAAGATCGCGGCGGCGAGCTTCGCCGTGAACGGCGAGAACCAGTACCCCGACGCGACCTTCACGCTGCGCCTCTCGTACGGCACGGTGAAGAGCTACACGGAGAACGGGAAGCCCGTCGCTCCCTTCACGAACTTCGCCGGCCTCTACGAGCGCGCGGACGAGCGCGGCAACAAGGTCCCGTTCGAGCTCCCCTCGCGCTGGGCCAAGGCGAAGGAGCTCGTCAACCTGAACACGCCGTTCAACTTCGTCTCGACGTGCGACATCATCGGCGGCAACTCGGGCTCGCCGGTCGTCGACAAGGCGGGCGACGTCGTCGGCCTCATCTTCGACGGCAACATCCAGAGCCTCGTGCTCGACATCGCCTACGAGGAGAAGGAAGCGCGCGCCGTCTCGGTCGACACGCGTGCGATCATCGAGTCGCTGCGCAAGGTGTACGGCTGCAACGCGCTCGCCGACGAGATCGTCGGGAAGAACGGCGGCTGATCCAGCAGCTCCACCGGAACGCGCCTCCGCGACCCGACGTCGCGCGACGACGCTCCTCCGCCGAGCCTTCAACACGGCCGGTCCCGCGCGCCCGCGCGAGGCCGGCCGCGTCGTTTCGAGGTCGCACCTGGAAATGGATTCCACGCGGAACGCTCGATCCGGCGCGCTTCGTCCCGGTCAGCATGGCCGCGCGCGCATTCCTGGGGGAGAGTTCGGGTGGATCCTCCCGCCGCGGAAGCGCGCGCCCCTCCGGCGCGACGGGCGCGCGGCGGAGCCCCCACCGCGCACACCATGCACCGCACCGCTCTTCGCGCGCTCGCCGCGCTCATCGTCGGCTCCGGCGCCTTCGCCGGCTCGTTCACCGTGACCGGCCCCGGCGGCAGCATCCCCGACGCGGTCGGAGCTCCGGGAACGTGGAACGTCGTGTACAACGCGCTCCCGTTCTTCTCGGACGTCGCGATCGCTCAACCGGTCGCGAGCGTCACCGCGCTCCGACTGCACGGGTTCCGCCATTCGTGGCGCGGCGACTTGCACGCCTACCTGCAGGACCCGAACGGCGCTCAATACAACCTGATCGTGCGACCCGGCTTCAACGGGACGAACGCCGGCGACTTCGGCGACTTCGTGCTCGGCGAATTCCGCCTCGTCGCGAGCGGCGCGAGCCTGCAGCAGGGCGGCGCGAACCTCGTGAGCGGCGATTACGCGCCCCACTTCAACACCGGCGCTGGGGCGTGGACGACCGGCATCCAGAACGTCCCGTTGTCCGCGATCGCCGGTCCCCCGGGAACGTGGCGGCTCGTCATCGAGGACTGGGCGAACATGGACACGGGCGCGCTCACCGGTTGGACGCTGGAGGGCGTCGACACGGTGCCGAGCCGGCCGTTCTGCGCGGGTGACGGCCTCGACGCGAACGTGACGACGCCGTGCCCGTGCGGAAACGTCGGAGCGAGCGGCCGCGGCTGCGCGAACAGCGCGAACGCGGCGGGAGCCGTCCTCTCGAGCTCCGGCACGACGAACCCGGACACCGCGGTCCTGCTCGCGCAAGGCATGCCCGCGTCGGCCTCCGCGATCTTCCTCCAAGGCGATGCGGTGATCGATGCCGTGTTCGGCGACGGCGTGCGCTGCACCGGAGGGACGCTCGTGCGCCTGCGCACGAAGACCGCCGTCGCCGGCGCGGCGCAGTTCCCCGACGCGGGCGATCCGTCGCTTTCCGTGCGCGGCGGCGTCGCGCCGGGCAGCGGCGACACGCGCTACTACCAGACCTACTACCGCAACGCCTCGGCGGCCTTCTGCCCGCCCGAGACCTTCAACGTCACGAGCGGCTGGGTGCTCGTCTGGTGAGCGCCGCGCGGCGCTCGTGAAGTGAAGGAGTTCGTCCCCGCGTTCCAAGCGGTCGCATAGCATGGCCTCCGTGAAGTTCGCACCGTCGGCGCTCCTCCTCGTGCTCGCGCCGCTCGCGCGCGGGCAGTCGACGTTCACGGAGATCGAGCCGAACGAGACGAAGGCGCAGGCGACGCCCGTCGTCTGCCTCGCCGCCGGCGACTCGATCACGGGCGCGAGCCAGGGCTCCTCCACGGGCCTGCCGGGTCCGGGTTCGGCGGACACGTTTCGCATCCAGACGTGCGCGCTCCCCGCGGGCCTGTGGCGGCATGCAATCACCATCACGACCACGGTCGATCAGTACCGCGCTTCGATCCGCGGGCGCGACCAGAGCGGTGCGCCGGGGAACGGCGGCGTTCCGGGCACGAACGACGTCGAGCTGCAGTCGACGCCCTTCCTCGCGCCGCGCACGAACACGTGGTTCGGGTTCGGGCGCGGGGAGGAGCTCTACTGGCGCGTCCTCGGCAACGTGAACACGACGGCGCCCTACGTCGCGATGCTCGCGAGCACTGGTGTGACGCCGACGCTCGTCGGCCCGCTCGCGCCCGGATCGATCACGATCACGACGATCGGACAGGGGCACGCGACGGACACGGACCTGTGGCTGTTCGACGCGAGCGGACGCGCGATCCCCGCGCACGGGAACGACGACGCGTGGCCGCAAGGGGTCCTGCAGTCGCAGCTCACGCGCACACTGACCACCGGCACCTATCTGCTCGCGGTGACGCGCTACAACCTCGCGAACGACCAGCCCGCGGCCGCGGACGACGCGTACCCGCTCGGCGCACTCGCCGATTTCCCCAACCTCGCGGTGCAAGGGCTCTTCGCCGCGGCCGCGAGCACGAACGTGAGCTTCGCCGTGAGCGACTCGATCGGCACGGTGCCCGTGAACGCCGTGCTCAATGCCGGCGCGAACGATCCCAACGCGATCGCGTGGTTCCGCCTCGAGATCGGAACGCCGCCGCTCTTCGCGCCGATGTGCGCGGGCGACGGGCTCGACCCGCTCGTGACGGTCGCCTGCCCGTGCGGCAATCTCGGCCTCTCGGGTCGCGGCTGCGCGAACAGCGTGCACGCCTCGGGCGCGCTGTTCGGCGCGAGCGGTGCTTCCAACCCCGACACCGTCGTGCTCGCCGCGTCGGCCCTGCCCGCCGCGGCCGCGACGATCTTCCTGCAGGGCGACGCGCTCACGAGCGCCGTGTTCGGCGACGGCGTGCGTTGCGCGGGCGGCACGAACATCCGCCTGCGGACGAAGACCGCGTCGGGCGGCGTGTGCAGCTTCCCCGCGGCGGGCGAGCCGAGCGTGTCGCAACGCGGCGGCGTGACGCCCGGGAGCGGAGCCCGGCGCTGGTACCAGGCCTACTACCGCAATTCCGCCGCGGCGTTCTGTCCGCCCGCGACGTTCAACGTCACGAACGGCTGGGTCGTCGACTGGTGACGCGGAGCGCTCCAGCGAGGATCGAGCACGCGCGGTAGACTTCGACACGCCGCGCTCCGGGGTCGTCGCCCTGGGACCCTTTTTCCGCCGCTCCGCATGCGCCTCTCGCCGATCGCCGCCTGCACCGCGCTCCTCGCGACGCTCTCGCGCGGACAGACGACGTTCGCGGAGATCGAACCCCACGGCGAGAAGTCCGAGGCGACGAGCGTCGTGTGCCTCGACGACGGCGACGTGCTCACGGGGACGACGACGGGGTCGCTCGTCGCGCTCGGCGTCGGGACGTCGCCGACGGCGGACACGTTTCGCGTGCGGACCTGCACGTCCGCCCCGGGGCTCCATCGACGCACGCTCACGCTGACGAGCGCGAGCCCGGGACACACGGCGACGCTGCGAGGCCTCGTGCAATCGGGCATCCCCGGCGTCGGCGGCACCGCGACGACGATCGACGCGACCGTCGCGACCTCGACCGGCACGGGTGCCGCGCCGCGCGTCGTGTCGTGGTACGGGTCCGTGGGCGGCGAGGAGCTCTATTACCGCGTCGGCGGGGGCGCGACGACGACGCAGGCCTACTTCGCGACGCTGTCGACGAGCGCGGTCGTCCCGACGACGACCGGACCGTTCGTCGCGGGATCGATCACGATCTCGACCGAAGGCCAGGGACACGCGACGGACACGGACCTCTGGCTCTACGACGCGAACTTCGCGCCGATCGCGCTCGCGGGGAACGACGACGTCTACGTGTCGACGTCGGTGCAGTCGCGGCTCGTGCGCACGCTTGCGCCGGGCACGTACCACCTCGCGCTCTCGGTGTTCAACCTGGCGAACGAGCAGATGTCGCCGGCCGACGAGGACTTCGTGCAGGGCAACCTGTGCGACTTCGCGGGGATGACGGCGTCGAGCTCGACGCTGCAGAACGTCGACGTGTCGTTCGCGATCTCCGACGCGGGCCACACCGTGCCGGTGAGCGCGAGCGTGGGCGTCGGGGAAGCGCACTCGGTCGCGTGGTTCCGCTTCGAGGTCCTACCGCCGTTGTTCGAGAGCTACTGCCCCGGCGACGGAACGCAGCCCCAACCCGGCCCGTGCGCCAACAGCGGAGCGAGCGGCCGGGGGTGCGCCAACTCGGTGAACGCGCAGGGCGCGCAATTGACGGCGACGGGAACGACGAACCCGGACACAGTCGTGCTCCACGCGAGCGGGATGCCGAGCCTCGCGTACTGCCTCTTCCTGAAAGGCGACGCGCAGACCACCGGCGTCCTCTTCGGCGACGGCGTGCGCTGCGTCGACGGCGCGCTGATCCGCCTCCGTCTCAAGCTGAGCAACGCCGGCGCCGCCGCCTTCCCCGAAGTCGGCGACCCGCTCCTGTCCGTCCGCGGAGCAACCCCGCCCGGCAGTGCAACGATCGGCTACTACCAGACCTACTACCGCAACGCCGCCGCGAGCTTCTGCCCCCCAGAGACGTTCAACGTGACGAACGGCTGGCGCATCGTGTGGTGAGCCCCGCCGGCCCGCACCTCCGAGTTGCCCCCCTCGCCCTTGGGCCCCCCACCCGGGCTTTGCCTCCGCCAGTAGAACTCCGGGCTCCCTTCGGCCGGCGCAGGGCGACCCGCCGGCCGAAGGGAGTCCGGAGTCAGTGATGCGGAGCACACTTGTGTGGCGGCATGCCTCCGCTATTCGCCCTTGGCTCTGCAACTGCCTTGCGGTTCCCTCCGGTTCATGACGTGTGGAACAAGTTCCCGCTCCGCGATAACTCGCGGCCCTCT
>JACRIO010000115.1 GCA_016220035.1 Planctomycetota bacterium | reverse complement strand
GTCGAGCTCCATGGGCGCGAGCTCGCCGATCACGTGGCTCGCGAGCAGGAGGTCGGGCGGTTCCGCCGGAAGCCCGAGCTCGATGCGCAGCGCGGGGTGCTCGCGCGCGACGTGCCCGCGGGCATGCTCGCGGGCCAGCGACGAGGCGTCGTGGAGCCACAGCGCGCGCGTCGCGCTCCCGCTCGGGCGCGCGAGCCACGCCCGCGCCGCGACGCCGGTCCCGCAGCCGAAATCGAGCACCCGCTCCGCGGGGAGCTCGATCCCGCGCGCCGCGAGCTCGTCGAGCACGGCCGCCCACTTCCACGCGATGCGCTGACCGAAGGTCGCGTCGTAGAGCTCGAGGTCGCGCGTGTCGCGCCACGGCGAGCGTCCGCGGCCCGCGAGGAACGCCGCGCGCAGCCGTTCGAGCCGTTCGAGGTCGCCCGCTCCGAGCTCGAACCTCACACGCCCATCACGTGGTAGCCCGCGTCGACGTACAGCACGCTGCCCGTGATGCCGCGCGAGTGCGGGCCGATGAGGAAGAGGCACGTGTCGCCGACCTCCTCCGCGGTGATGTTGCGCCGCAGCGGGGCCTTCTGCGCGATGTGGTCGAGGATCTCGGTGAAGCCCGACACGCCCGACGCGGAGAGCGTGCGGATCGGACCCGCGCTGATCGCGTTGACGCGGATGCCGCGCGGGCCGAGGTCGTGGGCGAGGTAGCGCACGCTCGCCTCGAGCGCCGCCTTCGCGATGCCCATCACGTTGTAATTGGGGACGACGCGCTCGCCGCCGATGTAGGTCAGCGTGACGATCGAGCCGTCGCGGCCCTCCATGAGCGGCAGCGCGATGCGCACGATCTGCGTCAGCGAGTAGGCCGACACCTCGTGCGCGATGACGTAGCCGTCGCGCGTCGTATGGAAGAAGTCGCCCTGGAGCTCCTCGCGCTTCGCGAACGCGACCGCGTGGACGATCGCGTCGAGGCCGCCGAACTCCTGCTTGAGCACGCGGAAGACCTCCTCGACCTGGTCCGCCTTCGTGACGTCGCAGGGGAGGCACAGGGAGCCGGGCATCTCGGAAGCGAGCTCGCGGACGCTGCGCTCGAGGCGCTCACCCATGTAGGTGAAGGCGAGCCGCATGCCTTGCGAGGCGAGCGATTGGGCGCAGGCCCAGGCGATCGAGCGCTTGTTCGCGACACCGAAGATGATGCCGGTCTTGCCTTCGAGCAGTTGGGTCACGGGGGAGCTCGCGTGGGGGGCGGGGACGCGAACGCCGCGCGACGTTCGACCGGGCGGATGCTAGCGCAGCGCGGAACGGCTCCACAACGAACCCGTTCCGTGCGCGGGCGTGATCGGCCGCGCTCGAACGCGACCCTGCCTCGCCGAACGCCGTCGGTCCTCCACGAAGACGACCCACGTCGCCGGGTTCGAAAGTGGGGAATTCTGGACCTCGGACACGTCCCGGGGACCGTCCTCGCGGGGGCGCTCCAGCACCGGTCCAGGTCGGCGCAAGTCCTTGCGCCGAAAGTCCGTGCTCACCACGACGCGCCTCGATTTCGCGCGCGTCGACCGCCGAGCGCTTGCCAGGGGGGCTGCGGCCCCGCTCGCGCTCCCTACACTCGCTCACGGCCTCGCGAACGGGTCGAGCGCACGGTCCGCGTGCGATCCGCTCCGCTTCGGAACGCGAGGAACGAGGAGGAGAGCATGCAGCGCGAAGCGCGCCCCGCACGGTCCTGCGCGGCGCCGGGGACGGATCCTCTCGCCGGATCCCAACCGGACGCGAAACCCATCGACGCACCCCGCTCCGCGCGCACGTGCGTTCCCGACGCGGCCGCGATCCCGGCCGAGGTCGGTGCGTTCGTCCCGCTCGAGGGTGGTGTGTCGCTTCCCGCGACGCCGACGCCGCGGTTGTTCGACGCGTCCCTCGCGCTCGACACGGAACCGGAGCCGGACGAAGCGCAGGCTCCAGCACGCCCCGCGCGATGGCGCGCCCTGCTCGCCGGCAACAGCCCAAGCGAGATCCTCGCGCGCATCGTGCCCGAGGATCCGCTCGGCGTGCGCACGATCGTCGCCGTGCGGTTGCGCCAGCAGGCGCTCCTGCTCGACGCCGATCGGGTCCACCTGCGCAGCCTCGCGCTGTGTGCGCGCTGGGCGCCGCGCTACCAGGGCCAGCCCGAGTTCCAGACCTGGCTCGCGCGCCTCGTCGACCAGGCGGCGAGCGAGCTCCTGCGCGAGGAGCAGGAGGACTTCGCGCACGAAGGCGTCGCGCCGACCAGCGCGCTCGCGGCCCTCGCCGAGCCGCTCGGGCTCGACGCGCGCGTGATGCAGCTCTGCTGTCGGTCGTTCAATCGCCTTCCCGAGGACGAGCGGCGCGCGTTCTTCGAGCTCGTCCTGCGCGCGCGCTCGCTGGACGAGCTCGCCCACGCGAGCGGCACACCCGCCGTCGATATCGCGCGCCGCGCCCGGCGCGCATTGAACCTGTTCACCCCACCCGTCGTCGGCCCCGCGGCGCGCAAGGCGCACGCCGCGCGCCGTGGATCGGAGGAACGTCGATGAAGTCGCCCCATGTCCGTGTCGAGGCCGCGTCCGCGGCG
>JACRIO010000114.1 GCA_016220035.1 Planctomycetota bacterium | reverse complement strand
TGGCCGACGTCCTGCATGCCGCCGCCCGCGTCGGTCACCGCGACGAGCGCCAACACCGAGAGGCCCGAGTGCGCCGCCGCGTGCTGCGGCGTCGCGAGGCCCTGCACCGCGACGTCCGCGCCCGCGCGCGACCAATAGCGCCGCTCGGCCGGCGTCTCGAGCGCGCGGAACGGCGCGCACGCGGCGATCCCCTCGCCGAGCGGCACGCCGAGCTACATCGCGCGGCGCAGCGCGGCCTTGCGCAGCTCCTCGTTGTGCACGCGCGATTGGTCGGGGAAGAGCGGGCCGAGCTTCGACTCACCGAGACCCAGGAGCGGCGTGCGGCCCGAGAAGTTGATGTGGTCGCTCACGAGCGCGATCGAGCCCGGCCGGATGACGCGCCCGTCCTCCTCCGGCAGCGACTCGCCGGCGGACGTGTGCACGCACACCGACGCGCCCGCCGCCGCGGCGAGCCACACCGGGAAGCCGCGCGTCCACGCCGGCTCGCCCGCGGGCTCGGTGAGGCCGAGCTCCGGCGGACCGGGCGCGTCCTCGACGATCCAGACGGGGAGCGTCCCGAGCAGTCCCCAGAAGAGCTGCACCTCGCTCCACGCCGCCGGCACGCCCGCGAGCTTGCCCATCGGGATGCGCCCCGGCGACTTCAACTGCGAGCCGAGCATTCCGATGCCCGTGCCGAGCAGGAAGAGCGCTTCGGGCTCGACGACGCTGCGTTTGCGGAGGTCGGCGAGGGCCGTGTTCACGGCGGTGTCGAGGGGGCAAGGGAGGGTCGCTGCGTCGGTCATGGCGTGTCTCCGTGTTCGGCGAGGAGCGCGTCGAGGCGCGTGCGCGCGAGCGGCAGCGCGAGCGCGAGGCGGAAGCGCTTCGCGCGCGCCTTCTCGCCCGCGACGAGGCGCACCTCGTGCTTCTTCAAGCGGAAGAGCTCGGCGACGAGCTCCTGCAACTCCGCGTTCGCGCGCCCGTCCTCCGGCGGCGCGGACACGGCGAGCTTGAGCATGCCGTTCCACGTCCCCGCGAGGCCCGCGCGCCGGGCGCCGGGTTGCGCGCGCACCGGGAGCACGCAGGCCTTGCCGGCGTCCTCGGCGACGAGCTCGACGGCGGCGCTCACGCGGGCCCTTCTACCCGATGCCGCGGCGGATGTCTCGCGCGCGCGAGCACCGCGCGGGAAGCGCGGCCGAGTGCCGTTCTCGGCGGCCCGCGGCGGTGCAAACCCGCGGGAACGGCGTTACCTTGCGCCCGATGATCCCGAAGGACGGTGCACGCGGCCTGTTCGTCGTGCTCGACGGCATCGACGGCTGCGGGAAGAGCACGCAGGCGCGGCGGCTCGTCGCTGCGCTGCGCGCGGAGACCGGCCGCGTCGTGCACCACCTGCGCGAGCCGGGGAGCACGTCGCTCGGCGAGGCGTTGCGCGCGCTCCTGCTCTCGCGCGCGCACCGCCCGGGTGCCACGGTCGAGACGCTGCTCTTCGCCGCGGCGCGCGCGCAGATGCTGGAGGAGCTCGTGGCCCCCGCGCTCGAGCGCGGCGAGCACGTCGTGTGCGAGCGCTTCCATCCCTCGACGTTCGCGTACCAAGCCGTCGCGGGCGGGCTCGACGAGGAGCGCGTGCTCGCGCTGCTCCACGGCTTCGCGAACGATCCGCGGCCCGACCTCGTGCTGCTCCTCGACCTCTCCGTCGCCGCCGCGAGCGCGCGCCGCGGGAAGACGACCGACCGCATCGAGGACAAGGGCGCTGCGTTCCAGGAGCGCGTCGCCGCGGGCTACCGGCGCTACGCGGAGCGGGTCGGCGGCTGCGTCGTCCTGCGCGCGGACCGATCCGAGGACGACGTCGCGCGCGACGTGTGGGCGGAGGTGGCGCGTGCGCTTCGATGAACCCAAGGGCCACGAGCAGGTGCTCGCGGGCCTGTTCGCGGCCGCGCGCGAGGACCGGCTCGCGCACGCGCTCTGCTTCACGGGGCCCGACGGCGCGGGCAAGTTCCTCGCGGCCGAGCGGCTCGCGATGGGGCTGTTCTGCGCCAAGGGTCCGCCCGTTTCCGGCGGGCCGTGCGGGGCGTGCGGTCCGTGCAAGCGCGCGCGCGCGGACAGTCACCCCGACGTGTTCGTGATCGATCCGCTGGCCGAGGGCGAGGAGGAGATCAAGCTCGAGCGCATCACGCCGCGCACCGGCGCGTCGGGCGGCAACGTGAGCGAGTTCCTCGCGTTGAAGCCGATGGAGGGCGGCTGGCGCGTCGTGCTCGTGCGCGACGCCGAGCGCCTGAACGAGGAGGCGCAGAACGCGCTGCTCAAGACGCTGGAGGAGCCCGGCGCGTCGACGCTGCTCGTGCTCGTCACCGCGCGGCCCGACCTCCTGCTCCCGACGATCCACTCGCGCTGCGTGCGCGTCGCGCTCGCCGCGCCGGGGGAGGAGCTCGCGCGCGCGTTGCTCCTCGCCGCGGGCGTCCCCGCCGACGAGGCCGCGACCTCTGCGCGCTGGAGCCGCGGAGCGCCGGGCGCCGCTTCCGCGCTGCATCGTCGCGGCGCCGTGCGCATGCGCGCGCTCTTCGTCCGAGTGCTCGCGGGCGAACTCACCGCCGCGGAGGCCGTCGACGCGTGGTCGGAGCTCGAGGGCGACTTCGACGCGCGCACGCCGTCCGCGGGGACGCGCCTGCGCGCCCGGACGTTCCTCGACCTCGCGATCGAGGCGCTCTCGGACCTGCGCCGCGCTCGGAGCGGGCTCGATCCCGCGCGGCTCGCGCACGGCGACCTCGCGACGGCCGCGTGGGTCCCCTCGGCAGCGGCCCTGGAGCGCCAACTGGAAGAATGCCTGCGCGCCCGTCAGGATGTCGACCTCAACCTCGCGCCGGACGCGGCGGTGGAGCGCGCGCTCCTCGCCCTCGAACCCGTGCGCGCGCCGGCGCCCAGGACCTCGCGGTGAAAGACCCCCTTCGAAAGCTCGCGCTGCGCGACGGGCTCTATGCGCCGGAGGCGTTCACGTTCCTGTACGAGTCGCTCGAGCACGCCGTGCGTCTCGCGGGCCGCGACGCCGCGGAGGGTTCGGCGCGGCACGTCAGTGGGCAGGAGCTCCTGAACGGCATGCGCGAGTACGCGCGCGAACTCTTCGGGCCGTTCGCGGGCGAGGTGTGGCGGCGGTGGGGCGTCAAGGAGTCGATCGACTGGGGCCGCATCGTGTTCCTGCTCGTCGAGGAGAACCTCTTGAACCGCCAGGACAGCGACTCGATCCAGGACTTCGCGCAGGGCTTCGACTTCGACGAGTGGTTCGTGAAGGGCTACGAGCCCAAGCTGCCGCCGGAAATCCTCGCGCGCGACGACGGGAACGGCGCATGATCGACCGCCTCTCACCGCGCACGCGCAACCTCGCGCTCGCCGCCCTCGTGCTCCTGCTCGGCTGGTTCTTCTGGGTGGTGCGCTCGGTGCTCAACCCGCTGATCCTCGGCTACCTGCTCGCGTTCATCCTGCACCCGCTCGTGCTGCGCCTCGAGAAGCGCGGATGGTCGCGATCGAAGGCGGTCAACCTGATCTTCGGCGCGTTCGCGGTCGGGCTCGTGCTCCTGGGCACTGCGGTCTTCTTCCAGGCGCGTTCGTTCGTGACGTCGTTCGCGAGCGACGAGGGCTTCGGCAAGAAGATCGAGGCGCGCTTCGAGGAGGCGGTGCGCGACCACCAGAAAGAGCTCCAGTGGATCCTGGCACTGATCCCGAAGAAGGCCGGTGCCGAACCCGCACCCGAAGCGCCGGGCGCGGATCCCTCGAAGACGTCCGCCCTGGAAGCGGTGCCCACGCTTTCGTGGGACGAGCTGCGCAAGACGCTGATCGAGGCTTGGCGCAACTACCTCAACGAGGGTCAGCGCGAGACCGTGGGGGAGATCGGGCTCCAGGCGGGACAGTTCGTCTGGCTCTTCCTGCAGCGCGTGTTCGGCGGCATGCTGGCCTTCCTCGGCCTGATCGTGCTCTGGCCGATCTACACCTACTTCCTGCTCTTCGAGCTCGAGCGCATCCACACGTTCGTCCGGCGCTACTTGCCGCATCAGGAGCGCGACCGGATCGTGCGCATCGGGACCCAGATCGGCGAGGTGCTCGCGAGCTTCTTCCGCGGGCGCCTGCTCGTATGTCTGATCAAGGGCGCGTTTCTCGCCGCCGGCCTCGCGATCGCGGACGTGCCCTACGCGCTCCTGCTCGGCCTGGGCACGGGTTTCCTGTCCCTGATCCCCTTCGTCGGTTCCGCGATCGGCTACGGGCTCACGTTCCTCGTCGCGATGCTCGACCACGGCCTCGTGAGCGCCTTGTGGCGCACCGGCATCGTCTTCGCGCTCGCCGAACTGCTCGAGAACTACCTTTTGATCCCGAAGATCCTCGGCGACAGCCTGGGCCTGCACCCGATCGTCGTGATCTTCGCGATCATGGCCGGCGGCGCCTCGATGGGGATGTTCGGCCTGCTCCTGGCCCTTCCGATCACCGCCTCGCTCGTGATCCTCGCCCGCGAGTTCCTCCTCCCGGTCCTCGCGCAGATGGCGGACAAGGAGCGGAACGCGTCCCGGTCGTCGTAGCCGCGCTTCCATGAAGCCGTGATCGCGATGCAGGTGACCCCACTGACGCCCCCGAGGCGTACCCGCGGAGCCGCTCGAGGAGCGCGCGCGGCCTGTGATCGCCCCGCGCGCGCGCGGCCGAGCCCATGACCACCGAACGAGCCCCCGCCCCGCCGCCCCGCCGCTCCGCCGTGCGCCGCGCCCTCGTCGGCGTCTGGCGCGTCTTGCGCGCGACCCTCGTGCTCGTCGTCCTGCTCGAGGTCGGCACGCGCGTCGCGCTGACGCTCTTCCGCGGGGAGAACGCCGCGTCCTCCGGCGGGAAGGGGCCGCTCGAGGACGTCGCGTACAACCTGCATCCGTTCTTCCAGAACGCGCGCACTCCGGCCGCGGACGTCGTCGCCGGGCGCGACCTGAACGGATGGGTCGTCGACCCGCCGGAGGGCCTTCACGACCGCGCGCGCCTGCGCATCCTCTTCCTGGGCGGCTCGACGACCGCGAACGCCTACCCGAGTCACGTGCGCGCCCAGCTCGAGCCCGTGCTCGGCCCGGTCACGGTCTTCAACCTCGCGGCGAACTGGCACTGCTCGCTGCACTCGCTGCAGAAGTTCTGGACCTACGCGGAGCTCGTCGACCCCGACCTCGTCGTCGTGCTGGAAAACGTCAACGACTTCCTGCGCGGGTTCGTCGGAACGATGCACTCGGTGCCGGAGTACCGCTCCGACTACTCGCACTACTCGGCCGCGTTGGGGCCCTGGTGGACGCCCGCGAGCGCGCGGTTCGACGGTCGTCCCGTGTTCTTCGCGCGCCTGCGCGAGAACTTCGCCGGCTACGCGGGGCCTGGCGAGGACTCGCTGGGCGAGCTCGGACGCGTGATCGTGGGGGAGAGTGCCTTGTTGCGGCTCCTGCGCCGATCGCGCATCGGCAAGGCGGCGCGCATCGCGCGCGTGCCCGAGGCACTGGAACCCGATGCGGGCCTCCGCGCGCTCGGCGACTTCGAGCGCAACATGCGGGCGCTGCGGCTCTCGTGCCGGGCGCAGGGGCGTCCCGTGCTCTTCCTGACCATGCCCTTCACGACGGGAGCGCGGCACCTGTACCTCCTGCCGGGCGTGTTCTTGACGAACGATCGGCAGCGGTACCTCGAACCCGCGGCCTTCGAGGCCGCGTTGACCCGCTTCAACGCCAGCGTCCTCGCGCTGCGCGACGAACCGCAGGCGTTCGTACTGGACCTCGCCCCGCAGTTCACCGATCCGCGGGAGTTCGAGGACGAGGTCCATCTGCTCCCCGCGGCGCTCGAGCGCGAGGGCGGGCTCGTCGCACGCGCGATCCTCGAGCGCGGGCTGCTGCGCCCGCGCTGAGGATCCGTCCGCCACCGCGCGAGGTCACGGGGCGCGCGGGCCCCGACGGCGATTCACTTGTCCAGCACGTTCGAGAGCGCCCGCTCGAGCTCTTGGAGCTGCTTCTCCGTCAGCGGCTTGCCGTTCTTGATCAGCGTCATCGCCGTCCGCAGATCCGTGCGCGCCGTGTCGCTCAGATTCGACGCGAGGATCTTCGACGGCGTGTCGTTCTGCTTGTCCTTGTCGAGCGGTTCGAACGTCCGCGCGAACTCCGGGATCGAATCCGGCGCCGTGCCGAGCTCCTTCAGCACGACGCGGATGGCTTCCTGCAGCTGCGGATCCTCCTGGAAATCCCCGTCGGGGAAGGCCGCGCCGCGGTCGTCCTGCGCCTTGCGCCGCGCTTCACGCCGCACGAGGAACCGCACGTCCTGCGGCGCGAGCACGGTCCCGAGCGAGTTGTAGAAGTCCTCGAAGCCCGGGTAGGCATTCGAATCGTCGAGGTCGCACACCGCGAGCTCGTTCATGCGCTTCTTGTCCTGCGCGTAGAGCTTCTCGACGTAGTCGGGGATCTTCCGACTCTGCTCCTTCTGGAGCTTGTACATCTCCTCGAGCTTCCACGCGTCCCAGCGGCGCGGCGCGACCTTGACGTCCGGCTCGACGCCGCCCTCCTCCAGCACCTTGCCGTCCTCGCCGAGTTCGCGGTGGATCGAGCGGCGCGAGGGGAGCAGGTAGCGCGCGATGGTCATGCGCGCGCGCGGGCCGTAGTCGAACTCGCCGTTGCCGTTCCAGTCCTTCGTGAGCTTCTCCCACGTGTCGTGGCGGCCGTTGCCGTTCTCGTCGTCGAACTTGTCGTCGGGTTCGCCGTTGATCGCGAGCAGTTGCTGCACCGAGCCCTTGCCGAACGATCGCTGGCCGACGATCGGGCCGCGCTTCAAGTCCTGCAAGGCGCCCGAGACGATCTCCGACGCCGAGGCGCTGAAGCGGTTCACGAGCACTGCGATGGGCATGTCCATCGGGACGAAAGACGGGCGTTGCGTCTCCTTGCGCTCGGGTTCCTCGACGCGGCCCTCGGTCGTGACGATCAGCTGGCCCTTCGGGAGGAAGAGGTTCGCGACGCGCACGGCTTCCTCGAGGAGGCCGCCCGAATCGTTGCGCAGGTCGAGGATCACGCCCCGCATGCCCTGCTGCTTGAACTCGCCGAGCTTTTTCTGGAGCAGCGAACTCGCCACGTTGGAGAAGTGGTCGAGCTGCACGAGCGCGATGCCGCCCGGGAGCAGTTGCCCGGACACGGGCGGGATCTCGATCTGCGCGCGCGTGATCGTGATCGCCATGTCCTCCGTCGGCCGGTCGATGAGCGCGGCGTCCATGCCGCGGCGCCACACGTAGATCTTGACCGTGGTGCCCGGCTTGCCCTTCAGGCGCTTGATGATTTCGTCGGTCGGCTTCGTGCCGTCGGGCCCGAGCGTCGGCCAGTCGTCGATGCGCACGATTTTGTCGTCGGAGTGGAGCCCGGCCTTGTACGCGGGGCCGGAGTAGATCGGGCGCGTGATCGTGAAGAGGTGGTCGTCGGGGTCCTCGCCGACGTAGGCGCCGATGCCGCCGTACTCGGCGGAGAGCAGGTCCTGCTCGAAGCGCTGGTACGCCTTCGGCGTCAGGTAGCTCGAGTGCTCGTCGAGGCTGCTGAGCATCCCGTCGAGCGCGGCGTCGATCAGTTGCTCGCGATCGTGCTTGTCCCCCTCGAGCGAACGGTCGCCGATGAGCTGGATCATCCGCTCGATGCGCTTGAGGTCCTCCTTCGCCGCGACGCTCCCGCCCGCGGCCTCCTCGGCCTTGTCCTTCTGGAGCTTGCGCAGGCGCGCGTCGTAGAGGCGCCGCAGGTCCTCCTGCTTCATGTAGGCGCACGCGAGCGCGCCGGTCGCGTTGGGCAGGCGCGCGAGCTTCTCGAGCTCGGCGCGCGGCGTCTCCATGTCGCCGACGCGGGCGAGCGTGAGCGCCGCCTGCGCGCGCATCCCCGGATCGGACGACGCCAGGAAGTCCATCATCTCGCGTCGCGCGGCGCGTTGGCCGTCGGCGCCGCCCTGGACGTGCAGCGCGACCGCCGTTTCGAGCCGCAGCGCGGGGGCGAGGTCGCCGTTCGCGGCCGCGGCCTGGAGCGCCTTGACGAGCTCGTCCTGCTCCTTGTCCTTGAGCTCGCGGAAGGTCGTGTCCTGCAGCAGCACGGCCACGCCGCGGCCGAGCTCCTCGTCGCCGCCCGAGAGCAGCTTCACGAGCCGGCGAGCGACGGTCCCACGGTCGAACTCGCCCGACTGGACGCTCGCGCAGCAGAGGAAGAGCTGGGCCTTCGGCGGGAGCGCGTCCGCCTGCTTGAGGCGCTGTTCGAGCGCGCCCCGGAACGCGGCGGCGGAGTCGGCGCCCGTCCCGGTGGCGAGGCGGACGGCGGCCTCCAAGACCTCCGCGACGGACTGGTCGCGCCCGGCGGAGAGGCCCTGGTCGAGCAAAGCCCCCGCGTCCTGGTGGAGGATCGGCGCGGGACCCGCGGCGGCGGCCGGGGAGGAGAGCGAAAGGGCCAGGGTGAGGGTGAAGGAGAGGAGCATGAGGAGGTCGGCGGGTTCGAGAGGTCGAGCGGCGCGCGGAGCTAGCACGGCCGGCGGCGTACTCTACGGTTCGGTGCCGAAGGGGCTGGAGCCTGATGGATTTTTTACCGCGCGCTCGGGTTCCCATGCGCGCCGCGGCGCGGTCGGGCGAGCACGCAATTCGTGCCGTGCGACGCTGGGGCGGGCGCGATCGCGACGCTACGCTCTGCGCCCTCCGATGACCGCCGGACGCCGAAGGAAGACCGCTCTGCGCTCGCTCACGCACGTCGCGACCGACCGCGCCGGCCGGGCGGCCGCGCGCATGGTCGACGTCGGCGCGAAGCCGGTGACGAAGCGGTCGGCGCTCGCGCGAGCGCGCGTCGTTTTCCCGAACGGCCTGCTCGCGCGCGTGCTGGCCGGGGCGGGCCCCAAGGGCGCCGTCGAGGAGGTCGCGCGCGTCGCGGGCATCCTCGCCGCGAAGCGCACGGGGGAGCTCGTCCCCATGTGCCATCCGCTCGGGCTCGACGTCGTCGCGTTCGAGTTCGAGGCGGTGGACGCGGACGTGCTCGAGATCCGCTGCTCCACGGCCTGCCGCGGCCGAACGGGGGTCGAGATGGAGGCGATGACCGGGGCCGCGATCGCGGCGCTCACGGTGTACGACATGACCAAGGCGCTCGACCCCGCGATCCGCATCGAGGGGGTCGAGCTGCTCGAGAAGCGCGGCGGGAAGCGCGGCCCCTGGCGCCGCGATCGTTGATTCGGAAAAGCACGCAATGGCGAACGACTACAGGACGCGGACGGCGGGCGCGCCGTGGGGTTGGGACGAGGCGCACAAGCGCCTCCACGTGGCGATCGTCGGCGCGACCGGCGCCGTGGGGCTCGAGCTCGCCGAGCTCCTCTTCGCAGCGGGGCACCCGCTGTCGCGTCTCGACTGCCTCGCGCGCAAGTACGGCAAGCTGGAGCTCGGCAACAAGCAGAAGCTCGACGTGCGGCCACTCGAATCGACGCAGGACGCCGAGTCGTTCCCGGGCGTCGACCTCGCGTTCCTGTGCACGCCCACGGAGCTCTCGCGCGTGCTCGGCCCGGCGCTCGCCGAGCACGGCGTGCGCGTCATCGACCTCTCCAGCGCGCACCGCATGCGCCCCGACGTGCCGCTCGTCGTGCCCGAGATCAACGGGGCGGAGCTCGCGCGCGGTGGGCGCCTCTTCGCGAACCCCAACTGCACGACGGCGATCGCAGCCATGCCGCTCGCGGTCGTCGAGCGCGAGTTCGGCCTCGCCGAGGTGATCGTCGTCAGCTACCAGGCCGCGTCGGGCGCCGGGCTGCCGGGCCTGCAGGCCCTGGCTTTCGAGCAGAAGCGCGACGCGGGCGTCGCGGCGCTCGGCGCCGAGCCGAAGAGCCCCTTCGCGGCGACGCTCTCGAACAACGTGATCCCGGCCATCGCCGAGGTCGATGAACACGGCGTCAGCGGCGAGGAGCAGAAGATCGTCGAGGAGCTCCGGAAGATCCTCGGCCGGCCCGACCTCGTCGTCGAGGCGACCACCGCGCGCGTTCCCGTCGAGCGCTGCCACAGCGTCGCCGTGCACGTCGCGACGAAGCGCGACGTCGATCTGCGCCGGCTCAAGGACGCGCTGGCACGGGCCCCGGGCATCGCGCTCGACCCCGATCCGCACGGCCCGCGCCCGCGCGAGTGCGCCGGCACGGATCCGGTGCACGTCGGGCGGGTCCGCGCGGGAACTCGGGGACCGCGCTCGCTATGCTTCTTCGCCGTCGGCGACCAGATCCGCAAAGGAGCGGCGCTGAACGCGTTCCAGGTGGCGGCGAAGCTCCCCGTGGACCGTTGATCCCCCCGGCCGAGAGCTCGTCCGCGGCGCGCGTCGCCGCGGAGGAACGAACGGTGTCGAAGAAGAGACTGCGCATGGACCTCAAGATCGTCCAACGACTCATCCAGATGATGGACAAGGGCGGCGTCCACGAGCTCGAGCTCGAGGACGCCAAGGATGGGCTCAAGCTGCGCCTGAAGCGCGGAGCGGAGGTCGTCCAGCAGGCCGCCCCGGTGCTCCAGCTCATGCACTCGGGCGGTCCGGGGCCGATCGCCGTCGCCCAGCCCGGTTCGATGCCCGCGCCGGGCGGAGGTCCCGGAGCGCAGGGCGCGCACGCGCCCGTCGCCGCGCCGCAGGGCACGCCGATCACGAGCCCGATGGTCGGGACGTTCTACCGCTCGGCCAGTCCCGACTCGGAGCCCTTCGTGGGGGTCGGCTCGCGCATCAGCCTCGACCAGACGCTCTGCATCATCGAGGCGATGAAGGTGATGAACGAGATCCGCTCCGAGGTCGCGGGTGAGATCGTCCAGGTGCTCGTCGAGAACGGCGAGCCGGTCGAGTTCGGGCAGCCCCTGTTCCTCGTGAAGCCGCTCTGATGTTCCGCCGCGTCCTGATCGCCAACCGCGGCGAGATCGCGCAGCGCATCATCCGGGCGTGTCGCGAGCTCGGCATCGAAACGGTCGCGGTCTACTCCGCGGCCGACGCCGACGCGATCTACCTGCGGCAGGCCGACGACACGATCTGCATCGGGCCGGCGGCGAGCGCGAAGTCCTACCTCGACATCCCCGCCATCATCGCCGCCGCCGAGGTCGCCGACGCGGACGCGATCCATCCCGGCTACGGTTTCCTGTCGGAGAACGCGCACTTCGCCGAGGTGTGTCGCGACTGCAAGATCCAGTTCATTGGTCCCGAGCCCGCGACGATCGCGTCCGTCGGCGACAAGGTCATGGCGCGCGAGATGGCGCGCAAGGCGGGTGTCCCCGTCGTGCCCGGCTCCGACGGCTCCGTGCCCGACGAGAAGCGCGCGCTCGCGATCGCGCAGGAGATCGGCTTCCCGATCATGATCAAGGCCGCCGCGGGCGGCGGCGGGCGCGGGATGCGCATCGCGCGCAACGAGCCGTCGCTCGTCGCCGGTTTCCACGCCGCGAAGAACGAGGCCGAGGCCGCGTTCGGCGACGGCACGGTGTACCTCGAGAAGTTCGTCGAGAACCCGCGCCACATCGAGGTGCAGATCCTCGCGGACAAGCACGGCAAGATCCTGCACCTCGGCGAGCGCGACTGCTCCGTGCAGCGCCGCCACCAGAAGCTCATCGAGGAGTCCCCCTCGCCCTCGCTGACGCCCGAACTGCGCGCGCGGATCTGCGACGCGGCGGTGCGCGTCGCGCGCGCGGCGAACTACACGAACGCGGGCACGGGCGAGTTCCTGCTCGCTCGCGACGGCCAGTTCTACTTCATCGAGGTGAACGCGCGCATCCAGGTCGAGCACACGGTCACCGAGCTCGTCACCGGCCTCGACCTCGTGCAGCAGCAGCTCCTGATCGCCGCGGGGGAGAAGCTCGCGTTCGACCAATCGGACGTGCAGTTCCGCGGGCACGCGCTCGAGTGCCGCATCAACGCGGAGGACCCCGACAAGGACTTCCAGCCGTCACCGGGGAGGATCGACCTCTTCGTGCCGCCGGGCGGCCCCGGCGTGCGCCTCGACAGCCATTGCTACAGCGGCTACCGGATCCCGCCGAACTACGACTCGATGATCGGGAAGCTCCTCGTCCACCGCGCGCGCCGCGACCTCTCGATCCGCACGATGCTGCGCGCGCTCGACGAGTTCGTGATCGACGGTCCCAAGACGACCATCCCGCTGCACCGGAAGATCCTGACGCACTCCGACTTCCGTTCGGGCGACCACGACACGGGGTTCGTCGAGCGCTACTACGGCAGCCATCCGGCCATCCCGGCCAAGGAGGCGCGCGGGTGAGCACCCTTCGTCCGTCCGCGGTGGTTGGGTCGATCGCGCTCGCGCTCCTCGCGAGTTCGTGCGCCGGTTTCCTGCGTTGGCCGTGGGGCTCCACGCAGCGCGTGCCCGGGCCGATGGAGAACGCGCGCGAACCGCTCCCCTCGGGCGACGCCGAAACGCACCCGCCCGGGCCGGAGGAAGTGCTCATCCTGCGCCACGCCGATCCGGTGCAGGTGCGACCCGCGAACCTGACGTCGAGCTTCCCGCTTTCCTTCTACGACAAGGACCTGCGCGTCACGGCCGGCAGCGGCGTTTTCGCGGCCCCGGGCGGCCGAGCGGAAGTGCTCTGGCCCGGCGGCAACTCCGTGGTGCTCTCGGGCCGGTGCGCTGGCATCGTGGGCTCGAAGAGCCGCGGCGAGCCGGCCTTCTTCTTCCGGCAGATCGAGCGCGCGGTGATCGACTTCAAGACCGAGGACCAGGTCGAACTGCTCGGCGGATCGCGCCTCTCCGCGAAGAGCGGCCCGATCCTGCTCGACCACGTGCGGCCCGACATCCTGCGCGTGAAGACCCAGTCGAAGGCGGCGGGTGAGATCGCGTTCCGCGAGGCCGTGTTGACGCTCGATCCGGGCGAGGTCGTGGACCTCCCGCTGCTCGCGGGCGGCGGTTCGCCGCTCCAGAGCGATCCCGGGCTCGCGCTGACGCAGGGCCCGGGCTTCCAGGTCGCATGGTCCGGCCAGGTCGACGTGGGCAAGGAAACGGAGCTCGTGCGCGTGCGCGCGCTGGGCGAGCACGAGGTGCGCGCGCTCGGCTTGCGCGTGCGCATGGGGCGCGACGAGGAGGTCGTGTTCCGCGGCATCGTGCGCCGCGACGGCGCGCGCGCTCCCGCGGAGGCGCCGACGGCCCTCCCGGCGGACGCGCCCAAGAACCCCTGAATGTCCTCGGCCCGCGCCGGGGGAAAGCGAGGACCATGCAGCAGCAGCGAGTGCTCATCACCGGCGGAGCCGGGTTCCTCGGCAGCCATCTCTGCGAGCGCTTCCTCGCGGAGGGCTACGAGGTGATCTGCATGGACAACCTGATCACCGGCGACATCGCCAACGTGGAGCATCTCTTCCGCGAGCGCCGGTTCCACTTCGAGCAGCGCGACGTCACCGAGTACATCCACGTGCCCGGCGAACTCCACGCGATCCTGCACTTCGCTTCGCCGGCGAGCCCGATCGACTACCTCGAGCTGCCGATCCAGACGCTGAAGGTCGGCTCGCTCGGCACGCACAAGGCGCTCGGTCTCGCGCACGCGAAGAAGGCGCGCTTCCTGCTCGCGTCGACGTCGGAGGTCTACGGCGATCCGCTCGTGCACCCGCAGCCGGAGAGCTACTGGGGCAACGTCAACCCCGTCGGCCCGCGCGGCGTGTACGACGAGGCGAAGCGCTTCGCGGAGGCCATGACGATGGCCTACCACCGCTTCCACAAGGTGGAGACGCGCATCGTCCGCATCTTCAACACGTACGGACCGCGCATGCGCCTGCGCGACGGGCGCGCGCTGCCCGCGTTCATGTCGCAGGCGCTCCAGGGCGAGCCGATCACGGTCTTCGGCGACGGTTCGCAGACGCGCTCGTTCACCTACGTCGACGATCTGGTCGAGGGCATCTGGCGGCTCTTGAACTCGAACGAGCCGAACCCGGTCAACGTGGGCAACCCGCGCGAGATGACCATCCTCCAGTTCGCCGAAGCGGTGCGGAAGGTGACCGGGTCGAAGTCGGCGATCGTGCACAAGCCAACTGACCTCAACGGATTCTAAGAAGATACCATTTTGTATATAATGACCAAATCGGTGCATGGAAATTTTGTTTCTGTT
>JACRIO010000119.1 GCA_016220035.1 Planctomycetota bacterium | reverse complement strand
GCGTACTGAATCGTCGGTCATGGCCGCGGGAAGCGGGCTCGCATCGAATGGACCCAGGATACCACCACGGGACGGGACCCACACGGCGTGGAACGGCACGGACGGCGCCCCTCCCTGGATCCACTTGCGCGCGCCACCCGGTCCGAGCACGGCCCGCTTCCCTGCATACTGAGGGGCGCTCCGGGAACGACCTCGTCACCGACTCACGGGACGGATCCGATGGTGGGTCGAGGAGTCGTGGAAGAGTCGACTCTCTCGGGCTCCGGCGAGAGCAGCTTCACCGCGCGCTCCACCGCCTCGGGCGACCCGGTGAGGGCGACGAGGTCGCCGCCGCGCAGGCGCTCGTTCCCGCCGGGAAGCGCGAGACGCACCTCGCCGCGCACGATCGCGACGACGCTCGCGCCCTGCAGGAGCTCCTTCCCGAGCTCGCGCAGGGTTCTTTCCGCCGCGGGGCCGCCGGAGTCGATGCGCACCAGCGTGAGCTCGCCGAGACCCGGCAGGATCGCGGTCACTTCCTCGAGCGCGCGCGTGCGCTCGTCCTTGGGCGCGTGCGCGAGCACCTCGACGATGATCTCGGCCCCCGCGCGCACGTGGCCGTCGAGGTTCGTCGCGCTGCGCCAGAGCATGAACGCGACCGGCGTCACCAGGACCAACACGACCGCGGGGCTCGCGAAGCGCGGCAGGAACGGCTCGGTGACGACCGCGATCGGCACGCCGATGCAGAGCACGATCGCGAACTGCAATCCGACGACGAGTGCGCGCCGCGGCGCGGCGCCCGAGTCCATGCGGCCCGCCGCGACCGGCGGGATGGCCATCTCGGAGAGCGTCACCGCGAGCCGCTTCGCACCGCGCGCGATCCCGGTCCACGGGAACACGCACAGGCCCGCGATCGCGCCGATCACGAGCGCGCGCGCCCAGCGCGGCTCGATTTCCGTCCAGCGCACGACGTGGCCCGCGAAACGGTCGAGGCCGACGCTCCCCGCGATGAGCAGCCCCGCGAGCAGGCCGCCGTCGAGCAGGACGACGATCGCCGCGCGCCGGATGCTCTTCCAGCGCTTGTCGCGCGACGTCTTCGAGCGGATCGAGGCGATCCACGAGCCGTAGAGGTGCGTGAAGGTCGACAGCGCGCGCGGCAGGCGCGCGTCGAGGAAGCTCGCGATCGGCGCGGATTCGCGGATCAACCACGGCGACAGGAACGCGGTGAGCGACGACACGCCGACCGCGACCGGGTAGAGAAACTCCCCCGCCGCCTTCGACGACACGCCGATCGCGGCGATCACGAAGGAGAGCTCGCCGATCTGCGCCATGCACAGGCCCGAGCGCAGCGCGGTGGTCGTGTCCTTGCCCGTGAGGAACGTCCCGAAGGAGACGCCGACGACCTTGCCGACGAGCACGACCGCGGCGAGGACCGCGACCGCCGGCCAGTGCACGAGCAGGAGCCGCGGGTCGATCAACATGCCCACGGACACGAAGAAGATCGCCGCGAACATGTCGCGCACGGGCCGGATGAGCTCCTCGACCCACTCGCCCTGGCCCGATTCGGCGATCAGCATGCCCGCGAGGAACGCGCCGAGCGCGGAGGAGCACTGGGCCTTCTCCGCGAGCAGCGCGAGCGCGAACGAGAGCCCGATGGCGGCGACGAGCACGGTCTCCTTGCGCTTCAAGGAGAGGATCGCGCGGAACGCGCGCGGCACGACGAGGAGCCCGACGCCGATCGTGAGCGCGAGGAACACGCCGAGGCGCAGCGCGGCCTCACCGACGATGCTGGCGTCGAACTCCGCGCCGGCGGACAGCGCGGTGAGCACGGCGAGAAGGAGCACCGCGACGAGGTCCTCGAACACGAGCACGCCGGTGACGATCTCGCGGATCCGCGGTTCGACGTGCAGCTCCGTGAACACCTTGCGGATGAGCAAGGTCGACGACACGGCGACGATGCCGCCCGCGAAGAGACACTCGCGCGTGTTCCAGCCGAGGAGGTGGCCCGCGCTGAAGCCGAGCCACAGCATGAGGCCCACCTCGACCACCGTGGTGAACGCGGCGGAGGGACCGAGCTCGACCAGCTTCGCGAAGCGGAACTCGAGCCCGATCGACAGCATCAGGAGGATGACGCCGAGCTCGGAGAGCGTCTGGATCGTGCCCTGGTCGCCGACGAGGTGGAAGAAGAGGTGCGGCCCGACGATCAGGCCCGCGAGCAGGTAACCGAGCACGACCGGCTGGTGCAGGCGCTGGAAGAGCACCGTGGTGACCGCGGCGACGCAGAGCACGACCGCGAGGTCGCGTACGAAGCCGGGGCCGGCGCTTTCGGCCAGCGGAAGGAGGAGCGCGAGCGGGTCCACGCGCGCACCTTGCCAAAGTGCGCGGAGGACTGGAAGGCGGACTTCCGCGCGTCCGCGGCGCGGGCGACGAAGGC
Source organism: Planctomycetota bacterium (assembly GCA_016220035.1). Lineage (GTDB taxonomy): Bacteria > Planctomycetota > UBA1135 > UBA1135 > JADJNY01. The sequence goes on along the minus strand of JACRIO010000119.1, from coordinate 15,145 downwards.
GCGACAAGGCGGGGCTCGAACCGGCAGGATGGTGCTCCACGATGCGCCCCGCACCTTCGCTCCTCCGCGTTCGCCGTCTCGGTCGCCTGCTCGCGCTGCTCCTCGCCTCGATCGGCCTGCTGTCGTCGAGCGCACAGGCCGGTCCAGAGGAGCACCGCGTCGCGCGCATGGCGCTCTTGGCCCCGGGGCGCTCGCCGTTCCTCCTGCACGGCACGCTGCCGCTGCCCGACGGCGCGCGGATCGAGGACCTGCGCGGAACGCTCTTCGTGCGGAGTCACGGTCCTGGTCGCGCGCTCGTGCCCGCGCAGGTCGAGGTCGTCTCGCGCGCGCCCGACAATGATGCGGACGTGGTCGAGCTCCTGGCACTAGTCGAGCTCGCGCAAGACGAGCAGCGCGGCGCGCCGGTCGCGTTCGAGGTCGTGCTCGGGCCGCGCGTCGAGTTGCGCGCGTACGAGCGCTCCGCCGTGGTCGATGCGCTGCTGCGCGCGCCGGCGGACGAGCAGCTGCGAACGTCGATCGAGCGCGACACGGACCGGGAGGTCTTCCGACTGCGCGCGCACGGGCTCGAGGGCCGCACCTACTCGATGTCGCTGCGCGAATCCCCGACCGCGCCACGTGGCCGCGACGACCGCGAGGTCGGCTCCGGTCCCTACCGACGCGTGCGCCGGCTCCACGGCGCCCCGTGCAACGGAGGCGGCGGCGGCAGCGGCGCGGGCGATGGGGTTACCGAATCGATCCGCAGGGCGTTCGTGCACCTGATGGGCATGCATGCGTACGTCACCGAACAATCGGCGGACGATCTCGTCCGCCTCGACCTTCGGCTGCACAACGGCATGACCTCGGGCCGCGCGAGCCAGGAGCTCGGCGAGCGTCCGGTCGGCGCGATCTACTGGAGGGACGTCGAGCTCGTCGTGCCGAAGGGCTGGACCGCGATCCCCGAGGTGAAGGACCCGTCCTGGGGCGAGCCGTACGACGAGGGCCCGAACCGCGTGTTCCCGATCGTGAAGCCGCTCCCGGAAGGCCGCATGCACCTCATGGGGCCACAGGCGCAGTTCGAGCGCCGCCTCGTGCTCGCGCCGCTCGACGCGAGCGGCGAAGGCCTGAACGCGAAGCTCGCGAAGGCGGAGCTCGCGCACGAAGGCCTCGCGTTCTGCCAGCGCGGCGACGGTCTGTGGTCGTGGTGGAACCCGGACACGGCGCGCTACTTCGCGGCGCGCGACCTGCTCGCGAGCTTCGACGGCGTGCGCCGCGCGAACCTGTCGGGCAAGGCGGCGCTGCGCGCGCGCCACGAAGGCGAGCTGCGCGACCTCGTCGAGGCGCTGAGCACGGGCACGGCGAAGGGCTGGTACGTCACCTCGGGCGTGATGGGTTGGGCGCACCCGTGGTTCGTGAAGGAAGCAGGCGGTGTCGGCGGCGAGGGCATCGCGACGCTCGAAGGCCAGGCCGTCGCGTACGCGGCTTCGGCGGCGGGCTACCGCTACCTCGAGCTGCTGCACCGCATGAACGTGTGCCGCCAGCCCGAGGCGATGTACGACGCGCGCGGCGACCCGGTCGGCTACCACGCGCGCTTGGACGCCGAAGGGCGGATCCCGTTCGACTTCCGCACCAATGGCAATGTGATCGCGCCCGAGTTCAAGCTGCCGTGCAAGTGGGGCCCGCCCGCGAGCGACGCGGTGAAGTGGGTCGTCGAGCACGGCCTGCGCCCCCCGTACGACCAGGGGAACTGGTACGCGAAGGACGGCAGCGTGCTCGACTCGCCCGCGAACCTGCTCGCGTGGTGGCCGCACGACGACCAGCACATGGTGCGCTACACGAAGAACACGAAGGCGCTCGTGTGGCTCGGGAACGACGCGATGGCGAAGGACGATTTGCTCCTGTCCGCCGAGCTCTACCGCTTGATGCGCCACGAGAGTCCGCACGTGCCCGTGGACTGGTCGCCGGGCGTGACGCTCGCGGTGTGGGAGAAGATCGTCGCCGAGCACCCCCACCAAGGCCTGTGGTTCGGCCGCGAGGACGGCTGGGGCATCGACGCGATGTGCGCGGCCTACTCGACGGCGACCCCGGAGTGGCGCGCGCGGAACCGCGCGTGGTTCGACCGCATGTCGAAGCTCCTGCTCGACGCGGCGCAGCCGTCGGGTCTCTTGCAGCGGATGGTGAACGAGCGCCTGCTCGACCCGAAGAAGTACACGGTCGCGCAGACCTTCGAGTGCTTCTTCCTGATGCACGCGCTGCGCTGCATGAACGCGAGCGTCTACCGCGGCGTCGACGAGGCGCGGCGCGCCGAGCTCGAAGCGCTGCTCGTGAAGGGCGTCGAGTACCTGTTCTTCGGCCCGCCGTGGCAGCGGATCCAAAACGACTGGCAGCCCGACCCCGCGCACCCGACGCTCTACCTCTCGGGGCCGCGCCAGGGCATCGCGATTGCGCCGAACGACGACTACGCGTCGCCGCCGTTCTCGGACGTGAAGCGCTGGGGCGCGCGCTACCTCCCCGCCGACGGTCTGTGCGGCGGCGTCGAGATCTTCCACCCGTGGCAGGCGCTCGCCTACGCGAGCGATGCGACGCAAGGGAGCGCGGGGAAGGGCCTCGAGAACCGCTACCTGAAGCGCGCGCTCGACTGCTGGACGGGCCACGCGAGCTTCGCGACGCTGCTCGCCGACCTCGAGCAGCAGGCAAGCGACCCGTCGCAGGACAACTCGAGCAACTGGACCGGGCTCGCGGGAAGGCTGCAGGCGCTCGGCGTGCGGTGAGCGCGCGGGCGTTCGCGAAAGTCAGCGCTCGGGGGTGTCCGCCCCGTTCGGCTCGGAGCTGGATCCGTAGGTCGGAGGCGCGGGCTCGCGGACCAGCAACTCCGCGTGCTCGCGCTGCCGCTGCATCAGGTACTCGCCGAGGCGGCGTACGTCGTTCCCGTGTTCCTCGGAGAGTTCCATCCGAAGGCGGCGGATCTCCTCCAGGAAGGGGTCTGCCCCATCCTCGCGACATTCATCCTCGGGCTTGCGTTCCATCGTCATCGACCCAGAGCAGTTCGGGCGTCACGCGGGTACTCACATGGCCGTCGATCCCCATGCGATCGTCGAGTGCTACGGGCGCGGTCGTGCATCGTTCGATCCACTCGGGCGCGGCCGAGTGTCGCTTCCGTACTGCGGCCCACCCGCGTCGCGCACGACCATGGCGCCGTACTCGCGCTGGATGACCTCGAGCCGCGCGAGCAGACCCTCGAAGGTCCCCCCTGCATCCTCCCACACGCGGCGCCGCGCCGCGCGCACGTCGTCGAGGAGCGGATCGACGCGCCGCGGCTCGTTTGTCGGCTCGGAATCGGATCGTTCCGTCATGCTCCACCTTCCCAAAGGCTCTCGGGGGTCACGATCGAAGGTGCCGGAAGCCCCATGCGCATGCACAGGACCGCGAGGTGCTTCGACTTGTTCGGATTCGCGAGGTGCTTCACGTTCCAACTGAGAAGGTGTTCACACCGATGCCAGCAGGCCACCGCGACATGGAGCGCGTCGCCCCCCACCGGACCCGGCATCACCCGCTCGTTCACGAACAACTTCGCCAAGCCGACCTCGTCCGGACCGATCGGCAGAAGCGGGATCCCACGAATCCACTCGACGGCCTCGAGGCTCCTTCGGTGGCCCGGAGCCGAGAGTTCGGCAAGCACCTCGGCGGACACGAAGAGCGCATGTCTGGCCGCCTCGGAGCGCCACCATTGCAAGCTCTCGTCACGCCGGTACGCGCTGGCGACGTCCTGGCGATCCGTGACGCAGGCGCTCACGAAGCTGGTCTCGAGGTAGATCCTGGCCATGCTGTCCTCGTCCCGAGTCTAGCCTGGGCCGACCCGATTCTCGCCACCGAGCGGAGCCGTCGAGGACCGAGGACGCCGGAGCTCTTGCCGAATCAAGAGCGACGCCACCAAGCGGCCCATTCACGTCGAGAGCCCCCTATCGGCGGTCACCCGCGCGCCCCAACGCCGAGCAGGAGCTCCGCACGTCGCGCTCGAGTGCGTCGAGGTCGACGCCGGCGAAGGCGTGCTCCGTCGCGCGCTGTGCATCGCCGTCCTCGAGCCAGGCCGCGAGCCAACGCGCGAGGATCCGCGCATGCGGGTGCTCCGGTGTCGCGCGCTCGATCTCGCGCAGGTGCTGCACCAGCGCCCAGGACTGGATCATCGAGCCCACGTAGCGGTCCAGCTCGAAGCGCTCGGCGTGCAGGAGCTCCTTCAACGGCGGGAGCTCGCCCTGCGCGTCGCGGGCACGCCAGGTCTCGCGCGCGGTCGCGTTCGGCGCGGGGACGAGCTCGATCGGCCCGTCCGCGCGCTCCGTGCGCGTGACGTCGAAGCCCGCGAAGAACTCGGCGTTACCCGCCGCGAACCACGGAGCGAGCGCGCACGTGCCGAAGACCTCGCTCATGTACGCGTGGAAGACGAGCCCCTGCAACGCGTGCCACGTCGTCGCGTCGCGATCGGAGTGCTCGCCGTGCACGACGAGCTCGCGCGCGAGCGGGTTCCAATACCCGCGTCCGCCCGGGGGCCCGCCGTAGGAGCAGAACTGGTCACGGTCCTTCGCGCAGCGCACGACGCAGGGCGCGCAGTCGATCGGCACGGGATCGAGCTCGGGGTGCGGGAAGAAGGAGCGCACGAGCGCCCGCGCCGCCTCGGCGTGCTCGGCGAGCCGCCGCGCGAACACCGCGTCGCGGCCGCACACGACGAAGAAGTAGTGCGCCGACTCCGAGACGCGCCACTCGGGCGTGTCGGCAGAGCGCGCGCAAAGCTCGCGCCCCGCCTCGGCCCGCAGGCCGGGCCCGCGCTTCACGAGCGGCGCGGGACGCGCGAAGTCCGCGTCGGTGAGGCCGAGCTCGTCGCGCTCCTCGATCTTCCGCGGCGTGAGCGGACGGGTCGGCCGCGCGGGCACCAGCACCGGTGCCCGTTGCGCGACGCAAGCGAGTCCCACGAGCGCCGCGGCGACCAGCGAAAGCGGGAAGCGATTGGGCACGCCGGGACTACCCCGCAGGAACGGCGCGGTTGCGAACTCCGTGCTGTGCGCGCCGGCCGCTCCCCTGCCACCACCCGCCGCTCACAAGTGCCAGGTGACCGCGAGCCCGTTCGTCCAGTTCGCCGTGCCCGGCGGACAGAAGGCCGTCGCGGCGTTGCGGTAGAACACTTGGTAATAGCGCGTCGTGCCCGGCACGGTGATGCCGCCGCGGATCGAGATGATCTGGTTGCCGGCGTCGGGGTATTGAGACTGGTTGGCCGCGTTCGGGCGCGTGCCCAGACGCACGATCGTGCCCGTCACGCAGCGCAACCCGTCCTGGATCGGCGTGCCGAGGCCGCCGTTGTCCTGCGCCGTGCCCTGCAGATAGAGCGACGACGGCGCCGCCGAGTTGGGCATGCCCGTGCTGTGCAGGACGAGCGTGTCGGTCGTGATGCTCGGCACGCCGGTCACCGTGAGCACGGCGCCGTTCGCGTTGACCGAGTTCGCGCAGCCGCGGCCGAGGCCACCTGAATTGCCGCACGGGCACGCCGTCCCCGTCCCGTCGCCGAAGCAGAAGGCCGTGAACTGACAAGTGTCGAGGATCCCATCGCCGTTCGCGTCGAGCGACGGGTTCCCCGTGATCTCGCAGTTGTCGAGCACGTTGTTCGCGTTGCAGTCCGCTCCCGGCCCGCAGCCCACGATCGTGCCCGTGAGTTCGCAATCGTCAGGACACCCGTCTCCGTCGCAATCGTTCGCGAACAGCTCGCACGCATTCAGCGTTCCGTCGCTGTCGCAGTCGACCGTCGGATCCAGCACGATCTGGCAGGAGTCGATCATCAGGTTCGCGTCGCAATCGAGCGCCGGGTTCTGCGCCACCTCGATCGGATCCGAAATCCCGTTCCCATTGCAGTCGACGCCGCTGCCGAACTTCTTCTCGTGCTTGCTGTTGCCCTGGAGCTGCACCCAGCGCGAATGCGGGAAGAACGGGTTCGTCGTCGCGAGGCGCGAGCGCCATTGGTAGCGCTCGTTCTGGTTCAATCCGCTCACGAGCGCGTCGAGGGTCCCACCTCCGGGAAGCGCAGCGAACGGAGCGTGGGCGACGCTCATTCCGTCGAGCAGGGCGGCGCCCGAAGCCATCTCCCACTCCACCGCCACGCGCGCGAGCCCCGCCGGCGTCGAGTTGATGTCGTTGGGGTTCGCCGTGCCTGAACGCAGACGGACCGTGTTCGGGGAATCCGCCTGCAAGCAGAGCAGGTCGACGGCCGCGGCCGCGTTCACGCGGCGCGATTGCACCCGGTAGGTGCCGCCGTAGTTCGTCGTGCCCACGTAGATGAGCAGTTCTCCGTTCAGGCTCTGCGGCGCGCCCTCGATCAGATCGCTGTACCCATTGCCGTCGACGTCGCCGCCGCCCGCGAGGCTCTCGCCGAGGTGCTGACCGACCGAGCCCGTGTGGTTCAGGCAACTACACCAAACGAAGCCCGAGCTGCCGCCCAGCATGGACTCGACCCGCCCGATCCCTCCGCCGTAGTCCGGCGCGCCCGCCGCGACGTCTGAGAAACCGTCGCCGTTGAGATCGCCGGCGAACGCCACCACCGCGCCGAAGCGCGCTCCCGGCGTTCCGAGGTCGAACGTGCCGGCGCTCGCGAGCGGAATCGGGCCGCTCTGACCGCGGTAGGTGAACACTTTGCCGCCGAGCGTCGCGCCGAGGTATCCCGGCGCTCCGGCGATCACGTCCGCGAACCCATCGGAATCGACGTCGCCCGCGGTCGAGACGCTGAAGCCGAGCTGCGCGCTCGGGACATTCGAGTCCGCGCTCCACGCTTCCGGCGTGACGAGGCCGTTCGAGCCGCCGAGGAACAGGTACACGCGGCCTTCGCTCGCCTCAGGGCCCGAGTAGTCGGGGGCCCCGACCACGACGTCGGAATACCCGTCGCGATCGACGTCGCCCGCGGTCGCGACGCTCGCGCCGAAGTGCACGTTGAGCGCGGCCGGGCCTTCGAGCACGACGTTCGGCGTGTTCGCGAGGCCCGTTGCGCTGCCGTGGAACACGAACGCCGCGCCGCGCTCCGAGAGCCCGTTGTGCGTGCCGGGCGCGCCGACGACGACGTCGAGGTAGCCGTCGCCGTTCACGTCGCCCGCCGAGCCGACGGACGAGCCGAAGCGCGCACCGGCGTCGGGGCCGACGAAGGTCCACACGGCGGCGCCGAGCGTCGTCGACGCGTTCCCGAGGAAGAGCTGCGCACGCCCGGCGAGCACCTGCGGACCACTGCCGAAGCTCGGAGCGCCCGCGATCACGTCCGTGTACCCGTCGTTGTTCACGTCGCCGGCCCACGCGACGCTCGCGCCGAACTGCGCGCCCGCGACGGTGCCGTCGAGGCTGTGCGCGACGGATTCGAGGCCGTCCTTCGTCCCGCGATAGACCGCAATGCGCCCGGCGTCGACGCCGGCGCCCGTATCCGTGTCCGGCGCGCCGACGAGCAGATCGCTGAAGCCGTCGCCGTCGAGGTCCCCGTTCACGGCGATCGACTTCGCGAAGCGCGAGGCCGACGTCCCGGCGAGCGATGCGGTGCGGCCGGGCAGCACGGGCTGGACCGCGGCCGTGGTCGGCCCGCCGTGGTAGACGAAGACCGCGCCCTCGTTCGTCTCGCCGTGGTCGTAGCGCAGCGCGGTCGCGAAGAGGTCGGAGTACCCGTCGCCGTTGACGTCGCCCGCGCCGCCGAGGTTGTGACCGAAGAGTGCGCCCGGTTGATTCGGTCCGCTGCTCGTGTCGTGGAGAGTGAGCGCGGAGCCTCCACCGCGGAAGAGCAGGACCTGCCCCGTGCCGGAGGCGTGCTCGACGCCGGAGATCATGAGGTCCGCGAACCCGTCTCCGTCGAAGTCCCCGGTCGGCGTCGCGCGGCCGAGCTCCATCGCGACCTGGGAGCCCGTGATCGTCTGCGACGGGGCCGTGTCGAAGATCGCGAGGGGATGGCTCGCGGGATCGCTCAGGTAGACGTACGCCTCGCCGCGCGCCGAGAGAGCACCAATATCGGAGACGAACAGGTCCGCGTAGCCGTCCCCGTTGATGTCGCCGGTGCCGGAGACGTAGACTCCATAGCGCTTCGCCGCTGCGCCCAAGGGCGAGACGAGGAAGAGCGCCGGCGGCATCACCGGCCCGCTCGGGCTGCCGCGCAAGAGGAGCACGTAGCCGCCGCTCACGCTGTCCGAGCTCCCCACGAGCACGTCGTCGTATCCATCGCGGTTCGTGTCGCCGACGCCCGCGGCCGTGACGTGCAGGTTGAACGTGGCCGCTGGGATGTACGTGGGCGCGACGTCGGCGGCCGTGAGCGTCCAGATCGGAGCGGGCACGAGGCTCGCGACCCCCGGCATCAATGTCGCGGATCCGCGGTAGAGCCGGAGCTCGTTCACCGTCGTCCCCTCGGTCTGTACCAGCACGTCCGCGAGCCCGTCGCCATCGACGTCGCCGGCGTGCGCGCGCACGTGGAGCCGAAGCGTCGGCGCTCCTCCGAGGATCGTCCAGGTCGGGACGCTCGCGAGCCCCGCGCCCGACCCGAGGTGCACGTAGACGACGCCCTCGTCGACGAAGGTCCCATCGTGGAAGTAGGCGCTGATCGCGACGTCGTCGAACCCGTCGCCGTTGAGGTCGCCCAGCGCGCGCACGTGGTACCCGTATCGCGCTCCGGCCTGGGGCGGCGCGCTCTGCCAATCCGGGGTCGTATGGAGGCCGCTCGGCGAACCATGGAAGAGCAAGACGAGCTGATCCGGGACGCCGATGATGAAGTCGCTGTACCCGTCGCCGTTCACATCGCCGGCGGTGCTCGCACCTTCGAGCTCGCCGTTCGTCACGTCGCTCTCGAAGCTCCACGCCACGGTCGTCAGCGTGGGGTCGATCGTGATCGGATACGCCGCGCCGCGGTCGTCGACGCGCACCGCGAGGCCGCCGGGGACGCCGACCAGCCGCGCGGGGAGCGGCTTTTTCGCCGCGTCGTACGCCGCGAGGCGCATGTAATGAAGCCAGCGCGTCCCCGTGCCGTCGATGAAGTCCGCGCTACGTCCGTTCTCCGCGATACGCGCGCCCACGCCGTCGACCGCGACCTCGATCGACACTTCGCCGTCGCCCGCGGGCTTCGCCGGCACGTCCCAACCCTGCTCGAAGCCGAGCGCGTCCTCCACGAACCATTCGGTGATCGCTCCGCGCGCGATCGAGAGCCGCGAACCGTCGATGCGCGCCGTGCCCGCGGTCGCTTCGGCTTCGCGGCCCGCGCGGCCGAACGCGCGCGTCGAAAGGTGCAACTCCGCGCGCGCGTCGCCGTGCTTCACCGCCACCGTCGCGGTGCCGTTCGCGACCGAGAGGCGCAGGTCCTGGCTCGGATGCTGGAGCACGAGGCCTTCCGAGCTCACGCGCGAGGCCGGTGCGACCGGCGGCTCCTGCGCGCGGAGCGGTGTGGCCAGCGAACCGACGAGAAGAACGAAGAGGGCGGACGGGAAGTGCGTGACGTGCATGGCGAGCAGACCGAGGGGACGGCCGGTGCTCGTCGCACCGGGAACACGAAGAAGCTGGGTCGATGCTATGCGCCCCGGTCGAGCCTGGGAACCCCCTTCGCAGCACTCCAGCTTTGAGCCCCCACGACGGCGCTGGCTAGACTGCGCCCCGATCCCCGCGCCTCCTCCCCCGCGCTCGAATGTCCCCCGCCGATCCGTCGCCGACGCCCGACTCGCTCTTCGCCGACTTCCTCGCGCGGCACGACGGCGCCGAGCAGGCCGAGTTCGAGCGCTTCGTGCGCGAGCACGCGCAGCACGAGCGGGCTTTGCGCGCGCTCCACGGGCAGTTCCTCGCGCTCGAGGGCGTGCTCCGCCTCTCGGGGTTGCTCCGCCGCGACGACGAAAGCGCGCGCTCCTTCGCGGCGCGGCTCTCGCAGCGGTACGGCAAGGAGCTCGACCCCGAGATCTCGCTCGGCGAGGCGGGCAGCGGCGCGCCCAGCGGGAGGTCCTCCGAGTTCGTCGAGCGCCTCTCGAAGCACGCGCACGAGCGCACGCGCTACCGGCTCGAAGGCGAGATCGCGCGCGGCGGCATGGGCGCCATCTTGAAGGTGTGGGACGAGGACCTGCGCCGCGACCTCGCGATGAAGGTGATCCTCTCGCAGCGCGAGCGCACGGGCGAGGGCTCGAAGAGCGAGGTCGACGAGAACCGCCTCGCGCGCTTCCTCGAGGAGGCGCAGATCACGGGCCAGCTCGACCATCCCGGCATCGTGCCCGTGCACGAGCTCGGCCTCGACGGCGACGGGCGCGTCTACTTCACGATGAAGCTCGTGAAGGGCCGCGATTTGAAGCACGTCTTCGAGCGCGTCTTCGCCGGCGACCCCGAGTGGACCGAGACGCGCGCGCTCTCGATCGTGCTGCGCGTGTGCGAAGCGATGGCCTACGCGCACAAGAAGGGCGTGATCCACCGCGACCTGAAGCCCGCGAACGTGATGGTCGGCAGCTTCGGCGAGGTCTACGTCATGGACTGGGGCCTCGCGCGCGTCGTCGGGCGCAAGGACAGCCACGACATCCGCCTGCGCACCGACTTCACGGTCAGCGTCAAGAGTGTCAAAACGGAACGGCGCGACGAGCGCGAGGACACGCCCGACTCGCCGCTGATCACGATGGACGGCGACGTCATGGGCACGCCCGCGTACATGCCGCCCGAGCAGGCGCGCGGCGACATCGAGAAGCTCGGCGCGCGCGCGGACGTCTACGCGCTCGGCGCGATGCTCTACCACCTGCTCGCGCGGCAGATGCCGTACGTGCCGCCGCTCGCGCGCCTCACGAACCGGACGGTGCTGGGGCTCGTGCAGCAAGGCGCGCCGACGCCGATCGCCGAACTGCGCAAGGACGTTCCGCCCGAGCTCGCCGCCATCTGCGAGAAGGCGATGGCGCGCGCGATGGAGGCGCGGTACGCGGACACGTTGGAGCTCGCGTCCGATCTGCGCGCGTTCCTCGAGGGGCGCGTCGTGAAGGCGTACCGCACGGGTGCGGTCGTCGAGCTCACGAAGTGGGTGAAGCGCAACCGACCGCTCGCCGCGTCGCTCGCGGGCGGGGTGCTCGTCGCGATCGGCGGGCTCGCGGCCGTCGTCGTGTCGCAGCGCCGCGCGGCGGAGGCGGAGAGCGAGAAGGCGCGCAAGACGGAGCTCCTCACGCTCGCCGCGCGCGTCGACGGGTTGGCGGAGGAGGCGGAGCGCCTGTGGCCGCTCACGAACGTCGAGCTTCTCCCCGCGCTCGAGGAATGGACGCGCTCGGCGGCGGAGCTCACGCGGCCCGAGACGCTGGCCGCCGTGCAACACGAGCTCGAGGAGGTGCGCCGGCAGGGCCGCCAACGCGCGCCGGAGGAGTTGAAGCGCCTGCTCGAGGCCGATCCGCGCCAGCGCGACGTCACGGCGAAGCGCCAGCGCGTCGAGTTCCGCAGCATCGTCCTCGCGCGCTGGCAGAGCGGCGACCCGCCCGAGCCCGAGTCGATGCGGGCGGCTCCCGACTGGGCGCTCTTCCCGACCGAGCCGCTGCGCCTGAACGAGCTCGCCTGGAAGCTCGTCGGCTTCGATCGCGACTCGGACGGCAACGAACCGCTCGCGCTGAAGCTGGTCGAGCGCGGGCTCGAGACCGCGCCGGCGGAGACCGTGATCGAGCTCGAGGACACACTCGCGTGGGCGCTCTTCCGCAACGGCCGCGCGGACGACGCGCGCGACCTCGCGGAGAAGTTGAAACGCGACGCCGAGAAGTGCGAGGCGGGGCGGCGCGCGGCCGTGCTCGGCTCCGTCGCGAAGCTCGAGGACGAGCTCAAGCGCGTGAACCGGAAGGGTTTCGCGACGAGCTACCAAGCCGACACCGACAAGCTCGCGGAGGAGGCCGCGACGCTGCAGCGCGAGCTGGAAGCGGAATGGGAGTGGGCCTTCGACAGCGTCGTCGCGCGCACGCAGTATCGGTACTTCGCCAAGCTCCCCGCGGCGCTCGAGTCGCTGTCGTCGGGCACGCGCGCGCGCTCGAAGCTCGGCCTCTCCGTGCCGGAGCGCGCGGAGTGGGCGCGCACGCTCGCGGAGAAGACGATCAGCGGCCCCAGCGCGCGCGCGGCCTGGGAGCGCGCGATCACGTCGATCCGCGATCGCAAGCTCTGCCCCAAGTACGACGGCCTCGTGATCGAGCCGCAGCTCGGCCTCCTGCCGCTCGAGCGTGACGCGCAGAGCGGCTTGTGGGAGTTCCTCTACCCGATCACGGGCGACGCGCCGGCGCGCGGCACGGACGGGCGGCTCGTGATCGAGGACAAGACGGGTGTCGTGCTCGTGCTGATCCCGGGCGGAAAGTTCCGGATGGGCGCGCAGAGCACGGACCCGAGCGGCGATCGGCATTTCCCCGAGGCCGAGCCGGACGAGTCGCCGGTCGCGACGATCGAGCTCGCCCCCTACTTCCTCGCGAAGCACGAGCTGACGCAGGGCCAATGGACGCGCGTCGTGCTGCGCAACCCGAGCTTCCTCAAGGCCGGGCTCGTGCGCGGGGGAACGACCGTCGACCTGAGCCATCCGATCGAGGGCATCACCTGGAACGACGCGAACAAGTGGCTCGCGCGGATGGGCCTCGCGCTGCCGACGGAAGCGCAGTGGGAGTGCGCCGCGCGCGCGGGCCAGGAGGACACGGTCTACACGGGCGACGCAGAGGACGCGCTCGACGGCGCCGCCAACGTGCGCGACCAGACGCTCCAGGCGGACGACAAGCTCGGCGGGACGGACCAGCCCTTCGCGATGAACGTGAAGGACGACTACGTGATCCACGCGCCCGTCGGCCGCTTCCGCCCGAACGACTACGGCCTCTTCGACACCCAAGGCAACCTCTGGGAGTGGTGCCGCGACCTCGCGGGCCCCTACAACCAGACGCCGCTCGCGGGCGACGGCGAGCGCACGCCCTACGGCATGACGAACCGCGTGCTGCGCGGCGGGAGCTTCCTCGAGGACGCGGCGGAGAACCGCCTGTCGCGCAGGAACGAGGATCACCCCGGCTACCGCTCGCTCAACGTCGGCGTGCGCGCGGCACGCGCGGTGAGCGGGAAGGTCGGGCGCGAGCCGAAGTGAAGCGGCCGCCTCGACGACGCCGATCGACAGGCCCTGGCCGGACGCGCGTCACCGCTCGCCTGTCCCGAAGAATCCACGGCTACGCGAGCAGCTTCGCCAACAGCCGCGCGAAGCGCCCCGGCTCGGGCAGCGACGAGCCTTCCGCGAGCAGGGCCTGGCCGTGCAGGAGCGCGACGTGGTCCTGGAACTCGGGGGACGTCTCGCCGTGTTCCTTGCAGAGGCGTGCGAGCTTCTGGAAGAGCGCGTGGTCGGGGTTGAGCTCCAAGACGCGCTTCTGCGGCTCGACCGTTTGATTCGCGGCGCGCATCAGGCGCTCCATGTTGGGGCCGATCGCGTTTTCGTCGCTGACGAGCGCCGCGGGGCTCTCCGTGAGGCGCGTCGAGAAGCGCACGGCCTTCACGTGGTTCGCGAGCTCGCGCTCGATCGCGGAGAGGGTCGCGCGGTGCTCGCGTTCGAGCGCCTCGCGGGCTTCCTTCTCGCTCGTCGACTCCACGTGCGCGCCCTCGCGGTCGATCGCGCGCAGCGGTTTTCCGTCGAACTCGCGGAAACGCTCGAGGAGCCATTCGTCGACGGGGTCGACGAAGAAGAGCACCTCCTCGCCGCGTTTCGCGAAGTCCTCCAAGTGCGGCGAGCCCTCCAAGGACGCCTTCTCGTCGCCCGCGAGGTACCAGATGGCCTCCTGCCCCGCCTTCATGCGCGCGACGTACTCGACGAGCGTCGTCGCCTCGGCGCCGTGCGTCGTCGGGAAGAGCGCCAACTTCGACAAGCGCTGGTCCTCGTCGCCGCCCGAGTAGATGCCCTCTTTGATCAGCATCCCGAAGTTCGTCCAGAAGCCCGCGTAGCGCGCGCGGTCCTTCTCCAGCATCTGCGCGAGGCTCTCGCACACGCGCTTCGTCAAGCGCTTCTGGATCTGGCGCACCTGCGCGTTCTGCTGCAGGACGTCGCGCGCCACGTTCAGCGGCAGGTCGGGCGCGTCGACGACGCCCTTCGCGAAGCGCAGCCACGGCGGGAGCAGGTCGTGGCAGTCGCCGAGGATCAGGACGCGCTTCACGTAGAGCTGGAGGGAGCTCTTCGACGACTCACTCGAGAAGAGGTCCATCGGCCGGCGCGCGGGGACGTAGAGCAGGGCCGTGTACTCGAGCGTGCCTTCGGCCTTGAAGTGGATGGTCTCGAGCGGCGCCTCGAAGTCGTGCGCGAGGTGGCGGTAGAACTCGGCGTGCTCGTCGGCGGTGATCTCGTCCTTCGCGCGCGTCCACAAAGGGCGCATCGAGTTCAGCGTCTCGACCGCGCGTACCGTCGCGCCCTCGCCGGGCTTGCCGCCCTCCTTCGGTTCCCAGCGCTCGACCTCCATGCGGATCGGAAAGGCCACGAAGTCGGAGTACTTCTTCACGATGCCGCGCAGCGTGAACGCGCTCGTGAAATCCTGCGGGTGCTCTTCGTCCGCGCCGTGCGGGCGCAGGTGGAGCGTGACACTCGTGCCGCGCGTCGCGCGCGCGCCCGCCTCGATCGTGAACTCGCCCTTGCCCTCCGAGGTCCAGCGCCACGCCTCCGACGCGCCCGCGCGGCGGCTCTCGACGACCACCCGGTCCGCGACGATGAAGCTCGAATAGAAGCCGACGCCGAACTGCCCGATGAGCGCGGGGCTCGCCGTGCCGCCCTTGTCCTTCAGCTCGCGCAGGAAGGCCTTCGTCCCCGAGCGCGCGATCGTGCCCAGGTTCTCCGCGAGCTCGTCCCGGCTCATCCCGATGCCGTTGTCGCTCACGGTCAGCGTGCGCGTCGTCCGGTCGACCTCGATCGTGATCGCGAGCTCGTCCTCCTTCACGCCGAGCGCCGGGTCGGTCAGCGCCTCGAAGCGCAGCTTGTCGCACGCGTCGCTCGCGTTCGAGACGAGCTCGCGCAGGAAGATCTCCTCGTGCTTGTAGAGCGAGTGGATGACGAGGCCGAGCAGCTCCTGGACCTCGGCTTGGAAGGTGCGGGTTTCGATCATACGGAGTCAGGTGACTTTTTCCCCGATTCGCGCCTCCACGTCCAGACCCAACGCGCGGGGGTTCGGGCGCGAATCGGGGAAAAAGTCACCTGACTCCGTAT
>JACRIO010000113.1 GCA_016220035.1 Planctomycetota bacterium | reverse complement strand
CCGAGTTCGCGGGCGCGGACCTCGCCGCCGTCGCGCTCGCGCGCGGCGACGCGAACGCGATCCACGCGCCTGTTTTGGTCCGCGCGGGCGCGTTCGAGCTCGGCCACCTCGCGGGCGGCGAGCGCGTGCACCTGCGCCTCGTCGTGCGCGGCGCGGAGGGCGCGAGCGCGAAGCTCTCGATCCGCTCGCTGCGCGCGGGCGCGGTCGAGCTCCCGATCGAGCTCCGTTAGGCACGCATCAGCGCGCGAACTCGTGCTCCAGCGCCGGGAGCGCGGCGAGCACGAGCAGGCCGACGTCGGCGAGGCTCTGCTCGGAGCACTTGTCGAGCGTGTCCTCGCGCGTGTGCCACCACGCGTGGTTCGGGCCGTAGGAGAAGTCGATCAGGTCGATGCTCGGAATGTCGGCGTCGAGGAACGGGCCGTGGTCGTCCTCGATCGCCTCGGAGCGGCCCGCGAAGATCTGCGGACGGCCCGCGCGCTTCGCCGCGGCTCGGAAGAGCTCCTTCAGCCGGCGGTCCGACCAGGTTTCGTCCACGAGCGCGAGGTCCTTGTCGCCGATCATGTCGAGCAACACGAACGCGCGCACGTTCGCGGCAGCACCCGACCGCACGAGCTCCCGCGCGTGGTGGCGCGAGCCGTAGCAGTTGTCCTCGCCCTCCCACTGCGCGCGCGTCGCCTCCTCGCCGTCGAGGAAGAGGAAGCGCAGCGCGACGTCCCGCGGGCCGCCGTCGGCGAGCACGCGCGCGAGCTCGAGCAGGAGCGCCGTGCCCGATCCGCCGTCGTTCGCGCCCACGAAGCCGTCGAGGCCGAGCTTCGTGTCGAAGTGCGTCGCGAGGATCACCCGCGGCGCGCTCGCGGTCCGCGCCGGCAGGTCGGCGCGCACGTTCGCGAGCTGGAACACGCCGACCGGCGTCCTGGCCTCGAAGGGTTCGCGCTCGGGGTGGAACCCGGCGCGCGCGAGCTCCGTCTCGAGGTAGACGCGCGTCTTCTCGAGCGCGGGACTCCCCGGCGGGCGCGGGCCGAGCGCGACGAGCGTCTGGAGGTGTTTCCAGGCGTTCGGCCCGAGCGCCCGCGCGTCGGGCTTCGTCCCCGCGTCGCGTGCGTCGCTGGAACAACCCGCGAGGAGCGCGAGCGCGAAGAGCGGGCCGAGCCGGCGGCGGGCCGACGTGTTCGCGGCGGATCCGGGGCGGGGGAGCATGCGGGCGCGCAGGATACGCGTCCTCGCGCGCGCGACGCACGCTCCGAGCGCGCGGAACCGCGCGGAAAAGGGCCCTGTCAGCGCCCACGCACGGAGGCTAGTTCCAGCACTGACGCGCCGCCCGGAAATCCTTGCTCAGGTTCCCGAGCGTTGCGTCCGACAAGCGAGCCGGGACCGCCTCGCGACGAGCGCGGCCCGACGCCGGAGCGAACATGACCGATCCCGCCTCTCCGATCTTCGAACTCGTCCGCCAGAGCCTCTCCTCCGAGCGGTTTGCCGCGCTGCATTGGGAGGGGACGTTCCAGGAGTACCTGGAGATCGCGGAGAAGAACCCCCTCGTCGCGCGCAACGCGTGGCAGCGGCTCTACGACATGATCGACAGCCACGGCTCGGTGAAGCCGGAGAAGCGCGGCGCGCACAAGCGCTGGAAGATCTTCGACGACCCCTTCACGGACGGACAGGACGCGGTGTACGGCCTCGACGAGCCGCTCGCGCAGCTCGTGCAGACCTTGCGCGCCGGCGCGCGCGGCCTCGGGCCCGAGCGGCGCGTGCTCCTCCTGCACGGACCGGTCGGCTCGGCGAAGTCGACCATCGCGCGCCTGCTCAAGCGCGGGCTCGAGACGTACTCGCGCACCGACGAGGGCGCCTTGTTCACGTTCGAGTGGCGCGTCGACGGCGCGGTCGTGCCGTCGCCGATGCACCAGGAGCCGCTCTTGCTCGTGCCCACCGAGGCGCGCAAGGCGGTCGAGGAGCGCCTCAACAAGAAGCTGCGCCGCGAGTACCGCATCACGCTCCAGGGCGAGCTCGATCCGGTGAGTCGCTACTTCCACGAACTCCTGATGCAGCGCTACGCCGGCGACTGGGCCAAGGTCGTCGAGCACGTGCGCGTGCGGCGCGTGGTGCTCTCCGAGAAGGACCGCGTCGGCATCGGCACGTTCCAGCCGAAGGACGAGAAGAACCAGGACTCGACCGAGCTCACGGGCGACCTGAACTACAGGAAGATCGCCGAGTACGGCAGCGACTCCGACCCGCGTGCGTTCAACTTCGACGGCGAGTTCAACGTCGCGAACCGCGGGATGCTCGAGTTCGTCGAGGTGCTCAAGCTCGACGTCGCGTTCCTTTACGACCTGCTCGGCGCGACGCAGGAGCACTCGATCAAGCCGCGCAAGTTCGCGCAGACCTCGATCGACGAGGTCATCCTCGGCCACACGAACGAGCCCGAGTACAAGAAGCTCGCGAGCAACGACCTCATGGAGGCGTTCCGCGACCGCACGATCAAGATCGACGTGCCGTACAACCTCGCGTGCTCGGACGAGGTCGACATCCACCGCCGCCAGTTCGGGAAGAAGCGCCTGTCCGGACGCACGCTCGCGCCGCACACGCTCGAGATCGCGGCGTTGTGGGCGGTGCTCACGCGCCTCGAGGACCCCACGCATCCCAACC
Source organism: Planctomycetota bacterium (assembly GCA_016220035.1). Lineage (GTDB taxonomy): Bacteria > Planctomycetota > UBA1135 > UBA1135 > JADJNY01. The sequence continues at coordinate 9,831 of JACRIO010000113.1, read as the reverse complement.
TGACGCTGCTCCAGAAGGCGCGGCTCTACGACGGACAGGACGTGCAGGGCTTTTCGCGCGAGCAACTGCGCGAGATCAAGGAGCAGCACCCGCGCGAGGGCATGAGCGGCATCTCCCCGCGCTACGTGCAGGATCGCATCGCGACCTGCATCGCGTCCGATGCACTCACGGTCGGGCCGCTCATGGTGCTGGACGCGCTCGAGGCGGGGTTGCGGCACCACTCGCTCGTCTCGAACGAGGAGACGCGCAAGCGCTACGTGCAACTCGTCGCCGTGGCGCGCGAGGAGTACGAAGAGACCGTCAAGCGCGAAGTGCAGATGGCGATCGTCTCCGACAAGGAGGCCGTCGACCGCCTGTGCAGCAAGTACATCGACAACGTGAAGGCGCACATCACGCGCGAGAAGGTCGTGGACGAGCACGGGCGGCTCTCCGACCCCGACGAGCGCCTCATGCGTTCGATCGAGGAGAAGATCGAGATCCCCGAGTCGCGCAAGGGCGACTTCCGCCACGAGCTGATGAACTACATCGCGGCGGTGCACCTCGAGGGCGGCACGTTCCACTTCCGCGAGAATGCACGGCTGACGCGCGCGCTCGAGCTCAAGGTGTTCGAAGACCGGCGCGATTCGATCCAGCTCACGAGCCTCGTCTCGACGGTGATCGACCCCGACACGCAGGAGAAGATCGGCGTCATCCGCGACCGCCTGATCCGCGACTTCGGGTACGACGAGATGAGCGCGGAGGAGGTGCTCCACTACGTCGCCGGCCTGTTCGCGCGCGGCGAGGCGAAGCGCGCGCCGTCGGAGGCGGCCTAGGTGCCTGGCTCGTTTTTCATCCCTGCGCTCCGCATCTTCCTCTGCGCCTACGCGTGCAGCGCAGGGGTGAAAAACGTGCCTGGCACCGTATTTGGCGAAGGGGTGAAAAACGTGCCTGGCGCCGTATTCAACCGTTCCTCGTCGAGTTGACGCCATGTACCGCATCGAACGCGACCGCAGCCGCTTCCGCGAGATCGTGCGCGGCAAGCTGCGCAAGGACCTGCGGCGCTACCTCTCCACGAGCGAGCTGCTCGGCCGCCGCGGCGAACACACGGTGTCGATCCCGGTGCCGCAGATCGAGCTCCCGCGCTTCCACTTCGGCGAGAACAAGAAGGGCGGCGTGGGCCAAGGCCCCGGCGAGAAGGGCGATCCGCTCGGCGGCGAGGCGAAAGAGGGCGACGGCGCGGGTGCCGCGGGCGAGCACGAGGGGCAGCACGTGATGGAGGTCGAGGTCGAGCTCGAGGAGCTCGCCGAGATGCTCGGGAAGGAGCTCGAGCTCCCCGACATCCAGCCGCGCGGCGAACGCCACCTCCTCGCCGAAGGTGGGCGCTTCACCGGCATCCGCAGCCACGGACCGAAGTCGCTGCGCCACTTCCGGCGCACGTTCAAGAACGCGCTGCGCCGCACGATCGCGGCGGGGGAGTGGGATCCCGCCGAACCGCGCGTCGTGCCCATCGCCGACGACGAGCGCTTCCGCATGCAGAAGAGCTGCCCGCAGCCCGACAGCTCCGCGGTCATCTTCCACGTGATGGACGTGTCCGGCTCGATGGGCCGCGAGCAGAAGGACATCGTGCGCATCAAGGCCTTCTGGATCGATACCTGGCTGCGCAGCCAGTACAAGAACCTCGAGGTCGTCTACATCGTCCACGACGCCGTCGCGAAGATCGTCGACCAGGACGCGTTCTTCCACTTGCGCGAGTCCGGCGGCACGAAGATCAGCTCGGCGTACGAGCTCGTCTTGCAGCTCGTGCTCGACAAGTACCGGCCGGAGGACTGGAACATCTACCCGTTCCACTACTCCGACGGCGACAACTGGAGCGCGCGCGACACGGAGCGCTGCGTGACGCTGCTGCGCGACGAGCTGCTCCCGCGCGTGAACCAGTTCTGCTACGGGCAGGTGAAGTCGGCCTACGGCTCGGGACAGTTCAAGAAGGACCTCGACTCGGCGCTCGAGGGCAACGAACGGCTCGTGACGGCCTCGATCAACGACCGCGAGGGCATCCCGGAGGCGATCCGGGCGTTCCTCGGGAAGGGGCGCTGAGATGGCGCTCTCCTCCACGCTCCCCCCGCGCCTGCGCGAGGAGTCGCGCCGCATCGAGGAAGTGGCGCGCGCCTTCGGCCTCGACTTCTTCCCGGTCGTCTTCGAGATGCTCGACGCGAAGGACGTGAACGCGATCGCGGCCTACGGCGGCTTCCCCGTGCGCTATCCGTCGTGGCGCTTCGGGATGGACTTCGAGCGCCTCGAGAAGGGGCGCACCTACGGGCTCTCGAAGATCTACGAGCTCGTGATCAACAACGACCCGACGTACGCCTACCTCGTGCGCACGAACACGGACATGGAGCAGAAGCTCGTCATGGCGCACGTGTTCGGACACGCGGACTTCTTCCGGCACAACCTGTGGTTCGCGCCGACCGAGCGCAACATGCTCGACCGGATGGCGAGCCACGGCACGCGCCTTTCGCGCGCCATCGACGAGCGCGGCGCGGACACGGTCGAGATCTTCCTCGACCGCGCGCTCTCCCTGGACAACCTGGTCGACCCGTTCCTGCCGCTCGCGGAGCACCTGCGCCGCAGGAAGCGCGAGACGGAGCCCGCGTCGCACGCCGAGCGCGCGCGGCGCAACCTCGAGGCGCTGATCGATCCGCGTTCCGCCGCGAAGCAGGCCGAGCCCGAGCCGCTGTCGGGCGCCGTGACGCTGCCGACCTTCGACGTGCTCGGCTTCCTGCTCGAGAAGGCGCCGCTCGAGCGGTGGGAGCGCGACGTGCTGCGGATGGTGCGCGCGGAGGCGTACTACTTCATGCCGCAGCGCATGACGAAGATCATGAACGAGGGCTGGGCCTCGTTCTGGCACAGCCGCATCCTGACGAGCGGCGTGCTCGCGGAGAGCGAGATCGTCGATTTCGCCGATTGCCACAGCGGCGCCACGGCCACGGCGAGCGGACAGTTGAACCCGTACAAGCTCGGAATCGAGCTCTACCGCCACGCCGAGGAGCAGGGCTACGACCTCTTCCGCCTGCGCCGCGCGCACAACGACACGAGCTTCATCGACGAGCTCGTCGACGAGGACTTCGCGCGCACGAACCAACTCTTCCTCTTCGGCAAGAACGCGCGCACGGGCCGGACCGAGGTGCTCGATCGCGACTGGCGCGAGATCAAGGAGAAGCTCCTCCAGGATCTGTCGTGGGGCGGACTGCCGCAGATCGAACTGGTCGAGGAGAACCACGAGGGCCGGGGCGAGCTCCTGCTCCTGCATCGCCACGACGGCCGCGACCTGCAGCTCATGCACGCCGCCGAGACGCTGAAGCACGTCGCGCGGATCTGGAAGAAGCCCGTGCACCTCTTGACGCTCGAGGAGGGCCAGGGGAAGAAGCTCACGTGCGACGGCGAGACGATCAAGGCGAGCGACGCCGTCGTGCCGGGCGCGAAGCCGGCGAGCGAAGCGGGCTGACGCGCGCTCCGCTCGGCACGCTTCGCACCTACGCGTCGAGGTGCGGGCGGCGAGTGCGAGCCCCGATCAGACGTCGAGTTCGAGCAGCATGCGCTCGACCTCGATCCGCAAGGACGGGAGCTCCAGCTCGACGATGCGCCAGACCTGCTCCAGGTCCACGCCGAGATAGCCGTGCACGAGGATGTTGCGGAAGCCGGCGAGCGCGCGCCATGGGACCGACGGATGCGCGGTCTTGCGCTCTTCGGAGATGCGCTGGGTCGATTCGGCGAGCGTCTGGAGGTTGCGAAGCACCGCATCCTGCACGAGCGTCGATCGAAGGAACTCGGCGCGTCCGCCCGTGACGTACGCCTCGATGCGGGAAGCGCACTCGAGCACGTGGCGCAGGTGCAGGCGGTCGTCCTTCAAAGCGGCTTCGACTCCGAGAGGACGGTCTCGCGGATCGACCAGTGGAGCGCCGGCTCGGTCACGAGGTCGACGCGGCGACCGAGCAGCTCCTCGAGATCCATGCCGAAGGCACCCAGGTCGAACAGGGTGCGGTCCGGTTCCAGGTCCGCGATCAGGTCGAGGTCGCTCTCCTCCCTCGCTGTGCCCCGCGCGAAGGACCCGAACACCCGCAATCGGCGCACGCCGTGCCGGCGGGCGAGCTCGAGGATGCGCGCGCGATGCGGCGCGAGGGCGTCGATGCCGACCATGGGGGAGAAGCTACGCCGTGTCCCAGGGCTCGACAACTGCGACCGCGGGGTCGCCTGTCGCGGACCGAACACCAGCAGCGAGCCTGGGGGACACCCTCTCCGGCTCGTACCGCCACGAGGGGGGGGGCGACCTGAAGTTGATGTGCGCCGCCGGGACACTGAAGCCCGTCGCGCGGATCTGGAAGAAGCCCGTGCACCTGCTCACGCTCGAGGAAGGGCAGGCGAAGGAGCTCACATCCGACCGCGAGACGATCAAGGCGAGCGACGCCGTCGCGCCGGGCGCGAAGCCGGGGAGCGAAGCGGGCTGAGGTTCGTCGTTCGCCGGGTGGGTCAGTTTTCGATTGCCGTCCGCACTCGGTGAGCGTCAGGACAGCGGGCCCCGATGGGGGAACGTCCGCTTGGCGCGCTCGTGCATTTCTGAACCAGCACTCTCGATATGCATGCATTTCCAAAGTGCGGCCGAGACGAGGCGTGGCTGGGCTGCCGGAGGTGATGCGTTCTCTCGAGGGGCTGCGCGCGAAGTACCCGAACTCCCGCACGCGGCGTTGCCGGACTGGCGGGCGCGCTCGACAATGCGCGCCGAGTGCCGGTAGGCGACGGTTTTCATCCGCTGCGACGCGAGCATGGAGAATGCCCTCCACGCGCGGCGCGCTCCGGGCCTCCGCAGCGACCTTGACATGGGCTCGACGCCAGTCGAGCCTGGACCCTCGCCATGATGAAGATGCTCGCAAGGCCGATCGATCGGGAGTTTCCAGCCGTCGCCCTCGGCCAAGACCACCTTGATCGAGTGGGCGGGACGACGCGCCACCAGCGTCGGCGATGAAACTGCAACTCGAATGGGGGCGCCCCGTTCGCCTCGTCGACGCCAGTCAGGAGAACATGCTGTACGGCGTCGATCTGTCGAGGGTTTCCGAAGAAGCCGGGATCTACATTTTCGGCCGCCAGTACGGCCAGAAGTTCGAAGCGCTCTACGTCGGTCAGGCGCTGCGCCTCCGAACACGGGTGAAGCAGCACCTCAACAACTTGAAGCGGATGAAGCATCTCGACGACGCGAAGACGGGCAAACGCGTCGTGCTCGGCGGCACGCTCATCACGCGACAGGGACAGCGCCTGGAGAAATGCCTGGACATCGCCGAGCGAGCGCTGATCCGCCACTTCCTCTCCGAAGGGCACGACCTCGTGAACAAGCAGGGGACGAAACTCCGGCAGCACGAGATCTTGTCCTCGGGCAAGCACCGGAAGCGTTCGTTCCCCAAGTCGATCTTCGTCGCGTGAATTGCCCAACGGCCGATTCAGACCCTCATGGGAACCCGAGGACGTTCGGACTGGCCGAAGTGGTGGGACTGGGAGCTCGAGCTCAGTTCGCACGTCCTCAAGCGCAGGGTCGATCGGCGGTTCACCGAGCTCGACCTGAGGAGCATGATGACCGCCGCCACGGACCTGCGCCCCGACGCGGAGCCCGGCCGCTGGGTCGTCGAAACCGCGCGCGAGGCCGTGCCCTGGGAGGTGATCGTGGAACCCGATGAAGGTGCTCACCTCATCGTCGTCATCACCGCGTATCCTGTGAGTGCGCCATGAAACACGCCTACCTCGAAGTGACCTACCGCAAGGGGCGCGCGCTCGCCGCCTACTACTACCTGCCGCGCCGCGACGGCGACACGAGCGCCCGCACGGAGCGCTTCGACGGGGGACTGCTCGTCGACTTCGCGGCGGACGGCCGCCCGATCGGCATCGAGATCCCTTCGCCGTCGCGCCTCGAGCTGCAGGCCCTCAATGCAGTGCTCGCACGGCTGCACCAGGGCCCGGTTCGCCCGGAGGACCTCGCCCCGCTCGTCGCCGCGTGATCTCGACGGCGAGTTGCCTCGGGTTCTCGGTCCGCGCGCTTCAGCGCGCGTACTTGAGCGAGAGGACCTCGACGATCTTCGCCGCGAGCTGGTCGTCGACGCCGAGCACCTTCTGCATCGACTCGAGCAGCTTGTCCTCCGCCTCGTCGACGTCGCCCGACGCGAGCGCGATGTCGGCGCACAGCACGTAGCACTTCTTCTTGAGCGCGGGGCTCGAGAGCTCCGCGAGCGCGTTCACGGCCTCGCCGAGCGACTTGTACTTCTTGATCGTCTTGATCGCGTCGTCGGCGGTCTTGCGGAAGTCGCGCTCCTTGAACTCGGGGAGCGTGCTCGCGAACGCGCCGACCGACGCCAGCTCGCCCGCGTCGATCGAGCCGTCCGCGCCGGCCATCAGGAGCATCGCCGCGCAAAGCAGCGTGTCGTCGGTGGCCTTCTTCGGGGTGGAGAAACCGGTGAGCTTGCTGAGGAGTCCCATGGCGTTCGCTGGCAGGAGTGGAGGGAGGTTCGGAGGGCGAGCAAGCTACCGCTCCTCCGCGCGCGTTTCCATGTGCTGTGCGCACCCTCTGCCGAGCGCGCTTTCGAGCCGCGCGGGCCCCTCCGTGGAACTCGCCACCATGCGTCGCGGAAGGGCTCGACGGAACACGTCACGCTGCGCCGAGGAGCCGCTGCGCCGAGCGCGTTTCCATGCGCCGCGCGTTCCCGCCGCGCGGTCGTGTGCACGGAGCGCGCGCGAGCGGTAGTCTGCGCCGCACCATGCGCGCCGCCATCCCGTGCCTCGTCCTTCTCGCGCTCCTCGCCGCCTGCCGCAACGCCGACGGCGGCGGTTCGGCGGCGGCACTCGTGCCCAACGCGGCGGGCATGAACGGTTGCAGCGGGCCCGCGCAGGTCTTCACCGCGCCGCAGACGCCGGCCGCGGTCGCGCTCCTCACCTTCGCGGCGACGGAGAACTCCGCGCTCGCCGCCGCCGGCGACGCCGAGCTCCTCTACGCGACCGGTGCGAACGCGACCGTCGTTTCGATCGATGTTTCCGGCGCGACGCTGGTCGAGGAGGAACTCGTCTCCGCGGGTACGGTCGCCGCGCTGCTCGCGCTCTCGGGCATCGCCGATCCGCCCGAACTCGGCGCGGTCGCCGTGCTCGACCTCGACACGCTGCTCGTGCAGGAGCTCACGTCGAACACGCTGCTCTCCGTCGACCGCACGACGCCGAACACGCTCGGGTTCTGGGCCGGCGAGCCCAACCCCGTCCCCGGCTTCGCCGACGGCGCCGCGACGGGCAGCGCGGGGCGCGCGCGCTTCAGCTTCACCGAATCCTCGGCGCTCTGCCCGACGGGCGAGACGCCGCCGCGTGTGTTCGTCGCCGACGTGGGCAACCATGCGGTGCGCGTCGTCGCCGATGGGAGCGTGAGCACGATCGCGGGCGGCGGCACGGCGCTCTTCAACGACGGCAGCCTCGCGCAGACTTTCTTCGACACGCCCACGGGGCTCACGCTCTCGTGCTCGAACGGGCTCGTCGTGAGCGAGCGCGGCGCGAACGGGTTCGGCCATCGCCTGCGCACGCTCACGATCGGCGCCGCGAGCCCCTTCGGCGGCTTCTTCGGCGATTCGGCCACGCTCGCGGGTGACGGCACGGCCGCGACGACGGCGGGACCGTCGCTCGCGGGCGCGGAGCTCGACGCACCCGTCGCGCCGTTCGCGACGAGCACGGGCGAGCTCTACTGGATCGACTCCGGGACGGGCGTGCTGCGGCGGCGCGCGACGAATGGGACGTGCGACTGCCCGCTCGCGGTCGACTGCGCGACGGCCGTGGGAGCCCCCGAGTTCCCGGCGGGACACCGGTTCGCCCTCGCGGAAACGCCCGCCGGCGTGCTCTACGTCCTCGACGCGACCGACGACGTGCTGTGGCGCGTGACGCCCTGATCCGCGGCGGGCGTCCACCGTCTCACGAGACGCCGGAGCGCGCTCCCGCCCGTTTCGCGCCTTGATCGGCCCCGCCTCGCGGGTAGCATCCCCCCGCCGGGAGCGGGCCGCGAGGCCGTGAGGCGTTCCACGGCGCACGAACGACCGCCACGATCCCCAGAGGAGGAGCGCGTGGGAGAAAAAGCCCCCCCGACGAGCGCGCCTGCACCGCAGGCCGAGCACCAGCCGTTCATCCGCGCCGACCAGAACGTCGCCGAGTTCACCGCGAAGTCGGTGATCATCGGCGTTCTGTTCGGTCTGATTTTCGGCGCGTCGACCGTGTACCTCGCGCTCAAGGCCGGGCTCACGGTCTCGGCGTCGATCCCGATCGCGGTGCTCTCGATCTCGCTGCTCAAGAAGTTCGGCGGGTCGACGATCCTCGAGAACAACATCGTGCAGACGATCGGCTCGGCGGGGGAGAGCATCGCCGCGGGCGTCGTGTTCACGCTGCCGGGCTTCTTGTTCCTGGCGCGGGGTGCGGACGGAGTGAGCGTCGGCGCGAGTTACTTCAATTACTGGACGATCTTCACGCTCGCACTGCTCGGCGGGGCGCTGGGCGTGCTCATGATGATCCCGCTGCGGCGCGCGCTCATCGTTAACGAGCACGGGAACTTGCCCTATCCCGAAGGAACGGCGTGCGCGTCGGTGCTCATCGCGGGCGAGAAGGGCGGCGATCTCGCGCGCACGGCGTTCCTCGGTCTCGGCATCGCGTTCGGGTACGCGACGCTGCAGAAGATCCTGCTCGTCGTGCGCGAGACGGTGACCTACGTCACGGCGGCGAAGAGCAAGGTCTTCCCCGCCGCGACCGTGAGCGCGGACATCACGCCCGAGTACCTCGGCGTCGGCTACATCATCGGACCGCGCATCTCGGCCGTGCTCGTCGCCGGCGGCGTGCTCGCGTGGCTCGGGCTGATCCCGCTGCTCGCGTCGCTCGTGCCCGCGGACATGATCGCGACGCAGCTCGCGAAGCTCGGCGAGATCAAGGACCTGACCGTCTTCAACGAGAAGTTCGGTTGGGACCCCATGACGCACGAGTTCGCCAAGCTGAACATGGCCGTGTACCGCGCCTACGTGCGGCAGATCGGCGCGGGCGCCGTCGCGGCGGGCGGCTTCATGACGCTCATCCGGACGCTCCCGACGATCGTCTCGAGCTTCAAGGGCAGCCTCGCCTCGATCCGGAGCAGTTCCGGCGTCGGCGCCGCCCTGGTCAAGCGCACGGAGCGCGACCTCCCGCTCACGGTCGTGATCTTCGGCAGCATCGCCCTCGTCGCGATCCTCGCGTTCCTGCCGTTCATCCCGGGCACGCTGCTCGGAAAAATCCTGCTGGGCGTCCTGATCGTCGTCTTCGGATTCTTCTTCGTGACGGTCGCGTCGCGCATCGTCGGCATCATCGGCTCCTCCTCGAACCCGATCTCGGGCATGACCATCGCGACGTTGATGGCGACGTGCCTGATCTTCGTCGGCATCGGGTGGACGGGCGACATCTACCAGCCGATGGCGTTGTGCGTCGGCGGCATGGTGTGCATCGCGGCCGCGAACGCGGGCGCCACGAGCCAGGACTTGAAGACGGGCTTCCTCGTCGGCGCGACGCCGAAGTACCAGCAGATCGGCCTCATGTTCGGCGCGGTCGCGGCCGCGGCGGTGATCGGGCTCACGATCAACGTCCTCGACAACCCGCACATGCTCGCGGACGGGACGATCGCCCACAACATCGGCGAGAAGTACTCCGCGCCGCAGGCGACGCTCATGGCGACGCTGGTCAAGGGGCTCCTTGCGCAGAACCTCGACTGGCAGTTCGTCCTCGTCGGGGTGTTCCTCGCGGTCACCATTCAATTGTGCGGCGTCAGCCCGCTCTCGT